>NZ_CP077087.1:3908863-4225681 GCF_014268495.2 Pseudomonas monsensis | reverse complement strand
GCGCAAGCTGCCGTTCGCCCGTGAAATCTACATCGACCGCGATGACTTCATGGAAGAACCGCCAAAGGGCTACAAGCGCCTGGAGCCGAACGGCGAAGTGCGTCTGCGCGGCAGCTACGTGATCCGTGCCGACGAAGCGATCAAGGATGCCGACGGCAACATCGTCGAACTGCGCTGCTCCTACGATCCGGACACCCTGGGCAAGAACCCGGAAGGCCGCAAGGTCAAAGGCGTGATCCACTGGGTGCCGGCGGCTGCCAGCATTGAGTGCGAAGTGCGTCTGTATGATCGCCTGTTCCGTTCGCCGAACCCGGAGAAGGCCGAGGACAGCGCGAGCTTCCTCGACAACATCAACCCTGACTCACTGCAAGTGCTGACCGGTTGTCGTGCTGAGCCATCGCTTGGCGACGCACAGCCGGAAGACCGTTTCCAGTTCGAGCGCGAAGGCTACTTCGTCGCGGATATCAAGGACTCGAAACCCGGTCAGCCGGTATTCAACCGTACCGTGACTCTGCGTGATTCGTGGGGCCAGTGATTCAAGGGATTTAACGTGCTAACGATCTACAACACGCTCACCAAGAGCAAAGAAGTCTTCAAACCGCTGGATGGCAACAAGGTGCGCATGTACGTGTGCGGCATGACCGTGTACGACTACTGCCACCTCGGCCATGGCCGCAGCATGGTCGCGTTCGACCTGGTGACCCGCTGGTTGCGTTTCAGCGGCTACGACCTGACCTACGTGCGCAACATCACCGACATCGACGATAAGATCATCAATCGTGCCCGCGAGAACGGTGAATCGTTCGACGCGTTGACCGAGCGCATGATCGCCGCGATGCACGAAGACGAAGCGCGCCTGAATATCAAGAAGCCGGACATGGAGCCGCGTGCCACGGATCACATTCCGGGCATGCACGCGATGATCCAGACCTTGATCGACAAGGGTTACGCCTACGCCCCGGGCAATGGCGACGTGTACTACCGCGTCGCCAAGTTCATGGGCTACGGCAAGCTGTCGCGCAAGAAGATCGAAGACCTGCGCATCGGTGCGCGCATCGAAGTCGACGAGTCGAAAGAAGACCCGCTGGACTTCGTGCTGTGGAAAGCCGCCAAACCGGGCGAGCCGAGCTGGGAATCGCCATGGGGCGCCGGGCGTCCGGGCTGGCACATCGAGTGCTCGGTGATGTCCACCTGCTGCCTCGGCGAGACCTTCGACATTCATGGCGGCGGCAGCGACCTCGAGTTCCCGCACCATGAAAACGAAATCGCCCAGAGCGAAGCGGCCACCGGCAAGACCTACGCCAACGCGTGGATGCATTGCGGCATGATCCGCATCAATGGCGAGAAGATGTCCAAGTCCTTGAACAACTTCTTCACCATTCGCGACGTGCTCGACAAGTACCACCCGGAAGTCGTGCGTTACCTGCTGGTGTCGAGCCACTACCGCAGCGCGATCAACTACTCGGAAGACAACCTCAAGGACGCGAAGGGCGCACTCGAGCGTTTCTACCACGCGTTGAAAGGCCTGCCGAACGTTGCCCCGGCCGGCGGCGAAGCGTTCGTCGAGCGTTTCACCACGGTGATGAACGACGACTTCGGCACGCCGGAAGCCTGCGCCGTGCTGTTCGAGATGGTGCGTGAGATCAACCGCCTGCGCGAGAGCGATCTCGACGCAGCGGCCGGTCTGGCGGCGCGTCTGAAAGAGCTGGCGAGCGTGCTGGGTGTGTTGCAGTTGGAGGCGGATGACTTCCTGCAGGCGGGCGCTGAAGGGCGTGTCGATGCGGCTGAGGTTGATGCACTGATTGCTGCACGTCTGGCGGCGCGGGCGGGGAAGGATTGGGCTGAGTCCGATCGTATCCGTGATCAGCTGACGGCGATGGGCGTTGTGTTGGAAGACGGGAAGGGTGGGACTACCTGGCGTCTGGCTGACTGATTGCCTTATCTGCTTTAAAACAAAACCCGCCTTGTGCGGGTTTTTGTTTGGGCGCGAGAAAAGCCCCTCACCCTAACCCACCCGAAACGTCGGGCCGCCCGGAGGGAGAGGGGACCGATTGGGGGATGTTCAGGAAATACGCCGACTTGAACGTGCTGCTTTGAATCCATAATCGACTGGTTTTTTCAGGTCGATGTACAACGCCAGACACCTCGGTCAGCTCCCTCTCCCTCCGGGAGAGGGCTGGGGTGAGGGTGAGGGTGTCAAAGTGCCGACCTGGTCCAGATTTGAATCCATAATCAACTCGGTTTTTCAGGTCGATGTACAACGCCAGACACCTCGGTCGGCTCCCTCTCCCTCCGGGAGAGGGCTGGGGTGAGGGTTGCTTTTGACGTTCGCGTAGGTCTTGATGTCGGCAACGCGTTCAGCCGGATGCTGAGCAGCGACGATCATGTAAGGGAAACACCATGGCCAATCACTACCGCGAGCTGCTAACGACCCCCGGCGCCACCGGGTTAGTGCTCGCGAGTTCTATCGCGCGCTTGCCACAGGCAATGATCGGCATCGGCATCATCACCATGCTGGTGCAGCAAACCGGTGTGTACTGGCTGGCCGGTGCCGTCGCCGGGACTTTCACCCTGGCCAATGCGTTGCTCGGCCCACACATCTCCAGACTGGTTGATCAGCATGGCCAGAGCCGCGTGCTACCCGTCGTCACGGCGTTCAGCATTGCCATGTTGCTGGCACTGATCCTCGCGGTTTACATGCGGGCACCGGCCGCACTGCTGTTTGTTCTAGCGGCGCTGGCGGGGACGATGCCGAGCATGCCGTCGATGATCCGCGCCAGATGGACGCAGTTGTTCCGGGGCAAGCCGCAATTGCACACAGCGTTCTCGCTGGACACCGTCCTCACCGAGCTGGCCTATATCGTCGGCCCGCCACTGGCGATCGGTCTGAGCGTGAGTTTTTTCGCCGAAGCCGGGCCGCTGGTTGCGGTCGGGTTGTTAGCTATTGGGGTGACCGCGTTTCTGCTGCAACGCCAGACTGAACCTAAAGTTGTCGTGGGCCACGCCAGCCATGGCGGCTCAACCCTGCTGATTCCCGGCGTTCGCACCATTGTTCTGGCGCTGTTGGCGATGGGCGTCATTGGTGGCGCAATCGATGTCGCGGTCGTCGCCTTCGCCAATGCGCAGGGCTGGCCAGCGTCGGCGACCTTCATCCTTGCTGCCTATGCGTTTGGCTCATTGGTGGCGGGCCTGACGTTTGGTGCATTGCGGGTTTCCCTGGCGATTGAAAAACAGTTTCTGGTCGGGATATTGGTGACGGCGTTCACCGGTGTGCTGCCTGTTTTTGCAACGGATGTTTATGTGCTGACAGCGGCGCTGTTTATCGCGGGCATCTCGTTTGCGCCAACGATGGTCGTGGTGATGAAAATGGGGACGATCATTATTCCTCCGTCGCGGATCACCGAAGGGCTGACGTGGATGACCACGGGTATCAGCATTGGCGTTGCGCTAGGCGGCATGCTGGCGGGGCTGGTGATTGATGCGTGGGGCGCGCGGGCAGGGTTCGGCGTGGCGATTGGTGCAGGGTTGATGATGGTGGTGGTTGTGCTGGTGGGGTTGCGGACATTGGAGGCGGCTTCGGTTGCGCATGTTGAGCCAGAACTTTCGCCCTCACCCTAGCCCTCTCCCCCAGGAGAGGGGACTGAATGGGGGATGCTCAATAGATACGCCGACCTGAACGTGCGGTACCGAATCCATAATCGCCACGATGTTTCAGGTCGATGTTCAGCGCCAGACACCTCGGTCAGCTCCCTCTCCTGGGGGAGAGGGCTGGGCGGGCGGCGTTCCGATGAGGGGAACGGGGTTCACTCAACCCTCAATCTGGCGCAGCCGCTTGTAAAGCGTATTCCGACTCACACCCAATCGCCGCGCCAAATGGGAAATATTCCCCCCGGAAGCCTTCAACTCCCGGTTCAACGCCTCGACATCATTCAGATCCAGCCCCAACGGCGCCGCGCTCTCAACCGGCTCCATCTCCAGATCAACAAAAAAATCATCCGGCAAATGCTCAGGTCTGACCGGCTGCTCCTCAGCCATCGCCAACGCCACCTGCATCACGCTGCTGACTTGCCGTAAATTCCCCGGCCAAGGATGTCGGCTGAACAGCTCCAGCACCTCCTGGCTCAACCCCGCCCACTGCGTCGGTTCACGATGCTGCTCCCACAACCGCTTGAACAACGCCTCTTTATCACTGCGCTCCCGCAGCGGCGGCAGTTCCAGGGTCAAACCGCCAATGCGGTAGTACAAATCCTCACGAAACCGGCCCAATTGCACTTGTTCACGTAAAGAGCGATTCGTCGCTGAAATGATCCGCAAGTCCACCGGGAACAGCTCGCTACTGCCCACCGGTTGCACGCAACGTTCTTGCAACACGCGCAGCAACCGCGCCTGCGTCGGCAACGGCATATCGCCAATCTCGTCGAGAAACAGAGTGCCTCTGTCAGCCTTGCGAATCAGGCCGATGCTGCCTTTCTGGTTGGCGCCGGTGAACGCGCCTTTCTCATAGCCGAACAGTTCGGACTCGACCAGTTCGGCGGGGATCGCCGCGCAGTTGACGGCAATGAACGCCTGTTTGCTACGGGAGCTGGCCTGATGCAGGGCTTTGACGAAGACCTCTTTGCCGACGCCGGTTTCACCGTGGATGAGCAGCGGAATATCCTTTTCCAGCAACCGTTCGGCCTGGCGCACGGCTTTTTCCACGCGACTGTCGCCGAAGTGCAAGGTATTGAGGCTGATCGCGTTCGACGTTCTAACCGGTGGTTCCGCACGTTTCGGCTCGGCAAACACCCGCGGCTGGAGCGGCGCTTGTTGCGGCCGCTTCAACAGACACTGAAAACGGTTACGCCCGGACGTCTGCAAGGCAAACGGCAAGCCCTCCGGCTGATTGAGCAACTCCAGCAGCGACACCTTGAACAGGCTTTCGACGCTGACCCGCGACAGGCGCACACCGAGCAGATTGTCCGCACGCCGATTGGCCGACAGCACCTGACCGCTCTCATCAAAGATCAACAACCCCGCCCACTGACTGTCGAGGTTGTTCAACCCGGTGTTGAAGGTCAGTTGAAAATGCTGGCCGTGGAACAGGTTGAGAATCAGCCGGTTTTCCACGGTCTGGCTCATCATCTTGACCATGCCCAGGGTGTGCGACGGCGGCAGGTAGCTGTCGCTGGACACGTCGAGCACCGCGATGACTTTGCGCTCGGCGTCGAAAATCGGTGCGGCGGAACCGGTCATGAAACGGTTGGCCTTGAGGAAGTGCTCGTCGTGCTCGATATGCACCGCCTGTTCGCAGGCCAGAGCGGTGCCGATCGCGTTGGTGCCGCTTGAGCGTTCCCTCCAGCTCGCGCCGGCCCGGAACCCCCGCGCCAGATTCGGTTCGATAAAGCGTTGCGTGCCCCACGACGTCAGCACCTGGCCCTGATTGTCGGCGAGCATGATCAGGCAATTGGAATTGCTCAGGATGTTTTCGTAATAGGGCAGGACTTCCTGATGGGTGGTCTGCACCAGCGCATGGTGACTGTCGAGCAACTGCGCGATGCCGGCGGCAGGCAGTTGATCGAAGGCCGGGGTGCTGTGGTGGTCGAGACCGAAGGCGCGGCAACGTTGCCAGGACGTCTGGACGATCGCGTCGTGGGACAGCGGCGGGGCAGGTGCGGCCATGGCGGGTCAGCCTCTGATGCAGCGTTTTTATTGTTGTTATGAACCCAAATCCCGAGAACCACACAGATCAACTGTGGGAGCGAGCTTGCTCGCGAAAGCGTCGTATCAGTCACCGAATCGGTTGAATGACACACCGCATTCGCGAGCAAGCTCGCTCCCACAGGATCTCCGGTGTTCACCGAAATGAGTTCATAGAGTGTTGTTCACTATTGTTCATTGTCAATCGCTCAACTGTTCAAATGTGTTCAGCAATGAACGCCCGTTCGCCACGTTTTCGCCACTTTTCACGACAAATCAACCACTTGCCATTTCTGGCACGAATGTCGCTCTGATGCACAGGTCGCTTGACTCCAATAATAAAAAGGCCGAGCCATGTCACTCACCCTGGAGCACGTCAGCCGCACCGTCGAGGGCCAGACCTGGATCGACGATGCCTGCCTGAAATTCGAACCCGGTTCGTTCAACGTTTTGCTTGGGCGCACGCTGTCCGGCAAAACCAGCCTCATGCGGTTAATGGCCGGGCTGGACAAGCCCGACAGCGGGCGCATCCTGATGAACGGCGTCGATGTCACCCAGCGCCCGGTGCGGTTGCGCAACGTGTCGATGGTCTATCAGCAGTTCATCAATTACCCGACCATGACCGTGTTCGAGAACATCGCCTCGCCCCTGCGTCAGGCCGGGGTCTCGAAAGAAATCATTCAGAGCAAAGTGCTGGAAACCGCGAAGATGCTGCGCATCGAGAAGTTTCTGCAGCGCTATCCGCTGGAACTCTCCGGCGGCCAACAGCAGCGCACGGCGATGGCCCGCGCGCTGGTCAAGGATGCCGAGCTGATCCTGTTCGACGAGCCGCTGGTCAACCTCGACTACAAGTTGCGCGAAGAACTGCGTCAGGAAATGCGCGAGCTGTTCAAGGCGCGCCATACCATCGCGATCTACGCCACCACCGAACCCAACGAAGCGCTGGCACTCGGCGGCACCACAACCATTCTTCACGAAGGCCGGGTGATTCAGAGCGGCCCGTCGACTTCGGTGTACCACCAGCCGCAAACCGTATTGGCGGCGGAATTGTTCTCCGAACCACCGATCAACCTGATGCCGGGACGCATCGCCGGCAACGAAGTCAGCTTCGCCAATTTTGTGCACTTCCCGTTGAACGTCGATCTGCGCCCGGTGGGTGAGGGCGAGTTTCGTTTCGGCGTGCGCCCCAGCCACATTTCGCTGGTGCCGAGCAACGATGACGATCTGGAACTGGCGGTCACCGTCGAAGTGGCGGAGATCAGCGGTTCGGAAACCTTCCTGCACGTGCGCAACGAGCATTTCCTGCTGGTGCTGCACCTGCCGGGGGTTCACGAATACGACGTCGATGCGCCGATCCGCATCTACATCCCGACCCATAAACTGTTTGTGTTCGATGCGCAGGGCCGTCTGGTGCAAGCACCGGGCCGGCGTGTCGCGAGGGTTGCCTGATGGCCGAAATCCGTTTGCAGCACCTCGCCCACAGCTACAGCAAAACCCCGAGCGGCTCGGAGGATTATGCCATCCGCGAGATGGATCACGTCTGGGAGCAGGGCGGCGCCTACGCCTTGCTCGGGCCGTCGGGTTGCGGCAAGTCGACGTTGCTCAACATCATTTCCGGCCTGCTCAGCCCCTCGCAGGGCCATGTGTTGTTCGACGGCAAAGCGGTGAATGACCTGACGCCGGAGAAGCGCAACATCGCCCAGGTTTTCCAGTTTCCGGTGGTCTACGACACCATGACCGTGTTCGATAACCTCGCCTTTCCGCTGCGCAATCAGGGCATGGCCGAGGCGAAAGTGCACAGCAAGGTGCAGGAAATTGCCGAAGTCCTCGACCTGCAAAACCTGCTGAGCAAAAAGGCCCGTAACCTCACCGCCGACGAAAAACAGAAAGTCTCCATGGGCCGTGGTCTGGTGCGTGACGACGTCTCGGCAATCCTCTTCGACGAACCGCTGACGGTGATCGACCCGCACCTGAAGTGGAAACTGCGGCGCAAGCTCAAGCAGATCCACGAGCAATTCAACATCACCATGGTCTACGTCACCCACGATCAACTGGAAGCCTCGACCTTCGCCGACAAGATTGCGGTGATGTACGGCGGCCAGATCGTCCAGTTCGGTACGCCAAGGGAATTGTTCGAGCGGCCGAGCCACACCTTTGTCGGCTACTTCATCGGCAGTCCGGGGATGAACCTGATCGACGTGCAGCCGCAACCCGGCGGCGTCGGTTTCGCCTCGACGCACCTGCCGTTGTCCGACGCCATGCAACGGCATATCGAGCACGGTCAGTGGAAAAATCTGAAGGTCGGCATCCGCCCCGAGTTCATTCATGTGTGGGACGAGCCGTTTGATGACGCGATGCAGGCGCGGGTCGTACACGTCGAAGACCTCGGCACCTACAAGATCATGACCCTCGACCTCGATGGCGCGCCACTCAAGGTGCGCCTGACCGAAGACAAACCGGTGCCGCAGGGCACGGCGTACATCAGTTTTCCGGCGCAGTGGTTGATGGTCTATGCCGATGAATTTCTGCTTGAAGCCGGTGATGAGGTGCAGCCATGAACAAGGTGCAGAACAACAAGGCCTGGTGGCTGGTATTGCCGGTGTTTCTGCTGGTGGCCTTCAGTGCGGTGATCCCGATGATGACCGTGGTCAACTATTCGGTGCAGGACATCTTCGACCAATCCAGCCGCTACTTCGTTGGCGCCGACTGGTATAAGCAAGTGCTGCTCGATCCACGTCTGCACGACTCGCTGCTGCGGCAGTTCATCTACTCCGCGTGCGTGTTGCTGATTGAAATCCCGCTGGGCATCGCCGTCGCCCTGACCATGCCGACCAAGGGCCGCTGGTCGTCGGTGGTGCTGATCATTCTGGCAATCCCGCTGCTGATCCCGTGGAACGTGGTCGGCACGATCTGGCAGATCTTTGGCCGCGCCGACATCGGTCTGCTCGGTTCCAGCCTTAACGCGATGGGCATCAGCTACAACTACGCGGCTAACACCATGGACGCCTGGGTCACGGTGCTGGTGATGGACGTCTGGCACTGGACTTCATTGGTGGCGCTGTTGTGCTTCTCCGGTCTGCGGGCGATTCCCGACGTGTATTACCAGGCGGCGCGCATCGACCGGGCGTCGGCGTGGGCAGTGTTCCGCCACATTCAGTTGCCGAAGCTGAAAAGCGTGCTGCTGATCGCGGTGATGCTGCGTTTCATGGACAGCTTCATGATCTACACCGAGCCGTTCGTGCTCACCGGCGGCGGGCCGGGTAACGCCACGACCTTCTTGAGTCAGACGTTGACGCAGATGGCGGTAGGGCAATTCGACCTCGGTCCGGCAGCGGCGTTTTCGCTGGTGTACTTCCTGATCATCCTGTTGGTTTCGTGGCTGTTCTACACCGCCATGACCCATTCCGACGCCAACCGCTGAGGGCCCGGCCATGAGCAAGAGAAAGCTGATTCCGCTGCTGGTGTACATCCTGTTCCTGCTGGTGCCGATCTACTGGCTGCTGAACATGTCGTTCAAGAGCAACACCGAAATCCTCGGCGGGTTAACCCTTTTCCCACAGGACTTCACGCTGGCGAACTACAAGGTGATCTTCACCGATCCGAGCTGGTACAGCGGCTACATCAACTCGCTGTACTACGTCAGCCTGAACACGGTGATCTCACTGAGCGTGGCGTTGCCGGCGGCGTATGCGTTTTCGCGTTATCGCTTCCTCGGCGACAAACACCTGTTCTTCTGGCTGCTGACCAACCGCATGGCGCCGCCGGCGGTGTTTCTGCTGCCGTTCTTCCAGTTGTATTCGTCGATCGGGCTGTTCGACACGCACATCGCCGTGGCACTCGCGCACTGCCTGTTCAACGTGCCGCTGGCGGTGTGGATTCTTGAGGGCTTCATGTCCGGCGTGCCCAAGGAAATCGACGAAACCGCCTACATCGACGGCTACAGTTTCCCCAAGTTCTTCGTGAAGATTTTTATCCCGCTGATCGGCTCCGGCATCGGCGTGACGGCGTTTTTCTGCTTCATGTTTTCCTGGGTCGAACTGCTGCTGGCGCGCACGCTGACCTCGGTCAACGCCAAGCCGATCGCGGCGGTGATGACGCGCACGGTGTCGGCCTCGGGCATCGACTGGGGCGTGCTGGCGGCGGCGGGGGTGTTGACCATCCTGCCGGGCATGCTGGTGATCTGGTTTGTTCGCAACCACGTGGCCAAGGGCTTTGCCCTCGGTCGGGTCTGAGGAGCTGATGATGGAATGGATGAGCTGGACTACACCTACCGCAGCTTTCTTCATCGTCATCGGCCTGATTCTGGTTGGTATGACGACATGGGAGTTGCGCTCGCCGAGCATCCTGCGGCGAGGTTTTCTGCCGATTGCCACCACCCGTGGCGATCGCTTGTTCATCGGTCTTCTCGGCAGCGCCTACCTGCATCTGCTGGTGATCGGCGCTACCGACTGGAGCATCTGGGTGGCGTCCGCGTTGTCCCTGGTGTGGCTGTTGGCTGTGATGCGTTGGGGCTAGTCGAGTCGTTCGGCAACGCGGCTCCACAACTTAAACAGGAGGTCTCTATGTTCGACAAAAACAATAAGCTGCGACATAGCATTTCATTGGCAGCCATGCTGGCACTCAGCGGTTTGAGCGCCGCCGCGTGGGCGGATGCCTACGAAGACGCGGCGAAAAAATGGATCGGCAGTGAATTCAAACCGTCGACCCTGACGGCGGAGCAGCAACTCGAAGAACTGAAGTGGTTCATCAAGGCCGCCGAGCCGTTTCGCGGCATGGAAATCAAAGTGGTTTCCGAGACCCTGACCACCCACGAATACGAGTCCAAGGTGCTGGCCAAGGCCTTCACCGAAATCACCGGGATCAAGCTGACCCACGACCTGCTGCAAGAAGGCGACGTGGTGGAAAAAATGCAGACGGTGATGCAGTCGGACAAAAACATCTACGACGGCTGGGTCAACGACTCGGACCTGATTGGTACGCACTTTCGCTACGGCAAGACCGAATCGATCACCGACCTGATGGCCAACGAAGGCAAGAACTTCACCTCGCCGACCCTCGACATCAAGGACTTCATCGGCATCTCGTTCACCACCGCGCCGGACGGCAAGGTTTATCAGCTGCCCGACCAGCAGTTCGCCAACCTTTACTGGTTCCGCGCCGACTGGTTCGAACGCGCCGACCTGAAAGCCAAGTTCAAGGAAAAGTACGGCTACGAATTGGGCGTGCCGGTGAACTGGTCAGCCTATGAAGACATCGCCAAATTTTTCAGCGAAGACGTCAAGGAAATCGACGGCAAGCGCGTCTACGGGCACATGGACTACGGCAAGAAAGACCCGTCGCTGGGCTGGCGTTTCACCGATGCCTGGTTCTCCATGGCCGGTGGCGGCGACAAGGGCCTGCCCAACGGCTTGCCGGTGGACGAGTGGGGGATTCGCGTCGAGGACTGCCACCCGGTCGGTTCCAGCGTGACCCGTGGCGGCGACACCAACGGTCCGGCGGCGGTGTTCGCCACCACCAAGTATGTCGACTGGCTGAAGAAGTACGCGCCACCGGAAGCGGCAGGCATGACCTTCTCCGAATCTGGTCCAGTACCGTCGCAAGGCAACATCGCCCAGCAGATTTTCTGGTACACCGCGTTCACCGCCGACATGACCAAACCGGGTCTGCCGGTGGTCAACGCCGACGGCACGCCGAAATGGCGCATGGCGCCGTCGCCGCGCGGACCGTATTGGGAGGAGGGCATGAAGCTTGGGTATCAGGACGTGGGGTCGTGGACGTTCATGAAATCCACGCCTGAGAAACAGAAACTCGCGGCGTGGCTGTATGCGCAGTTCGTCACCTCGAAAACCGTTTCGCTGAAGAAAACCATTGTGGGCCTGACGCCGATTCGCGAGTCGGACATCAACTCGCAGGCGATGACCGATCTGGCGCCGAAGCTCGGTGGCCTGGTCGAGTTCTACCGCAGCCCGGCCCGCGTGCAATGGACCCCGACCGGGACCAACGTGCCGGACTATCCGCGTCTGGCGCAATTGTGGTGGAGCCACATCGCCGAAGCGGCCAGCGGCGAGAAGACCCCGCAACAGGCGCTGGATGGTTTGGCCAAGGATCAGGACGCGATCATGACGCGTCTCGAACGCTCCAAGGCGCAAGCGGTGTGTGCACCGAAAATGAACCCGGAGCGCGACGCGCAATACTGGTTTGATCAACCGGGTGCACCGAAACCGAAACTGGCCAACGAGAAGCCGAAGGGCGAGACCGTGAGCTACAACGAACTGCTGAAATCGTGGGCGGATGCGCGCAAGTGATAGTGGAACGGTGAAAGGCAAACGGCACCGCAAGGTGCCGTTTTCATTTGTGCTTGATCGACCGCCATCGCTGGCAAGCCAGCTCCCACAGGTTTCTGTGGTGTGCACAAAACTCTGTGTACACCGCAATTCACTGTGGGAGCTGGCTTGCCAGCGATGGGGCCATTGGTGTCGCCACAGGAAAGCCCAAGCGGAACACGGTCATGGCGCCGGGCAGGCTTTTCACCTCCGCCACCCCCTGATGCAGGCTCATGATCGAGCGCACAATCGCCAGCCCCAGCCCGGTGCTGCCCTGCGAACGCGAGCGGGCGCTGTCGACGCGGTAGAAACGATCGAACAGATGCGGCAGATGCTGCGCCTCGATCCCCGCCCCCGGATTGCTCACCAACAGCGAAGCCTGTGTCGCGCCTTGCTCGATCAGCAGCGTCACGGTTTTCCCCTCCGGGCAGTGGCGCAGCGCATTCGACAGCAAATTGGAAACCGCCCGCTGAATCATCAACCGGTCACCCTGCACCGACGCGCTGCCGACGACGTTCATGTGAATGTTCTTTTCCTGCGCCGACAACGAAAACATTTCGGCCACTTTTGCGACCTCAGCCTCCAGCGCCACCGATTCAAACGGCGCCAGCGCCGACGGATGACTGACTTGCGCCAGAAACAGCATGTCCGAAACAATCCGCGCCACGCGCTCCAGCTCCTCGGTGCAGGACACCAATACGTCCTTGTATTCCTCGGTTGTGCGTTCGCGGGACAAGGTCACCTGGGCTTTGCCCATCAGGTTGTTGATCGGCGTGCGCAGCTCATGGGCCAGGTCATCGGAGAACTGCGACAACTGCTGCACCCCGGCATCCAGCCGATGCAGCATGACGTTGATGCCCTGGGCCAGTTCGCTCAATTCCTGTGGCATGTTCACCACCGACAGCCGATGGTCCAGGTCCTGGGTCGAGACCATCGCCGCCACTTTGCGAAACTCGCGCATCGGCGCCAGGCCGCGCTGCACCGCACCCCACGCTGTGAGGCCGATGAACACCAGCAACAGCGGCAGGGCAATCAGCGTCGAGCGCAGATAGGCGCTGAGCAAGGCCTGATCGTGGGCGTTGTCCATCGACAGCAACACCGGCACGCGGTTGCCATCCTTGAGCCGAATCAACTTCGATGCGGTAAGGAATTTCGCCCCCTCGGCATCGGTACTGTCGCTGTAGGTCAACTGATCGGTCGCCGCTCGCACTGCCCGCAATTCGACCCGCGGATCCCTCAGCCCGGAGCCGGCTTTGAGCAACGGCGAACGCAGGTTCAAGCGGTCATAAATGGTCAGCGTCAGGTTGTCATGGCCCATGACCTGATCGAGCAGAATGTGCGGCTTGCCACTGACTTCCTTGGCGTCGACGTACAGCGACAGGCTGTGCTCCACCTGCGCCATCTTCTTTTGCAGGCTGTCGCGCGACAGCGCGTTGAGCTCATGGGTCAGGGCGAAATACGCCAGGATCGCCAGAAACACCACCAGCATCGCGCCGAGCGTACTCACTGTCAGACCGAGGCGCATCGACAGGCTGGCCGGCTTCATTCCCGCGCCTCCAGCACGTAACCGACACCGCGCAGGGTATGGATCAGCTTGTGCTCGAACGGGTCGTCGATTTTTGCCCGCAAGCGGCGGATCGACACTTCGACCACGTTGGTGTCGCAATCGAAGTTCATGTCCCACACCAGCGAGATGATCTGCGTGCGGGTCAGCACCTCGCCGGACTGGCGCATCAGCAGGTGCAGCAGGGCGAACTCCTTGGTGGTCAGGTCGATGCGCTGCGCGCCACGAAACGCCCGATGGCGGCCCGGATCGAGTTCCAGATCGGCGACTTTCAGTACCTGCGGCACCGGGATGTTTTCGCTGCGGCGCATCAAGGTGCGCACCCGCGCCAGCAGTTCGGGAAACTCGAACGGCTTGACCAGATAGTCATCGGCGCCCAGGTCCAGACCGCGGATCTTGTCCGCCAGCCGCCCGCGTGCGGTGAGCATCATCACCCGCGTTGAGTGGGTGCGGCGCAGTTGTTCCAGCACGCCCCAGCCGTCCAGTTCCGGCAGGTTCACGTCGAGAATGATCAGGTCATAAGTCTGCTGTTGCGCCAGATGCAATCCATCGGCACCGGTGGCGGCGTGGTCAACGATATAACCACTTTCGGTCAAACCCTGATGCAAGTATTCGGCAGCTTTAAGCTCGTCCTCGACGACAAGGATTCGCATGATCTATCACCAATTTTATTTAATGGATATTTAATTAAGGTGGCCGGGAAAGTTATTGTTTTTGTAAGGTCTTCCGGACGTTGTTCTTTAACGATAAGAAGCCCCTCACCCTCACCCTAACCCTCTCCCAGAGGGAGAGGGTTAGGGTGAGGGGCTTCAGAACTGCACCGACGTGGAACATCTTTACGGAATCCATAGTCGACTTGATTTAACAGGTCGATGGAAAGTGTCATACACCTCGGTCGGCTCCCTCTCCCCCGGGAGAGGGCTGGGGTGAGGGGAAGTCCGGACAATAAAGGTTGTAGTGGCTACAGGGTCAACCGCCAAGCGCTTTAAAACGGTGCTCTGCGACAGCCGGTCGCAGCAAAAGCCACAAAATCCTTATGAGTTTGATTCCCGCAAGTGCTGTTCAGCAGATAACTATTGTGTTTTTGTTTCGATGTATTTCGATAGAACCGTTTGCACTTCGCATCCTAGAACAAAACAACTTCGGCAAACCGTGGATGACGGATTTGTAATCTTCCAGTCACCTTGTCGATAAGTTCAAAACTCTACCGTGGCGGCATCAAAGATTCTTGATTAAAGGAAGTCTTCCATTGCCCGGTTTAACAGAACTGATGGCGCGATCACGCCTGAAAAAAATAGCCAGCGGCATTCTGTTGCTGGCCACTGCAAACCTTGCGGTTGCATCGACCCTGACTCTGGAGCAGGCCCTGCAAACGGCCTTCGCCGGCAACCCGGATCTGGCCGCCGCGCAGTGGGAAATCGGGATTGCCGAGGGCGATCGCCAGCAGGCAGGCCTGATCCCCAACCCCGAGGTGTCGTGGGAGGCTGAAGACACCCGGCGCAACTCGCGCACCACCACGGTGATGCTCAGCCAGCCGATCGAACTGGGCGGCAAACGCGGCGCCCGCATCGACGTCGCCAGCCGCGCGCAGGACGCTGCCGGCATCGAACTGGAGCGCAAGCGCAATGCCTTGCGTGCCGATGTAATTCAGGCGTTCAACAGTGCGCAAACCGCGCAGCAGCGTTTGCAGCTGTCCCGGCAATCTCTGCAATTGGCCGAGCACGGTGTGCGGGTGGCGCAAGGGCGGATCGAGGCGGGTAAATCGTCGCCGGTCGAGGGTACGCGGGCGCAAGTGCAGCTCTCGGAAGTGCGCCTTGAACTGAGCCGAGCCGAACGCGATCAGGCCACCGCGTACCAACAACTGGCGCAGGTCATGGGCGCGCCGTTGCCGACGTTGACCAAGGTGCAGGCACCCACGCAAAGCATGCCGGCCGTTCCACCACCGACAAAATTGCTCGAACGTCTGAACGAGACCGCCGAATTGCGTCTGGCCACGTTGCAGATTGATCAGCGCGAAGCGTCGCTGGGCCTGGAAAAGTCCCAGCGCATTCCCGACCTCACCGTGAGTATCGGCAGTCAGTACAGCGAAACCGAGCGCGAGCGGGTCAACGTGGTCGGGCTGTCGATGCCGATTCCGTTGTTCAACCGCAATCAGGGCAACGTGCTCGCCGCTGCTCGCCGAACCGATCAGGCGCGGGATCTGCGCAACGCCACCGAGCTGCGTTTGCGCACGGAAATCCAGACCAGCCTCGAGCAATGGCAGACCGCCAACGGCGAAGTCAAAGCCTTCAATCAGACCATCCTGCCCGCTGCGCAAAGTGCGGTGGACAGCGCCACCCGTGGTTTCGAAATGGGCAAGTTCGGCTTCCTCGATGTGCTCGACGCCCAACGCACGTTGATCGCCGCGCGCAGCCAATACATCCAGGCCGTCAGCGAGGCGACCGACGCCCGCGTGCGCCTCGAACGGATCTTCGGCGACCTCAGTGTCAGCCCTTGAATTTGACTTTTCACATCACTGCGCGCGGGCACGGCGCAGAGGAGTTTGCATGGATAAAAAACTGATGGTGGTCGCGGTGGCGACCTTGGCGCTGGGCATTGGCATCGGCTCGATGTGGGCGGGCAATGCACCGCTCGAGGCTCACGCCGATGAGGCGACAGAACATGCGGATCACGCCGAAGAAAACGCGGCAGCCGAAGGCGAGCATGACGAAGAGGGGCATATCGAATTGAGCGCCGAGCAGATCACCTCGGCGGGCATTCAACTGGCCGAGGCGCAGGCGCAGAGCTTCAGCCTCGGCCTGTCGTTCCCCGGTGAAGTGCGTTTCGACGAGGATCGCACCGCCCACGTTGTGCCGCGAGTGCCGGGAGTGGTCGAGTCAGTGGCGGTCAACCTTGGGCAACCGGTGAAAAAAGGTCAGTTACTGGCGGTGATCGCCAGCCAGCAGATCTCCGATCAACGCAGCGAACAGGCGGCTGCGCAACGCCGTCTGGCCTTGGCGCGGACAACCTACGAGCGCGAGAAAAAACTCTGGCAGGACAAGATCTCCGCCGAACAGGATTTCTTACAGGCTCGCCAGGCACTGCAAGAAGCGGAAATCACCATGAACAATGCTCGACAGAAAATCAGTGTGCTCAGCGGCAGCGTGGTCGCCAGCGGCGGCAATCGCTACGAACTGCGCGCACCGTTCGACGGCGTGGTGGTGGAAAAACACCTGACACCCGGCGAGGTGGTCGATGAAAGCACGGCTGCTTTCACCCTGTCCGACTTGTCCCGTGTATGGGTCACGTTCGGTGTTTCACCCAAGGACTTGACCAAGGTGCAGGTGGGCAAACCGGTGACCGTCAGCGCGCCTGAACTGAAAGCCGAAGTGACTGGCAACGTGGCTTACGTCGGCAGTCTGCTCGGTGAACAGACCCGCACCGCGACCGTTCGCGTGACGCTGGAAAACCCGCAGGGCTCATGGCGCCCGGGGCTGTTCGTCAGCGCACGGGTGGCCACCGACAGCCGCGAAGTGAAAGTCGCTGTGCCGGAGACCGCGATCCAGACCGTCGAGGACAAACCCACGGTGTTCGTCCGAACCGATGATGGCTTCAAGGCGCAAGCGGTGGAGCTGGGCGGCCGTGCAGCCGGCCACGTCGAAATCATTCAGGGGCTGGAACCGGGCGCGCAAGTCGCCAGCGCCGGCAGCTTCGTCCTCAAGTCGGAGCTGGGCAAAGCCTCGGCCGAGCACAGCCATTAATTCTGGAAGGTCCTCATGTTCGAACGCCTGATCCAGTTTGCCATCGAGCAGCGCATCATTGTGCTGCTCGCCGTTCTGCTTATGGCCGGCCTCGGCATCGCCAGTTATCAAAAGCTGCCGATCGACGCCGTGCCCGACATCACCAACGTTCAGGTACAGATCAACACCGGCGCCGCCGGGTTTTCGCCGCTGGAAACCGAACAGCGCATCACCTTCCCGATTGAAACCGCCATGGCCGGTCTGCCGGCACTCGAACAGACCCGTTCGCTGTCGCGTTCGGGGCTGTCGCAAGTGACGGTGATCTTCAAGGACGGCACTGACCTGTTCTTCGCCCGTCAATTGGTCAACGAGCGTTTGCAGATCGCCAGGGAGCAATTGCCTGAAGGCGCAGAGGCGGTGATGGGGCCGATCTCTACCGGGCTCGGCGAGATTTTTCTGTGGACGGTTGAGGCGAAGGAGGGCGCGCTCAAGGACGACGGCACCGCGTACACGCCGACCGATCTGCGGGTGATTCAGGACTGGATCATCAAGCCGCAACTGCGCAACGTCCCGGGCGTGGCCGAGATCAACACCATCGGTGGTTTCGCCAAGGAGTATCAGATCGCGCCGGACCCGAAACGCCTCGCCGCGTACAAGCTGACCCTCACCGATCTGGTCACCGCGCTGGAGCGCAACAACGCCAACGTCGGCGCCGGTTATATCGAGCGCAGCGGCGAGCAGTTGCTGATCCGCGCACCGGGGCAAGTGGCGAGCACCGAGGACATCGCCAACATCGTCATGGCCAACGTCGACGGCACGCCGATCCGGGTGAAGAACGTCGCCAGCGTCGAAATCGGCCGTGAATTGCGCAGCGGTGCGGCCACCGAAAACGGTCGGGAAGTGGTGCTGGGCACCGTGTTCATGCTGATCGGCGAGAACAGCCGTACCGTGTCGCAAGCGGTCGCGAGCAAGCTCGAACAGATCAATAAATCCCTGCCCCAAGGGGTGATTGCTGTGCCGGTGTACGACCGCACGTACCTCGTCGACAAAGCCATTGCCACGGTGAAGAAAAACCTCGTTGAAGGCGCGGTCTTGGTCATTGCGATTCTGTTCCTGTTCCTCGGTAATATCCGTGCGGCGCTGATTACCGCGATGGTGATTCCGCTGTCGATGCTGTTCACCTTCACCGGCATGTTCAGCAACAAGGTCAGTGCCAACCTGATGAGCCTCGGCGCGCTGGACTTCGGGATTATTGTCGACGGCGCGGTGGTGATCGTCGAAAACACCCTGCGCCGCTTGGCCCATGCGCAGCAGCATCACGGCCGTTTGCTGAGCCGTGCCGAGCGTTTCAGGGAAGTCTTTGCCGCAGCGAAAGAGGCGCGGCGGCCGCTGATTTTCGGCCAGTTGATCATCATGGTGGTGTACCTGCCGATCTTCGCCCTGAGCGGCGTCGAAGGGAAAATGTTCCACCCGATGGCGTTCACCGTGGTCATCGCGTTGCTCGGTGCCATGTTGCTTTCCGTGACCTTCGTGCCGGCGGCGATTGCGCTGTTCGTCACCGGCAAGGTCAAGGAAGAAGAGGGCGCGGTGATGCGTGGCGCGCGCCGGGTGTATGCGCCGGCGCTGGCGTGGGTGATGAGTCATCGGGCAATCGCAGTGGGCGCGGCGATGGCCGTGATCGTGCTCAGCGGCGTGCTCACCAGTCGCATGGGCAGCGAGTTTGTGCCGAGCCTCAGCGAAGGCGATTTTGCCCTGCAAGCGTTGCGCGTGCCGGGCACCAGCCTGACGCAGTCGGTGGACATGCAGCAGCGGCTGGAGACCTTGATTCTGGCGAAAGTGCCGGAAGTCGAACGCGTCTTTGCCCGCACCGGCACCGCCGAAATCGCTTCCGACCCTATGCCACCGAACATCTCCGACAGTTACGTGATGCTCAAACCCATAGACCAATGGCCAGACCCGAAAAAGCCCCGTGAAACCCTGATGGCTGAACTGCAAGCCGCTGCCGCGACGTTGCCGGGCAGCAACTATGAACTGTCGCAGCCGATCCAGTTGCGCTTCAACGAACTGATCTCCGGCGTGCGCAGCGATGTCGCGGTCAAGGTGTTCGGCGATGACATGGACGTACTCAACGCCACGGCGGCGAAGATTGCGGCAGCGATGCAGAAGGTCAGCGGCGCGTCTGAAGTGAAGGTCGAGCAGACCACCGGGTTGCCGGTGTTGACCATTAACATCGACCGCGACAAGGCGGCGCGTTATGGCCTCAACGTTGGCGATGTGCAGGACACCATCGCCGTCGCAGTGGGCGGGCGTCAGGCCGGCACCTTGTACGAGGGCGATCGGCGTTTCGACATGGTGGTGCGCTTGTCCGATGCCATGCGCAAGGACATCGACGGCCTGGCGGCGTTGCTGATTCCGGTGCCGGCGCTGAGCGGTGCGGCGAATCAGATCGGTTTTATCGCGCTGAAGGACGTCGCCAGCCTCGACCTGGTGCTCGGGCCGAATCAGGTCAGCCGCGAAAACGGCAAGCGTCTGGTGATCGTCAGCGCCAACGTGCGCGGGCGCGATATCGGTTCGTTTGTCAGCGAGGCCGGTGAGGTGATCGAGCGCGATGTGCAGGTCCCGGCCGGTTACTGGACCCGTTGGGGCGGGCAATTCGAGCAACTGCAATCGGCGGCCAGGCGCTTGCAGATTGTGGTGCCGGTGGCGTTGCTGCTGGTGTTCGGGTTGCTGTTCATGATGTTCAACAATCTCAAGGACGGCTTGCTGGTGTTTACCGGGATTCCGTTTGCCTTGACCGGCGGCGTCATGGCGCTGTGGTTGCGCGATATTCCGTTGTCGATTTCGGCTGGCGTGGGGTTTATCGCATTGTCCGGGGTGGCGGTGCTCAACGGGTTGGTGATGATCGCGTTCATTCGCAATTTGCGTGAAGAGGGAAGGTCGCTGGCGGAGGCGATTAATGTCGGCGCGCTGACGCGCTTGCGGCCGGTGTTGATGACGGCGCTGGTGGCGTCGCTGGGCTTTATTCCGATGGCACTTGCGACAGGTACCGGCGCGGAAGTGCAGCGGCCGTTGGCGACGGTGGTGATTGGCGGGATTCTGTCTTCGACGATCCTCACGTTGCTGATCTTGCCTGCGCTGTACCAGATCGCCCATCGCCGGGATGAGGACCCGATCCCCACTGGGCCGTGATCTTTTGTAGGGGTGAACCTGCTCGCGATATCGGTCTATCAGCCGGATTTACATCGGCTGGCCCACCGCCATCGCGAGCAGGCGCACTCCTGCAGGTTTTGTATACGTACATGACGAATCTGTAATTCCCCCGCCACCGTCACGAAAGGTGCGCCTTGTTACCTTGATCCCGTCAGCTACTTAAACGAGGAATCAACGATGAAATTCGCCCGACTGAGCACCTTCGCAGCCGCCCTGATGCTGTCGTCCCTGGCCTTGGCCGAAGGCGGTGGTGACCGTACTTTCGATCGCATGATGAGCGCCAATGACCGCGCCGTAGAGCTGTTCGTCGCCAAGGAACAGGCTCGCGACCCGGTCGTCGTCAACGAGAAGAAAGACGACCAGAGCAAAGAACTGTAAGCACCGCGCACTGGAACAAGCCCGTTGTCGCGTGTCGATGCCGGGCTTTTATAGGGAGGAGTAAACATGCAGTTGATCAAATGGATGACCGTCGCCGGCATCATGGCCATGTCTGCGAATGTGCTGGCCGAAGGCGGTGGTGATCGCACCTTCGAGCGCGCGTTCAGCGCCAATGCCAAAGCCATGCAGCAATACGCGGCCGCGCGCGGCAAGGCGGCGCCAGTGGTCAAGGAATATGAATACGGGATGAAGCTCGACGTGGTGAACATCGTCAGCGTGGTGAAGCCGCAACCCGCTTGCTCGGTGGTCCCGACCGCCATGACCTACGAGGATTCCAAGGGGCAGCTCAATACGCTCAGATACAGTGTGGCAGGCGCGTGCCGCAACCGCGGCGGCTAACCAACAGCCAACCTCTGAACTGCCGAAGGCTGCGATCTTTTGAGCTTGATCTTAAAAATCAGAATCAAAAGATCGCAGCCTTCGGCAGCTCCCGCACGGGGGGATTTTCAGTCTCACGATCGGTATGTCGATTCGTGATGTTCATCCCCGCGCACCGCTGCGACTCGGACTATTTGGCCGGCAATCGCGCGACGTCGGCTTCGGCGGGTTCTGGCGCGGCTTCCTGGTTCAACTTGCGGCGGGCGATCTCGGCGCCGCGCAGACGCAGTGGCGTTTCGATGAAGCGATAATTGAGTTCGCTCAGCACCAATAGCAACCCCACCGATGTCAGCAGCAACTCCAGCGTAAAACGCCCATCCAGCGGTACATCCTGACTGGCGGCGACACGCGTCCAGATCTCGGTACTCAGGTGATTGGCGAACACGTGGATCACATAGAGGCCATAGGACCGCGAACCGAGCCACTGCATGAAGCTGCGCAGGACGGCCGGGCAGTAGATGTAGCCTTTCTGGTAGCTGGCCAGCCAGACTATCAGCACCGCGACGATCGCGATCAAACCGACGGCAATCGGCATCGCGATCAGCTGAGTGGCGATCGCGCCCAGCATGTAGAGCAGAAACAGCGTGCACAGCAACGGTTTGAGCATTCCCTGACCCAGCCCGACCGGTTCTATCTGTTGATAGAGACGGGTACGGGTAAACAGGCACAGGAGAATGCCCCAGAGCATGGCGTCCAGGCGGAAGGACGAGAGCATGCTGCTGGCGGGGTTGCCGAAGGGATTGCGGTCCAGACCGAACTGCAAGGCAATGAGTGCGAACAGTGCGATGACCCGCCAGCGTGGGGCCGTGATGAACAGCAGGAAAAACGGGAATACGAAGTAGAACTGCTCTTCGAGCGCCAGGCTCCAGTATTGAGGGCTTGGGCCCAGCAGGCTGTTGTATTGATTCGCCAGGTTACCGCTGAAAGTCGCAACGGCGGTGAAACTGCGCAGATTGTCGAACCACGAACCGAAGATGTTCGACTGGTTGAACGCAATGGAAAAGATCAGCGGGATCAGTATCCAGAGCCAGGCCGTCGGCAATAGACGGTAGGCACGGCGCAGCCAGAAACACGCCGCTGCCAGGCCGAACTGGCCTTGTGCGCGGTGTTTGTCGAAATAGTCCAGATAGGCCTTGCTGACCACGAAGCCGGAAATACAGAAGAACAGATCGACGCCGGTCCAGGGCATGAAGATCGAGAAAATCCGTAGCAGCACATCAACATGGAACGGCAGCAACATGTTGACATGACTCAGGAGGGTCATGGCGACAGCAGCCCCTCGCAAGTATTCGATTTCCAGGTTTTTACGGCTACTCATCGATCCCTCGTTATTCTTGTTGGTCTGCGCAGGCGAAGATGGCAGGTCGCCGACGGTCCGGTCAAGAAAACGATAACTTTTTGCGAAGCAAAAAAGGCGCCCCGAAGGACGCCAAAGGATTCACCTCTTACCAAAGGAGCAAGGAGCTTCTAAAGGTGAATTTTCATCAACGAGCAGTCAGAGAATGGCCAGCGGGTATTCGACAATCACCCGTACTTCATCCAGGTCGGACTCGAACGCCGTGGCGCGGGTGGTGGCCTGGCGCAAGCGCAGCGACAGGTCTTTCAGTGAACCGCTCTGCACCACGTATTTGACTTCGATATTGCGCTCCCAGCGCTTCTGGTCGGTCAGCGGATTGCCCTCGGCGTCGCGGCGCATATACACGGCATTGGCGTTGCTGTAATCGGCATCGGTGCCGCGCGCATATCGGGTCATGAACGACAGGCCGGGCACGCCGTAAGTGCTCATGTCGAGGTCATAACGCACCATCCACGAACGTTCTTGCGGCGAGTTGAAGTCGCTGTACTGAATGGAGTTGTCGAGAAAGATCGAGTCGGACTGGCGCAGGTAATCGAAGTCGTCATTACCGTTGTTGCGCTGGTGGGAGAGGGCGACGGAGTGGGCGCCGAGCTTCATACCGACCCGGCCGCTCCAGATGTTGTTGTCGAACTCGCCAAGCAGTTGTTTGCCTTCGTCGACCGCCTTGTAATAGTTCAGGCCGCCGAACAGCGAGAGGTCGTCAGACAGGGGATAGGTCCATGCGGTGCCGGCGTAGTATTGATTCCAGGCATCCTTGAGGCGACTGGAGTACAGACTGAAACTGAGGTTCTTGTTCAGCACGTAGTCGCCACCGCCGTAAGCGATCCACGGCGAATTGACCGGGCCGCCGTAGAAGGTGGCGAAGTTTTCGCGCAGGTCGCTGGACACCGGTTGGCTCATCGCATGCAAACGCCCGCCCTGAATCGACAGCCCCGCAATGCTGGTGTTGGTCGCCGTCACCCCGCGAAAGCTTTCCGGCAGCAGGCGCGAGTCACCGGCCGCCACCATCGGGTTGGCCGGGAACACATCACCGACCTTGACCACTGTATCGAACGCCCGCACTTTGGCGGCGCCACCGATTTTGCTGTATTCGTCCCGCGCCTGGCCGTCTCGGTTGACCGGCAACACATCGAACGAACTGCGCCCACCGTTGCGCCCGTCACCGGTGTCGAGTTTCAAACCGATCATGGCAAACGCATCGACCCCGACCCCGACGGTGCCTTGGGTGAAACCGGATTCGAACTTGCTGATCACCGCATGCGCCCAGGCTTCGGAATAACCATTGCCGGTAGGGCTGGACTGGCCGTTACGGTGATCACGATTGAAGTAGAGGTTACGGTTGAGCACCGTCAGGCTGCTGCCTTCGACAAAGCCTTCGGGCTTGTCCTCTGCAAACACCAGGGACGGCCCTGAACCGACCACCACCGCTAAAGCGGCCAACGATATTTTTGTAGGGTTAACCATCAAACACTCCTTGGGTTCGGCAGAACGGGAACGTGCGTCGGCGTGGGTTTTATTGTTCGACGGGCAAGGGCCCGTCGGCATGGGTCGCCGGGTGACATCGTTGCAAGCTGCGGATAACGCCAAGGTGATAGGGGAATTACAATTTGGTCATGTGGACGGGGTGGAAATACTGTGTCAGGTCAGGGCTGCGAGTTGTTCGATCGTTTGTGGGAAACGTTCGACCAGACGGATCAGGGTGGTGGCCTGAGCATTGGGTGTCGCTCGTCCTTGTTCCCAGTTTTCCAGCGTTCGCGTGTTGGTGCGCAGATACATTGCGAATACTGACCGGGACAGATTCAGTTGCTGACGGATGGCGACGACTTCATCCGCAGTGATCGGCATCAGTTTTGGCAACTGAACCTTGTGGGTACGCAAGGTGATTTTGCCTTGGCGTTCATCGGCCAGTGCTTCCAGTCCATCCATCAGTTCGGAAAAAATGTCACGTTTCATAGTGGGTTCTCGCGTTGAGTTCTTTATCCAGTGTCTTTCTGAAAAGTTTTTTCTGGGCAGGCGTCAAATCGTCCTGCTCGTTTTTGCTGTAGACGGTAAAGAGCCAGAACTGATCGAAGCCTGACCACCAGTAATAAATCACTCGTAATCCGCTACGTTTACCTTTCCCTCTTCGTTGGTCGCTAAAGCGAATTTTACGAAGCCCGCCTGTGTCCTCGATGAGATCGCCCGCTTCCGGATTTTTCAGCAACTCCAGTTGCAAGCTGCGAAACAGATCGTCATCCAGATAGTCGTCTCGGTGCTTCTGAAACACAGGCAATTCGATAAATAGAGCATCCATGTTCTGTACGTTACCTGCGTATAGTGTTGTCTCGATAATCGAATCGGTCAAGGCCTCCTGGCCTTGCTTTTCGTCCCTTTTTTAACGGTAGACGCCGGTCGTAAAAACACCTGTAGGACGAATCGCCGCGTGTGGTGAGAACGTTCGATGGATCTATGAGGAAGCTTCGCAACTGGCGTGTCAGAACAATCGCGCAGCAGTGTCCAGCGCCGAATGGCGATAGCGGCGGGGTGTCAGGTTATGAAGAGGTTGAGTGTGCCGACGCCTTCGCGGGCAAGCCACGCTCCCACAGTAATCCGGGAAGACACAGAATCTGACAACGACACACAACCTGGAGCGAGCCTGCTCGCGATAGCGGATTGCCAGGCAATGAAGATGTTGAATGTCCCAACACCTTCGCGAGCCGGCTCACTCCCACAGTGGTTTTCAGATGTGCCCGAATGTTGTGAACGGCACACAAACCTGTGCGAGCCGGACTTGCCCGCGATGAGGCCAGTGCAAGCGCTTGAGATGTTGATTCCCGCAAAAACAAAAACGGCACCCGAAGGTGCCGTTTCCGTTTTGTAGCCCGCCAGGCAATCAGCCCGCCAGACCCGCCTGCTGAACCAGAGTCAGCAATGGCTGCGGGTACACACCCAGGAAGAACGCAACCAGGGCGATGGCCAGCAGCATCACGCCGCCTGCCTTCTGTTCCCAGTGCAACTGGGCGTCGTGGCGACGCAGGTTTGGCTCGATCAGGTACAGGGTGACCATCACGCGCAGGTAGTAGAAGACGCCGATGGCGCTGCCCAGAACCAGCGAGCCGACCAGCCACCATTGGTGCGATTCAACACCGGTAGCGATGATGTAGAACTTGCCGATGAAGCCCGCGGTCAGCGGGATACCGGCCAGGGACAGCATCATCACGGTCAGGACGGCGGTCAGGTACGGACGGCGCCAGAACAGGCCGCGGTATTCGTACAGGGCGTCTGCGTCACGGCCGTTGTACGGCGAGGACATCAGGGTGATCACGCCGAAGGCACCGAGGCTGGTGATCACGTAGGTGACCAGGTAGACGCCAATGGCTTCCACCGCCAGACCCTTGCTCGCCACCAGAGCGATCAGCAGGTAGCCGAAGTGCGCGATGGACGAGTAACCGAGCAGACGCTTGAGGTTGCTCTGGGTCAGGGCCAGCAGGTTACCGAACAGGATCGAGGCAATCGCGATCACGGTCAGCACGTCGCTCAGCACGCCGCTGCTGGCAGCAGGGGAGATCTGGAACAGACGCACCATCACCGCGAACACCGCAACCTTCGAAGCGGTCGCGAGGAACGCCGCCACCGGTGCCGGAGCACCTTCGTAGACGTCCGGCGTCCACAGGTGGAACGGTACCAGCGACAGCTTGAACGCCAGACCGATCAGCATCATGCCCAGGCCCAGTTGTGCCAGCGAGCTCGGCAGGCCAGTTGCAGCCAGCGCCTGACCGATGCCAACGAAGCTCAGCGAACCCGAGTCGGCGTACAGCAGAGCCATACCGAACAACAGGAACGCGGAACCGGCGGCCGACAGCACCATGTACTTGATGCCGGCTTCCAGCGAACGCTTGTTGAAGAAGGCGTAAGCCACCAGACCGTAAACCGGTACCGAGAGCAGTTCCAGACCGATGAACAACCCGGCCAGGTGCTGCGCGCTGACCAGAACCAGGCCACCGGCGGCGGCCATCAGGATCAGCAGGTACAGTTCTTCACGGTTGCCCGGGTAACCCGAACCGCCATCGCCCAAATAGGCGTGGGCGAGGGTGACGCAGGCGAGGGTGGCGACCAGGATCAGCGCCATGTACAGGCAGGCGAAGGTGTCGATCTGCAGCAATGGGGTCACGGCCAGAGGCGCGACTTTCAGGGCTGGCAGGATCGACAGCAGGGCCAGGTTCAGACCGGCGACCGAGATCAGGAAGGTCTGCGAGTGGTTGCGGCGCCAGGCGATTGCCAGCATCACCACGATAATGGTGAGGCTGGTGATCAACAGTGGCGCAAGCGCAATAAAGTGTTGAATCGTGAATTCCATAGCGCTCTTACCGGGCCGAAGCGAGTTGAGTGAAGGCGGTGCCGAGCCACTGCTGCACGCCATGCATCGTGGCGGCAGACGTGTCGAGGAACGGTTGCGGGTAAACGCCGAGGTAAACCAGCAGTACCGCAAGGCCCAGCACCATGATCAGTTCGCGAGCGTCCATGCCGTGCAGGATCGAATCCGATTTCGACGGACCGAAGTAGGCACGGTGGATCATGATCAGCGAGTAGACCGAACCGAACACCAGACCGGAAGTGGCAATCGCAGTGATCCAAGGCCAGCTGGCGAAAGAGCCGATCAGGATCAGGAACTCACCGACAAAGTTACCGGTACCCGGCAGACCCAACGAAGCGGCTGCAAAGAACAGGCTGATCGCCGGCAGGTAAGCGATACGCGACCACAGACCGCCCATCTCACGCATGTCACGAGTGTGCAGACGCTCGTACAACTGACCGCTGAGGATAAACAGTGCTGCCGCCGACACACCGTGCGCCAGCATCTGGATCACTGCACCTTGCAGCGCCAGTTGGCTGCCGGAGTAGATGCCGATCAACACGAAGCCCATGTGGGACACGGAAGAGAAGGCGATCAGACGCTTGATGTCGGTTTGTGCGAAAGCGAGGAACGCACCGTAGAAGATCCCGATCAGACCGAGGGTCATGGCGATCGGCGCAAACTCGGCCGAAGCGTTCGGGAACAGCGGCAGGGCGAAACGCAGCAGACCGTAGGCCGCGGTTTTCAGCAGGATACCGGCGAGGTCGACGGAACCGGCAGTCGGCGCCTGGGCGTGGGCATCAGGCAACCACGAGTGGAACGGTACGACTGGCAGCTTGACCGCGAAGGCGATGAAGAAGCCGAGCATCAGGATGTACTCGGTGGTCATCGACATCTTGGTTTTCAACAGATCGGCGTAGTTGAAGGTAATCACGCCGGTGTTGTTGAAGTTGACCAGCACCAGACCGAGGATCGCCACCAGCATGATCAGGCCGGAAGCCTGAGTGAAGATGAAGAACTTGGTCGCCGCGTAGATCCGGGTTTTCTTGCCGTCCGAAGAGCTGTGACCCCAGAGCGCGATGAGGAAGTACATCGGCACCAGCATCATTTCCCAGAAGAAGAAGAACATGAACAGGTCGAGGGCGAGGAACACGCCGACCACGCCGCCCAGGATCCACATCAGGTTCAGGTGGAAGAAGCCAACGTGACGTTGAATCTCTTTCCACGAGCAGAGTACCGAGAGGATACCCAGCAGGCCGGTCAGCAGGATCATCAACAGCGACAGGCCGTCGAGGGCCAGGTGCACGTTGATGCCGAAGCGCTGGATCCAGACGTGCTTGAACTCAAGCGCCCAGGTCGGATCGGCGCCAGGCGCCGGAGCAAATGAATAGTCACCGTGGGCCCACAGCCAGAGGCCGAGGGCGAGTTCCAGGGTCATGGTCAACAGCGCAATCCAGCGGGGGAGGGTAGCGCCGAAGCGCTCACCCATCCAGCACAGCAGGCCGCCGATGAAGGGGATCAGGATTAGCCAAGGCAGAATCATGACGGGCTCGTTTCCTTTCGCAAATTCGCAAGGTTCATATCAGACCGCTACCAGCACGATGGCGCCGATAACCAGCACGGCACCAGCAGCCATCGAAGCAGCGTACCAACGCAGTTGACCGGTCTCGGTGCGGCTCAGGGCAGTGTGACCACCCTTGGCCATACGCGGGATCAGACCGATGGTCTGGTCGAGCGGGTCTTTGCGCAGTACGTGGCTGATCGCCAGGTAAGGCTTGACGAACAGTTTGTCGTAGATCCAGTCGAAGCCCCAGGCAGCGAACCACCAGGCCGAAAGGAAACGGCCGATGCCGCTGTTGGCAATCGCCGTCACGAAGCGACGCTTGCCGAGGAACAGCAGGGCCGCCAGCAGGATACCGGCCAGGGCAATGGCGCCCGAGGCGATTTCCAGACTGTGCTTGGCTTCGCCACCGGCGTGCCCAACGCTTTCTGGCAGTACGCCGTGCAGCGGTGGCACGATCATGGCGCCGACGAAAGTCGACAGCACGATCAGCACCGACAGTGGCAGCCAGTGCGAGATGCCGTGACCGGCGTGGGCTTCAGTCTTGGCTTCACCGTGGAACGTGATGAAGATCAGGCGGAAGGTGTACAGCGAAGTCATGAACGCGCCGACCAGACCTGCGTAAAGCAGACCGTGGTTGCCGCTGGCGAACGCTTCCCAAAGGATTTCGTCCTTGGAGTAGAAGCCTGCGGTGACCAGTGGCAGAGCGGCCAGCGCAGCACCACCGACGATGAAGCTGGCGTAGGCCAGTGGCAGTTTTTTCCACAGACCGCCCATCTTGAAGATGTTCTGCTCGTGGTGGCAGGCAACGATCACCGCACCGGAAGCAAGGAACAGCAGGGCCTTGAAGAAGGCGTGGGTCATCAGGTGGAAAATCGCGCCATCCCAGGCGCCAACGCCCAGCGCCAGGAACATGTAGCCGATCTGGCTCATGGTCGAGTAGGCGAGGATACGTTTGATGTCGGTCTGTACCAGTGCGGCGAAGCCTGCGAGAACCAGGGTCACACCACCAACGATGCCGACCAGGTGCAGGATTTCCGGCGCCAGGGTGAACAGTCCGTGGGTACGGGCGATCAGGTAGACACCGGCGGTCACCATGGTCGCGGCGTGGATCAGTGCCGACACCGGGGTCGGGCCGGCCATCGCGTCCGCGAGCCAGGTTTGCAGTGGCAGTTGCGCCGATTTACCGACCGCACCACCCAGCAGCATCAGGGTCGCCAGAGTGATCCAGAAGTCGCCGACCTGGAATTTCTGCGGTGCCAGCACCAGCAGTTCCTGGATGTTCAGCGTGCCCACTTGCTGGAACAGGATGAACAGGCCGATGGCCATGAACACGTCGCCGATCCGGGTGACGATGAAGGCCTTGAGTGCGGCGTTACCGTTGTTGCGGTTGCTGTAGTAGAAACCGATCAACAGGTACGAGCACAGGCCCACGCCTTCCCAGCCGAAGTACAGGAACAACAGGTTATCGCCGAGCACCAGGAACAGCATGCTGGCGATAAACAGGTTGGTGTACGAGAAGAAGCGCGAGTAACCCGCTTCGCCGCGCATGTACCAGGACGCGAACAGATGGATCAGGAAACCTACGCCCACCACCACGCCGAGCATGGTGATCGACAGGCCGTCGATGTAGAGGGCGAAGTCAGGCTTGAAGCCTTCGACCGCCATCCACTTCCACAGCACCAGCGTGTAGTGACCGCCTTCGGGAGGCGCGACGTTGAATTGCCAGATGACGTAGGCGGCGACAATCGCCGACAAGCCAATGGAACCCACGCCGATCAGCGCCGAGAGGTTTTCCGACCAGCGTCCACGGGAGAACGACAGCAGCAGGAAACCGATCAGAGGGAATACGAAAGTCAGAAAGATTAGGTTCATCCGCGCATCTCACTGGCAGCGTCGATATCGAGCGTGTGGAAGCGGCGATACAGTTGCAGCAGGATCGCCAGGCCAATACTGGCTTCGGCGGCTGCCAGGCTGATCACCAGGATGAACATGATCTGTCCATCCGGTTGCGCCCAGCGGGCGCCCGCAACGATGAAGGCCAGTGCAGAGGCGTTCATCATCACTTCCAGACTCATCAGCACGAACAAAATGTTGCGGCGGACCATCAGGCCGACCAGACCAAGGCAGAACAGGATGCCGGCAACGGCCAATCCATGCTCGAGAGGGATAGCAGGCATGTCTTACTCCTTCGCCTCGTTACGGCCCAAATGGAACGCCGTGACGGCTGCGGCGAGCAGCAGCATCGAGGCGAGTTCGACCACCAGCAGGTACGGACCGAACAGGCTGATGCCCACGGCTTTCGCGTCTACGGTGGTGTGGCCGATGGCCTGACCGCTCTGGTGAGCGAACAGCACATACAGCAGTTCGGCCAGCAGCAGGGCGGCGAGAATCACCGGTCCTGCCCAGATGCCGGGCTTGAGCCAGGTGCGTTCCTGCTGAACCGAGGCGGGCCCCAGGTTCAGCATCATCACCACGAACACGAACAGCACCATGATGGCGCCGGCGTAGGCGATCACTTCCAGCACGCCGGCGAACGGTGCGCCGAGTGCGAAGAATGTCATGGCCACGGCGATCAACGAGATGATCAGGTAGAGCAGGGCGTGCACAGGGTTGGTGTTGGTGACCACACGTAGCGTGGACACAACAGCGATACCCGATGCGAAATAGAAAGCGAATTCCATCGTTCTTCCTTAAGGCAGCAAGCTCTTCACGTTGATCGGTTCGGCTTCGTTCTGCGCAGAGCCTTTCGGCTTGCCAGCGATTGCCATACCTGCAACACGATAGAAGTTGTAATCAGGGTTTTTGCCGGGGCCGGAGATCAAAAGATCTTCTTTCTCGTACACCAGGTCCTGACGTTTGAACTCGGCCATCTCGAAATCCGGGGTCAGCTGGATTGCGGTGGTCGGACAGGCTTCCTCGCAGAGACCGCAGAAAATGCAGCGCGAGAAGTTGATACGGAAGAAGTCCGGGTACCAGCGACCGTCTTCGGTTTCAGCTTTCTGCAGCGAGATGCAACCCACCGGACACGCCACGGCGCACAGGTTGCAGGCTACGCAACGTTCTTCGCCATCGGGGTCACGGGTCAGGACGATGCGACCACGGTAGCGTGGTGGCAGGTAGACCGGCTCTTCCGGGTATTGCAGGGTGTCGCGCTTGCGGAAGCCATGGCCGAAGACCATGACCAGGCTGCGCAACTGGGTACCAGTACCCTTAACGATGTCGCCAATATATTTGAACATGGGTCAAATCCTCACTGAACCGCAACCGCAGGTGTGTTCCACAACACAACCGCAGCGGTTATCAGCAAATTGATCAGGGTCAGTGGCAGGCAGAATTTCCAGCTGAAATCCATCACCTGGTCATAACGCGGACGCGGAATGGAAGCGCGCAGCAGGATGAACAGCATGATGAAGAACGCGGTCTTCAGTGCGAACCAGACGAAGGACAGTTGCGGCAGGATGCCGAACGGACCGTGCCAGCCACCGAAGAACAGGGTGACCAGCAGCGCCGAGATCAGGATGATGCCGATGTATTCACCGACGAAGAACATGCCCCATTTCATACCGGCGTATTCAATGTGGTAACCGTCGGCCAGTTCCTGTTCCGCTTCCGGCTGGTCGAACGGGTGACGGTGAGTCACGGCCACGCCAGCAATGAAGAAGGTACAGAAGCCGAAGAACTGCGGAATGATGAACCACAGGTTCTGCGCCTGGTACTCGACGATGTCGCGCATGTTGAACGAGCCGACCTGCACCACGATGCCCATCAGGGCCAGGCCCATGAACACTTCGTAGGACACGGTCTGCGCCGAGGCACGCAAGCTGCCGAGCAGGGCGAACTTGTTGTTACTCGACCAGCCGGCGAACAGCACCGCGTAGACCGACAGACCGGCCATGGCGAAGAAGAACAGCAGGCCGATGTTCAGGTCCGCGACGCCCCAGGTCGGGGTGATCGGGATGATCGCGAAAGCGATCAGCAGGGCGGACATGGCCACCACCGGTGCCAGGGTGAAGATCACCTTGTCGGCAAACGGCGGGGTCCAGTCTTCCTTGAAGAACATCTTCAGCATGTCGGCGGCGATCTGGAACATGCCGAACGGGCCAACGCGGTTCGGACCGTAACGGTCCTGCCACCAGCCCAGCAGGCGACGCTCGACAAAGCTGAGCAACGCGCCTGCGACCACAACGGCCAGCAGAATCACGATGGCTTTGATGACCGTCAGGATCACGTCGATCACTTCAGGGGTGAACCAGGTCATTGCGCTGCCTCCTGCAGACCGTCGACGGACACGCCGGCGAATGCCGGTGGAATGCCGGCGATGCCCGCAGGCAAGGCCACCAGACCCGCGCCCAGTTCTTCATTAATGCGCAGCGGCAGACGCAGGGTCTGGCCGGCCACGTTCAGGCTCAGCAGGGCACCGTCGTTGACGCCCAGGCGATCCGCTTCGGATTTGGCCAGTGCCACGTATGGAGCCGGGATGCGTTCCTGTACCGGTGCGGCTTTCGACGAGGTCTCGTCGCTGCCGAACAAGTGGTAGAACGGCACGGCTTGCCAGGTGCCCGGCGCCGGATTGAACGCACGCGGAGCGGCAGCGAACCAGTTCAGCGAGTCGCCCGTGCTTTCGATCAGGCGGGTGCCCGGGTCGCCAGCGCGCAGGTGACCACCGACTTCGTCCTGGAACTTGTTCCACGCTTGTGGCGAGTTCCAGCCCGGCGACCAGGCGAATGGCACTTGCTGACGTGGTTCAGCCGAACCCGAGTAACCTTCCATGGAGAAGGCGAACGCGGTGTCTTGGTCTTGCGGGGTACGCGGTTCGTGAACGCTGATGTCGGCGCGCATCGCGGTGCGACCGGAATAACGCAGCGGCTCACGCGCCAGTTTCAGACCCTTGATGCGGAACGCGGCCGATGGGGCTGCGTCGACGATACGCGCCAGTTGCTCGGTGCTCGAGGCAACGGCAGCGGTGACGTGGTCGAGTTGCGTCCAGTCGATCGGCTGGTTCAGCAGGGTCGAGCGCAGGGCGTGCAGCCAGCGCCAGCCTTCGTGAACCAGGATGCTCGCATCCATGTATTGCGGGTCGAAAACCTGGAAGAAGCGCTGGGCGCGGCCTTCCTGGCTGACCAGCGTACCGTCGCCTTCAGCGAAGCTCGCCGCTGGCAGAACCAGTTGCGCGCGGTCGGTGGTGGCGGTCTTCTGGTGGTCGGCAACGATCACCACTTGCGCAGCGTTCAGGGCTGCGTCGACCTTGGCTTTCGAGGTGCGGGTGTACAGATCGTTTTCCAGCACGACGATGGCGTCGGCCTTGCCGTCGATCACGGCTTGCAGCGCCGCGTCGACCGATTCGCCACCGAGCATGGCCAGGCCAAGGCTGTTGGCTTCCGGCACGATCAGGCTGATCGAACCGTTTTTCTCGCGCAGCTTCAGGGCTTTGGCGATGTTCGCCGCCGCTTCGATCAGTGCTTTCGAACCCAGCGAAGTACCGGCGATGATCAGCGGACGCTTGGCCGCGAGCAGGGCGTCAGCAATGCGCTTGGCCAGTTCCAGGGCTTCGGCGTCCAGACCTTCAACAGCCGGGGCGCTGGCGTCCAGCGCGTGAGCAACGGCGAAACCGATGCGCGCCAGGTCATCCGGAGCGGCGTGTACGCATTCTTCGGCGATGTCGTCGAGCTTGGTTTCAGCGAGGCTGGCGATGAACAGCGGGTTCAGTTCGTGCTGACCGATGTTCTTCACCGCCGCGTCGAGCCACGGCTGAACGCGCATGGCTTCGGCCATGTCTTCAGCCTTGCCCTTGACCGACTGACGCAGGGCCAGGGCCATACGCGCAGCAGTCTGGGTCAGGTCTTCACCGAGGATGAAGATCGCGTCGTGGTCTTCGATGTCGCGCATGTTCGGCACGGGCAGCGGGCTGTCTTTCAGCACTTGCAGGACCAGACGAATGCGCTCCAGCTCGGAGGCTTCGATACCGGAGTAGAAGTGCTCGGCGCCGACCAGCTCACGCAACGCGTAGTTGCTTTCGAGGCTGGCACGCGGCGAACCGATACCGACGATATTGCGCCCGCGCAGCAGATCGGCAGCCTTGTCCAGCGCCTGATCCAGGCCCAGCTTGGTGCCGTCGGCCAGCATTGGCTGACGTGGACGGTCGGTGCGGTTGACGTAGCCATAACCGAAACGGCCACGGTCGCACAGGAAGTACTGGTTCACCGAACCGTTGAAACGGTTTTCGATGCGACGCAGTTCGCCGTAACGTTCGCCCGGGGAGATGTTGCAACCGCTCGAGCAGCCATGGCAGATGCTCGGCGAGAACTGCATGTCCCACTTGCGGTTGTAACGCTCGGAGTGCGTCTTGTCGGTGAACACACCGGTCGGGCAGACCTCGGTGAGGTTGCCGGAGAACTCGCTTTCGAGGGTGCCGTCTTCAACGCGACCGAAGTACACGTTGTCGTGGGCACCGAACACACCGAGGTCGGTGCCGCCAGCGTAATCCTTGTAGAAACGCACACAGCGGTAGCAAGCGATGCAGCGGTTCATTTCGTGGGAAATGAACGGGCCCAGTTGCTGGTTCTGGTGGGTGCGTTTGGTGAAGCGATAACGGCGCTCGTTGTGGCCGGTCATCACGGTCATGTCTTGCAGGTGGCAGTGACCGCCTTCCTCGCACACCGGGCAGTCGTGCGGGTGGTTGGTCATCAGCCATTCGACAACACTGGCGCGGAACGCCTTGGATTCTTCATCGTCGATGGAGATCCAGGTGTTGTCGGTGGCAGGCGTCATGCAGGACATGACGATGCGACCACGGGTGTCGTTCTCGTCGGTGTACTGCTTGACCGCGCACTGGCGGCAAGCCCCGACGCTACCAAGCGCGGGGTGCCAGCAGAAATAAGGGATGTCGAGGCCCAGCGACAGACATGCCTGTAACAGGTTGTCTGCCCCGTCGACTTCGAGCGCTTTGCCGTCTACGTGGATAGTGGCCATGGTTCAAAGTTCTTCGTTGGCCCGGTGTCAGCGGGCGTGGCTAATGGAATCTTGTTATTCGTCCGAATCCAGTCAGCCCCGAAAGGCGTCATCGGACGAAAGGCGAAGGGCACGGACCCTTCGCCTTTTTAAGCGTTTACGCGCCGACTACGATCGGCCTTGCCAGAGGCGGGACGGCGGCGCTTGCAGGCGCGATACCGGCTTCGAACTCTGGACGGAAGTATTTGATGGCACTGCCCAAAGGCTCCACGGCACCCGGTGCGTGAGCACAGAAGGTCTTGCCTGGGCCGAGGAAGCCGACCAGACCCAGCAGGGTCTCGATGTCGCCTGGCTGACCGCGGCCTTCTTCGATGGCCATCAAGAGCTTGACGCTCCATGGCAGGCCATCACGGCACGGGGTGCAGAAGCCGCAGGATTCGCGGGCGAAGAACTGCTCCATGTTGCGCAGCAGCGACACCATGTTGACGCTGTCGTCCACCGCCATCGCCAGGCCGGTACCCATCCGGGTGCCCACTTTGGCGATGCCGCCGGCGTACATCTGTGCGTCGAGGTGTTCTGGCAACAGGAAACCGGTACCGGCACCGCCTGGCTGCCAGGCCTTGAGTTTGTAACCGTCGCGCATGCCGCCGGCGTAGTCTTCGAACAGCTCGCGAGCGGTCACGCCGAATGGCAGTTCCCACAGGCCAGGGTTCTTGACCTTGCCGGAGAAGCCCATGAGCTTGGTGCCCATGTCTTCGCTGCCTTCGCGGGCCAACGATTTGTACCAGTCAACGCCGTCGGCAATGATCGCCGGCACGTTGCACAGGGTTTCCACGTTGTTCACGCAGGTCGGCTTGCCCCACACGCCCACGGCGGCCGGGAAGGGCGGCTTGGAGCGCGGGTTGGCGCGGCGGCCTTCGAGGGAGTTGATCAGTGCGGTTTCTTCACCGCAGATGTAACGCCCGGCGCCGGTGTGGACGAACAGCTCGAAATCGAAGCCGCTGCCCAGAATGTTTTTACCCAAAAGGCCAGCAGCCTTGGCTTCTTCCACGGCACGGTTGAGGTGCTTGGCGGCGGTGGTGTACTCGCCACGCAGGAAGATGTAGCCACGGTAGGTTTTCAGGGCGCGGGCACTGATCAGCATGCCTTCGATCAGCAGATGGGGCAGTTGCTCCATCAGCATGCGGTCTTTCCAGGTGTTCGGCTCCATCTCGTCCGCGTTGCACAGCAAGTAGCGGATGTTAATGGATTCGTCCTTGGGCATCAGGCCCCACTTCACGCCCGTGGGGAAGCCTGCACCGCCGCGACCTTTCAAGCCTGCGTCCTTCACGGTCTGGACGATGTCGTCCTGAGCCATGTCGGCGAAGGCCTTGCGCGCAGCGGCGTAACCGTTCTTGGCCTGGTATTCGTCGAGCCACACGGCTTCGCCGTCGTCACGCAGACGCCAGGTCAGCGGGTGAGTCTCGGCCGAACGCTTGATGCGGTTGGCAGGACCGAAAGATGTCAGGGTCATACGTAGCCCTCGAGCAGTTTGGCCACGCCGGCAGGCTGCACGTCGCCAAAGGTGTCGTCGTCGATCATCAGCGCCGGTGCCTTGTCGCAGTTGCCGAGGCAGCAGACAGGCAGCAGGGTGAAACGACCGTCGGCGGTGGTCTGACCCAGGCCGATGCCCAGATTGTTCTGGATTTCGCTGACCACCGACTCGTGGCCGCCGATGTAGCAGACCATGCTGTCGCAGACGCGAATGATGTGGCGGCCGACCGGCTGACGGAAGATCTGGCTATAGAACGTCGCCACGCCTTCAACGTCGCTGGCCGGGATGCCGAGGATCTCGCCGATCGCGTACAGGGCGCCATCCGGCACCCAGCCGCGTTCCTTCTGAACGATCTTCAGGGCTTCGATCGACGCCGCGCGCGGGTCTTCGTAGTGATGCAGCTCGTGCTCGATGGCCGAGCGCTCGGTTTCACTCAAGGTGAAACGGTCTGTCTGGATAAGCGTGCTGTTCATGCTTAGCGGTCCACGTCGGCCATAACGAAGTCGATACTACCCAGGTACGCAATCAAGTCCGCGACCATGCTGCCTTTGATCACCGAAGGGATCTGCTGCAGGTGCGGGAAGCTCGGAGTACGGATCCGGGTACGGTAGCTCATGGTGCCGCCGTCGCTCGTCAGGTAATAACTGTTGATGCCCTTGGTCGCTTCGATCATCTGGAAGGATTCGTTGGCCGGCATGACCGGGCCCCACGAAACCTGCAGGAAGTGCGTGATCAGGGTTTCGATGTGCTGCAGCGTGCGCTCTTTCGGCGGCGGCGTGGTCAGCGGGTGATCCGCCTTGTACGGGCCTTCCGGCATGTTGCGCATGCACTGGTCGATGATCTTGATGCTCTGGCGCATCTCTTCGACGCGGACCATGCAGCGGTCGTAGGCATCGCCGTTGGCAGCCAGCGGTACTTCGAACTCGAAGTTCTCGTAGCCGGAGTACGGACGCGCCTTACGCAGGTCGAAGTCGCAACCGGTCGAACGCAGGCCGGCACCGGTGACGCCCCATTCCAGGGCCTCTTTGGTGTTGTACTGGGCAACGCCGATGGTACGACCCTTGAGGATGCTGTTCTGCAGGGCGGCCTTGGTGTACTCGTCGAGGCGTTTTGGCAGCCACTCAACGAAGTCTTTCACCAGTTTTTCCCAGCCGCGCGGCAGATCGTGCGCGACGCCGCCGATGCGGTACCAGGCCGGGTGCAGGCGGAAACCGGTGATGGCTTCGATCACCGTGTACGCCTTCTGGCGGTCGGTGAAGGTGAAGAACACCGGAGTCATCGCACCAACGTCCTGGATGTAAGTCCCGAGGAACAGCAGGTGGCTGGTGATCCGGAAGAACTCGGCCATCATGATGCGGATGACGTCGACCTTTTCGGGCACCTTGATGCCGGCCAGCTTCTCGACCGAGAGCACGTACGGCAGGTTGTTCATCACGCCGCCGAGGTAGTCGATACGGTCGGTGTACGGGATGAAGCTGTGCCACGACTGACGCTCAGCCATCTTCTCGGCACCACGGTGGTGGTAACCGATGTCCGGCACGCAGTCGACGATCTCTTCACCGTCCAGTTGCAGGATGATGCGGAACGCACCGTGCGCGGAAGGGTGGTTCGGGCCCAGGTTGAGGAACATGTAGTCCTCGTTGGCTCCGGAACGCTTCATGCCCCAGTCTTCAGGACGGAAGCGCGCGGCTTCTTCCTCAAGCTGTTGCTTGGCGAGGTTGAGGCTGAACGGATCGAATTCGGTGGCGCGCGCCGGGAAGTCCTTGCGCAGCGGGTGACCTTCCCAGGTCGGCGGCATCATGATGCGCGACAGGTGCGGGTGGCCTTTGAAGTCGATGCCGTACATGTCCCAGACTTCACGCTCGTACCAGTTGGCGTTCGGCCAGATGCTGGTGACGGTCGGCAAGCTCAGGTCGCTTTCGGACAAGGCGACTTTGATCATCACGTCACTATTACGCTCGAGCGACATGAGGTGATAGAACACGGTGAAGTCGGCGCCCGATGGCAGCCCTTGACGCTTGGTGCGCAGACGCTCGTCCACGCCGTGCAGGTCATAGAGCATGACGTACGGCTTGGGCAGGTTGCGCAGGAAGGTCAGGACTTCGACAAGTTTGGCGCGCGCCACCCACAGCACCGGCATGCCGGTGCGGGTCGACTGAGCGGTGAACGCTTCGGCGCCAAAACGGTTGTTCAATTCGACGACCACATCCTGGTCGTCTGCCTTATAAGGCGGGATGTACAGAGCGCTGCCTGTAGTCATGGTTATTTTTTCGCTTTCGGTCAACGTAAAGAATGAAGCCAGCTTCTCGTTTCTTTTGTAAGAACAGATCTGGATCAGACTTCGTCAGGGCTGCGCAGGTTGGTGACTGCGATTCGCTGTTCGCGGCGCTGTTCTTTCTGCGAAGGCATGTCGGCGCGATAAACGCCTTGATCACCAACGACCCAGGACAGTGGGCGACGCTCCTGGCCAATCGTTTCCTGCAACAGCATCAAGCCTTGCAGAAATGCTTCTGGACGGGGCGGGCAGCCAGGTACGTAGACGTCCACGGGCAGGAACTTGTCCACCCCTTGAACCACGGAGTAGATGTCGTACATGCCACCGGAGTTGGCGCACGAACCCATGGAGATTACCCACTTCGGCTCGAGCATCTGCTCGTAGAGACGCTGAATGATCGGCGCCATCTTGATGAAGCAGGTACCGGCGATAACCATGAAGTCGGCCTGACGCGGTGATGCCCGGATAACTTCGGCGCCGAAGCGCGCGATGTCGTGGGGCGCCGTGAAGGCGGTGGTCATTTCCACGTAGCAGCACGAAAGGCCGAAGTTGTACGGCCACAGGGAGTTTTTACGCCCCCAGTTGACCGCGCCACTCAGCACGTCTTCGAGCTTGCCCATGAAAATGTTTTTGTGGACTTGATCCTCTAACGGATCGGAAACGGTTTCCCGTTCGCCAATCGGATACTGCTCGTTAGGAGCATCGGGGTCGATTCTGGTGAGATTGTATTGCATTGCCAAAGCCTCATTGTTTCAGCTTCGCCTGCCGCTTGCGACGAGCTTCCGGAGCCCAGTCAAGGGCGCCCACTCGGAACAGGTAGACAAGACCTGCCAACAGAATTGCTATGAAAACGAGAGCTTCGACGAATCCGGTCCAGCCGCTTTCGCGGACGGACACAGACCATGCAAAGAGAAAGAGGGCTTCGATATCGAAGATCACGAACAGCATCGCGACCAGATAGAATTTGGCTGAGAGCCGCAAGCGGGCGCCACCGGTAGGTAGCATGCCGGACTCGAACGGTTCGTTTTTGCTGCGGCCCCAGGCTTTTGACCCGAGGAGGCTGGAGACGCCGAGCATGAAGGCACACAGGCCGACTACACCCAGAAGGAAAATGGCAAAGCCCCAGTTGTGGGCCATGAGTCCTGTCGCTTCGGGCATGCTGGTAATCCTTAACAGAGAGCAAAGGTCTCTGAGCTTGATAAAGAAATAAGGCAGTGACGATATGTCGCAGCAATCAATCGCGCTGATTTTATGGCTAAACACCCTGCAAGTAAAATTCCTATAGCGAAATTATTTATTGGAATAAGGACATAGCGCACCTCCAATGCCCTGCAGCCCATGCATTGCGGGCATTAGCCGGGTTTGTGTGAATTATGTTTTGTAGGAAATGTAACGAACATAGTTGCTGCTAAATGATAATTGATATCGTTTGGAGTGCTTTTGTAACTGTTTAGCGGTGCAGTAAACAGAAAGTTGTCTTATATGCCTGTTACTGCAAGTAGCGGTGGCGTCCGTTTTAGCGGATTTTTCTGACATCTGTACCGCTCTGGATCAATGTTTTCTCCGGACGACACCGATCCCTGCAGGCTCACTCCTACAGGGATTTGTGGTGGTCATTGAATCCTGGGCAAAAAAACGCCCCGAACCAGTCGGGGCGTCAGTCTTGCGGCTTTGCGGTTAGCTTTCTATACGATCCGCAAAGGCCGTTTGCTCAGCGAAGCAGAATCAGTGGAACTGTTCTTCTTCGGTCGAACCGGTCAGCGCGGTCACCGAGGACGAGCCACCCTGAATCACGGTGGTCATGTCGTCGAAGTAGCCGGTGCCCACTTCCTGCTGGTGAGCCACGAAGGTGTAACCCTTGGCGGCGTCGGCGAATTCCTGCTCTTGCAGCTTCACGTAGGCAGTCATGTCGTTGCGGGCGTAGTCGTGCGCCAGGTTGAACATGCTGTGCCACATGTTGTGAATGCCGGCCAGGGTGATGAACTGGTGCTTGTAACCCATGGCGGACAGTTCGCGCTGGAACTTGGCGATGGTCGCGTCGTCCAGATTTTTCTTCCAGTTGAAGGAAGGCGAGCAGTTGTACGACAGCAGTTGGTCCGGGTATTCCTTTTTGATCGCTTCAGCGAAGCGACGGGCTTCTTCCAGATCCGGCTTGGCGGTTTCGCACCAGATCAGGTCGGCATACGGCGCGTAAGCCAGGCCACGGGCGATCGCTTGGTCCAGGCCAGCGCGAACCTTGTAGAAACCTTCCTGAGTACGCTCGCCAGTCACGAACGGCTGGTCGTACGGGTCGCAGTCGGAAGTCAGCAGGTCAGCCGCGTTGGCGTCGGTACGAGCCAGAATGATGGTCGGAGTACCGGCAACGTCGGCAGCCAGACGGGCAGCGGTCAGCTTCTGTACGGCTTCCTGAGTTGGAACCAGTACTTTGCCGCCCATGTGACCGCACTTCTTCACGGAAGCCAGCTGGTCTTCGAAGTGAACGCCGGCGGCGCCTGCTTCGATCATGCTCTTCATCAGCTCGTAGGCGTTCAGAACGCCGCCGAAACCGGCTTCGGCGTCAGCCACGATTGGCGCGAAGTAGTCGATGTAGCCTTCGTCGCCCGGGTTCTTGCCGGCTTTCCACTGGATCTGGTCAGCACGACGGAACGAGTTGTTGATGCGCTTGACCACGGTTGGCACTGAGTCCACCGGGTACAGCGACTGGTCCGGGTACATGGATTCGGCGGAGTTGTTGTCCGCAGCCACTTGCCAGCCCGACAGGTAGATCGCCTGGATACCGGCCTTGACTTGCTGAACAGCCTGGCCGCCGGTCAGGGCGCCCATGCAGTTGACGAAATCTTTCTCTGGGCGGAAGGACGGCTTGGCACCCTGGGTGACCAGGTTCCACAGCTTCTCGGCGCCCATTTTCGCGAAAGTGTGCTCAGGTTGAACCGAGCCACGCAGACGGACGACGTCAGCAGCGGAATAAGTGCGAGTCACGCCTTTCCAGCGCGGGTTTTCAGCCCAGTCTTTTTCAAGGGCTGCAATTTGCTGTTCGCGTGTCAGTGCCATGGAGATAAACCTCGTCGCGTCTTTATGAAAAGTTGTTCTGCGGTGGAAAATTCCTGCGCTCGCTGACCAGAAGCTTAGGTGGTCAAGTCGGGTTCGGCGGGGGAGGCGACGGGATGAACGATGGGCTCGAGGGGAAAGTGAGCAGGTAAAGGCGAACTGGCGGGCGCAATCGGGGCGTCGTGGGCCTTTCATACGAACTGCAGTGTGGTGCCGGGTTACCTAATAACGCTTCCGTCCCTCGGGACAACTTCGTTCCAGTCGACAACCTCGTCAAACACACCTTGTGGGCGGTACAGACACGAAGCGGTTCGCGGGGTAGGTGCGAACGTCGCTTCGAAGGCCCTTGCCAGGGCCTCTGATTAGCGGGAGCGAGGCCATCATGCCTTTGCTTTTTTGCCTCGTCAAACGTTTTGTAGTGCTTTTTTTCAAGCACTACATCTTTGGTCTAATACGACTAATCAGTCAGTTTTCGGTGCTTTAGTCCAGCGCGTCGACTTTGACCCGCAAGGTCATGTCATCCCGGCCTTGAGTCGAGTAGCTGCGGGTCAGGCCCTGTTGGTCGGCCTGGGTCTGGCGATTGACGCCGGCGAGGGTGATCCATTCGCCGAGGCGTCCGCTGACGGTTGTGTCGGTGCTTTGCACGTTCACTACATCGGGACGTTCCTGGCTCATGCGGTCACGGTTGGTACTGATTGCCAGGTGAACGATGTCGCCGGTGACGCTGGCCGTCACGTAAAAACCCTGGGTGACGTTGCGATATTGCGTCTGGCTGCTGTAATCGCCATAGGAGTTGGTCTGGCTGCTGGTGATCGGCACGCTCTGGCCAACCTGGATCAGCGCCGGCATGCCGTCGGTGGCCTGTACCTGCTGCACGCCGCCGTCGCGGCTGGCGGTGCTGCGGCTGATGATCCGGGTCTGGTTCGGCGGCGCGCCGTTGACCGAGTAGCCTTCATCGCCGCGGCCGTTGTTTTCGTTGGTGTCGACTGTGATCAACAAGCGTTTGGGTGCAGTGTCGAGCTGGGTGACCAGCGCCTTGAGCTCCTGAATCTTGTCCGGCTCGGCCTTGATGATCAGTTGATTGCCATAGGCGCTGACCTGGCCGTCCTTGCCGATGAAGTCTTGTGCCATTGGCAGCATGTCGGCGCTGGTGCGGTACTTGAGGGGCACGATTTCTGTGGCTGCCATCACCGACAGGCTGCAACCGAGCAGCAGGGTGGTGAGCAGGGTGCGTAGGGACATGTCCGTTATCTCCGCTTTCGAAAGGCTTGATATTGCCAGTTTGTCGGCCCGCGGTGGTGCAAGTTGAATCGTAGACAGCAAAACGCCCCGGCATCGGCGGATGTCGGGGCGTTTTGTGGTGTGCTTGCGGGCCTCTTCGCGAGCAGGCTCATTCCTACAGGGAATCGCATTTCAATTGTAGGAGTGAGCCTGCTCGCGATCGCCGCGTCGCGGTCTCAAGCCGAATGGCGAACCATATCGACATGCGGAATCCCGGCTTCAAGGAATTCCTCACTGACCAGGCTGAAACCCAAGCGCTCATAGAACGCCGTGGCCTGTACCTGCGCACTGAGCATCTGCTGCTGCAGGCCACGCGCTTCAGCTTCAGCAATCACCGCTTGCATCAGCGCATCACCAACCTTCATCCCGCGCCAGTCTTTCAGCACGGATACCCGGCCAATGTGCCCGTCGGGCAACAGGCGCGCAGTGCCAATCGGAAAGTCGCCTTCAAACGCCAGAAAATGCACGGCGGTCGCGTCATCCGCGTCCCATTCCAGCTCGGGTGGCACCGATTGTTCGGCGATGAACACCGTTTCACGAATGCGCCGGATCTCGGCGATGTCCTTCTGCCAGTCTGCGACACGTACGCGAATCTTATTCATCGGCGAACCCCAGGCTGCCTTGCTTGACCAGTTCGCACAGCAGGCCGCGACCGTCTTCGTCGTCCAGCCAGTCGCCGAGGTTGTCGGTGTGCAGGGCGTCGGCGGCGCAGATCAGCTTCAGCAGTTCGCGCAGTTTGCCCGGCAGATAACGGCTCTGGCCGCTGGCGAACAGCAGCAGGTCGTCATCGACTTCCGACCAGGCCAGGCGCGCGCTCGGGTTGCGGATCAGTACCGCGCCGTCCTGCAGCGCAGCGAGGAAGTCTTCTTCTTCAACTTCTTCCGGGCCCACCACCAGTTCCGGATAGCGCGGCTCGGTCATGTACTGGCCGAACCAGGTCAGCAGCAGACGCTCGTCGCTCATATGCTCGGCGAGCAGGGCTTTCAGGCGATCCAGTGCGTCGTGTTGAATCTGATGCGGGTCAGCGGCCGGTTGCGCGTCGGCATCGGTGTAGCGCTCTTCGTCAGTCAGGAACTGGCTGAGGAAGTCGGTGAAGTGGGTCAGCACTTCAGAAGCGCTCGGTGCGCGGAAACCGACCGAGTAGGTCATGCAGTTGTCGACCGCGACACCGCAATGGGCCAGACGGGGCGGCAGGTAGAGCATGTCGCCCGGCTCCAGTACCCACTCTTCGGTTTCGTGGAATTCGGCGAGGATGCGCAGGTCGGCGTGTTGCAGCAGCGGGCTCTCGGAATCGCACATCTGGCCGATTTTCCAGTTGCGCTTGCCGTGGCCTTGCAGCAGGAACACGTCGTAGTTGTCGAAGTGCGGACCGACGCTGCCACCCGGGGCGGCGAAGCTGATCATCACGTCATCGACGCGCCAGCTCGGCAGGAAGCGGAAGTTTTCCAGCAGTTCGCTGACTTCCGGGACGAACTGGTCAACGGCCTGCACCAGCAGGGTCCACTCTTTTTCCGGCAGCTTGCTGAATTCGTCTTCGGCAAACGGGCCGCGACGCAGTTCCCATGGGCGCTCGCCGTGTTCGATCACCAGACGCGATTCGACTTCTTCTTCCAGGGCCAGGCCGGCCAGTTCGTCGGCGTCGATCGGGCTTTCGAAGTCAGGAATCGCCTGACGGATCAGCAGTGGCTTTTTCTGCCAGTAGTCGCGCAGGAATTCGCGTGCTGTAAGGCCGCCCAGAAGTTGAAGAGGAATATCGGAATTCATATGTAACCTATTGAAAAAAAGCACTTTTCAGACGGGAATAAAAACGCCCGGCGCGGCCGGGCGTCTCAAACGGATCAAGCGGTCGATCAGATGCGTTTGGCTTGCGCTACAGCGTTGCCGATGTAGTTGGCCGGGGTCAGTTGCTTGAGCTCGGCTTTCGCTTGCGCTGGCATGTCCAGGCCGTCGATGAAAGTCTGCAACGCTTCAGGGCTGATGCCCTTGCCGCGGGTCAGTTCTTTCAGCTTCTCGTACGGGTTTTCGATGTTGTAGCGGCGCATCACGGTCTGGATCGGCTCAGCCAGGACTTCCCAGCATGCGTCGAGATCAGCGGCAATCTTCTGCTCGTTGAGTTCCAGCTTGCTGATGCCTTTGAGGCTGGCTTCGTAGGCGATCACGCTGTGGGCGAAGCCGACACCGAGGTTGCGCAGTACGGTGGAGTCGGTCAGGTCGCGCTGCCAGCGGGAAATCGGCAGTTTGCTCGCCAGGTGCTGGAACAGGGCGTTGGCGATACCCAGGTTGCCTTCGGAGTTTTCGAAGTCGATCGGGTTGACCTTGTGCGGCATGGTCGACGAACCGATTTCGCCAGCGATGGTGCGCTGCTTGAAATAACCCAGGGAGATGTAGCCCCAGATGTCGCGGTCGAAGTCGATCAGGATGGTGTTAAAGCGCGCAATGGCGTCGAACAGCTCGGCGATGTAGTCGTGCGGTTCGATCTGCGTGGTGTACGGGTTGAAGCCCAGGCCCAGTTCGTCTTCGATGAAGGCGCGGGCATTGGCTTCCCAGTCGATCTGCGGGTAGGCCGACAGGTGTGCGTTGTAGTTGCCGACAGCGCCGTTGATTTTGCCCAGCAGCGGTACGGCAGCGACTTGAGCGATCTGACGCTCGAGACGGTACACCACGTTCGCCAGCTCTTTACCCAAAGTCGTCGGGGAGGCCGGTTGACCGTGGGTGCGCGACAGCATTGGCACGTCAGCGAAACGGATCGCCAGTTCGCGGATGGCATTGGCGGTCTGGCGCATCAGCGGCAGCATCACGTCGTCACGGCCTTCGCGCAGCATCAGGGCGTGGGACAGGTTGTTGATGTCTTCGCTGGTGCAGGCAAAGTGGATGAACTCGCTGACCTTGGCCAGCTCCGGCAGCTTGGCCGCCTGCTCCTTGAGCAGGTATTCGATCGCCTTGACGTCGTGGTTGGTGGTGCGCTCGATCTCTTTGACGCGCTCGGCGTGCTCCAGCGAGAAGTTTTCAGCCAGTTCATTGAGAACGGCGTTGGCCTCGGCGGAGAAGGCTGGCACTTCCGGGATGCCGGCGTGGGCGGCCAGGCGCTGGAGCCAGCGCACTTCAACCAGGACGCGGGCACGGATCAGGCCGTACTCGCTGAAAATCGGGCGCAGGGCCTGGGTTTTGCCGGCGTAGCGGCCGTCAACAGGGGAAACCGCAGTGAGCGAAGAGAGCTGCATGGGGTGTTCTCGGACAGTCGGGCAACGAAATGGGGCGCGTATCATACATGAAAAAATCCGCCGGTCCGTTGCCAACTGACCGGCGTATTACGCGCTACAGACTACAAAACTTTTATTGCGCGACGATTTACTCGCTGCGCATCAACGGATACAGCTCTTTGAGCAGCTTGCGCCGGCTGATCACCAACTGCCAGCGGTGCCCGCCAAGCTGACGCCACAGGCGCGCCGAACGAATGCCGGCGAGCAGCAGGGCGCGGATCTTCGAGGCGTTGCTCGGTTGCTGCAGGTTGCGCATGTCGCCGTGCACTTGAATGCGTTGGCGCAAGGTGCTCAGGGTGTCCTGATACAGCGCGCCGCAGGCGGCGACCACGTTTTCGTGGGCCGGGCCGAAGTGTTCGACCTGCGACTGGATCTGCGGCAGGCGCTTGCCGATGGTGTCGAGCATGTCGCCACGCTTGGCCAGTTGCCGCTCCAGGCCGAGCATCGACAGCGCATAACGCAACGGCTCGCGCTGCAAGGTGCTCGGGTCGCGTTCAAGGGCGCCGATCAACGCACGATAACCTTCGCGCAGATTGATATCGTCGCCGCCGTATACGTCGAGCGTGTCCTTGGGGTCGCGTACCAGCAGGCTGCCGAGCATGCAGCTCAGGCCGGCCTCGTTGGTCTGGCCGGTCTTGGCGATGCGGTCAACCAGCACGGCGGCGAGAAACACGCCGCCCAGCGCGGTCAGTTGCTCCTGGGTCGGGCTCATGCCTGGCCGCTCCACGGCTCGGCGACTTCGATCACGCCGCCACCGAGGCAGATTTCACCGTCGTAGAACACCACGGACTGGCCTGGAGTGACCGCACGTTGCGGTTCGTCGAACACGGCGCGGTAGCCGCTGGCGGTTTTTTCCAGGGTGCAGGCCTGGTCGCTCTGGCGATAACGCACTTTGGCGGTCAGGCGCAGCGGCTGGCTCAGGTCGATTGGGTTGACCCAATAGATTTCCGAAGCGAGCAGGGCGCTGGAGAACAGCCACGGATGGTTGTTGCCCTGGCCGACGATCAGCTCGTTGGTGTCCAGGTCCTTGCGCAGCACGTACCACGGCTCGTCGCCGGCGTCTTTCAAACCGCCGATACCGAGGCCCTGGCGCTGACCGATGGTGTGGTACATCAAGCCGTGGTGACGGCCGATGACTTCGCCTTCGGTGGTCTTGATTTCGCCCGGTTGCGCAGGCAGGTATTGCTTGAGGAAGTCGCTGAAGCGGCGTTCGCCAATAAAGCAGATCCCGGTGGAATCCTTCTTCTTGGCGGTCGCCAGCTCGTATTTTTCGGCAATCGCGCGGACTTCAGGCTTCTCCAGTTCGCCGACCGGGAACAGGGTCTTGGCAATCTGTTCGCCGCCGACGGCATGCAGGAAGTAGCTCTGATCCTTGTTCGGGTCGAGGCCCTTGAGCAGTTCGGTGCGGCCTTCGATGTCGCGGCGACGCACGTAGTGGCCGGTAGCAATCAGGTCGGCGCCGAGCATCATGGCGTAGTCGAGAAACGCCTTGAACTTGATTTCGCGGTTGCACAGGATGTCCGGGTTCGGCGTACGGCCGGCCTTGTATTCGGCGAGGAAGTGCTCGAACACGTTGTCCCAGTACTCGGCGGCGAAGTTGGCGGTGTGCAGCTTGATACCGATTTTGTCGCAGACAGCCTGGGCATCCGCCAGGTCGTCCATGGCGGTGCAGTACTCCGTTCCGTCGTCTTCTTCCCAGTTCTTCATGAACAGGCCTTCCACCTCGTAACCCTGCTCGATCAGCAGGAGAGCGGAAACGGAAGAGTCCACGCCGCCGGACATGCCGACAATGACGCGCTTCTTGGATGTGTCAGAAGGGGCTGGATCACGCATAGGGATTCAATGAGTGTCTTGAAAAAGGACGCGATTCTATCAGGCTCACGGCCTCAAGGCTAAAGAGAAGGGCGGATCAGTTCGAGACTGAAGTGATGACCGGCCAGATAATCGTCGATGCAGCGGATGATCAGCTCGCTGCGCCAGTTGTCGCGCTGGGCGATTAATTCGCTGCGGGTCAACCACTTGGCGCCGACGATGCCATCGTCCAGTTGGTAGTCCGGGTGGTGTTTCACCGCTTTGGCGCTGAAGCACACACGCTGGTAAGTCACGCCGTTGCTCGGCGCGGTGTACAGGTAAATGCCGATCACGCCGGTGGGTTCGACGTCCCAGCCGGTTTCTTCGAGGGTCTCGCGCACGGCGGCGTCGATCAGGGTTTCGTCCGGGTCGAGGTGACCGGCGGGCTGGTTCAGCACGTTACGCCCGGCCTTGTGCTCTTCGACCATCAGGAAGCGGCCGTTGTCCTCGACGATGGTGGCGACGGTGATGTGGGGGAGCCATTCCATGAGTAGACCTCGGTGTTGAATATTGAAACCCGAACCCTGTGGGAGCTGGCTTGCCAGCGATGGCGGTTTATCATTCAACATTGATGTGACTGATCCATTGCTATCGCTGGCAAGCCAGCTCCCACAGGGTTTTGTGGTGATCATAAAGCCCGGAAACACAAACCCCGGCGCAGGGCCGGGGTTTGTGATGTTCCCTTTACAACCTTAAACCAGCGCAGCAATCGCCGCGTTGAAGGTTGCGCTTGGGCGCATGGCCTTGCTGATCAGCTCGGCATCGGCGTGGTAGTAACCACCGATGTCCACTGGCTTGCCCTGAACGGCGTTGAGCTCGGCAACGATGGTCGCTTCGTTCTCGGTCAGGGTTTTGGCCAGGGTCGCGAACTGCGCTTGCAGTGCAGCGTCTTCGGTCTGGGCGGCCAGGGCCTGAGCCCAGTACAGCGCCAGGTAGAAGTGGCTGCCGCGGTTGTCGATGTTGCCGACTTTGCGCGATGGCGACTTGTTGTTGTCGAGGAACTGGCCAGTGGCCTGATCCAGGGTTTTCGACAGCACCAGCGCTTTCGGGTTGTTGTAGTTCACACCCAGGTGCTCAAGGGACGCTGCCAGTGCGAGGAACTCGCCCAGCGAATCCCAGCGCAGGAAGTTCTCTTCAACCAGTTGCTGCACGTGCTTCGGTGCCGAACCGCCGGCGCCGGTTTCGAACAGGCCACCGCCGTTCATCAGCGGCACGATCGACAGCATCTTGGCGCTGGTGCCCAGTTCCATGATCGGGAACAGGTCGGTCAGGTAGTCGCGCAGGACGTTGCCGGTCACCGAAATGGTGTCCTTGCCTTCGCGAGTGCGCTGCAGGGTGTACTTCATGGCATCGACCGGCGCCATGATCTGGATGTCCAGACCGGCAGTGTCGTGATCCTTCAGGTAAGCCTGAACTTTCTCGATCACCACGCCGTCGTGGGCGCGCATCGGGTCCAGCCAGAAGATCGCCGGGGTGCTGCTGGCGCGAGCACGGTTGACGGCCAGTTTGACCCAGTCCTGGATCGGCGCGTCTTTGGTCTGGCACATGCGGAAGATGTCGCCGGCTTCAACAGCCTGCTCCATCAGCAGCTTGCCCTTGCTGTCGGTCACGCGAACCACGCCGTCAGCCTTGATCTGGAAGGTCTTGTCGTGCGAACCGTACTCTTCGGCTTTCTTCGCCATCAGGCCAACGTTTGGCACGCTGCCCATGGTGGTCGGATCGAACGCACCGTTGGCTTTGCAATCTTCGATCACGGCCTGGTAGATGGTCGCGTAGCAACGATCCGGGATCACTGCCTTGGTGTCGTGCAACTGACCGTCGGTGCCCCACATCTTGCCGGAGTCACGGATCATCGCTGGCATCGAGGCGTCGACGATAACGTCGCTCGGCACGTGCAGGTTGGTGATGCCTTTGTCGGAGTTGACCATCGCCAGCGCAGGGCGAGCGGCGTAGACCGCTGCCATGTCGGCTTCGATCTGTGCTTGCTGCTCGGCCGGCAGGGCCTTGATGCGTGCGTACAGGTCGCCGATGCCGTTGTTCAGGTTGAAGCCGATCTGGGCCAGCACGTCAGCGTGCTTGGTCAGGGCGTCTTTATAGAACTCGGCAACGATCTGGCCGAACATGATCGGGTCGGAAACCTTCATCATGGTCGCTTTCAGGTGCACCGACAGCAGCACGCCTTGGGCCTTGGCGCTGTCGATTTCAGCGGCGATGAATGCACGCAGAGCGTTTTTGCTCATTACGGCGCAGTCGAGGATCTCGCCGGCCTGAACGCTGGTTTTTTCTTTCAGAACGGTAGCAGTACCGTCCTTGGCGATCAGCTCGATCTTCACGGCGTCAGCGGCGTCGATCAGGGCAGCTTTTTCGCTGCCGTAGAAATCGCCGGTGCTCATGTGAGCCACGTGGGACTTGGAGTCTTTGGCCCAGGCGCCCATTTTGTGCGGGTGCTTGCGCGCATAGTTTTTAACCGACAGCGGAGCGCGACGGTCGGAGTTGCCTTCACGCAGAACCGGGTTCACGGCGCTGCCCTTGACCTTGTCGTAACGCGCCTTGGCTTCTTTCTCGGCATCGTTGGTCACGGCTTCCGGGTAGTCCGGCAGGTTGTAACCCTGGGCTTGCAGCTCTTTGATCGCGGCTTGCAGTTGTGGCACCGAAGCACTGATGTTCGGCAGCTTGATGATGTTGGCTTCAGGCGTAACGGCCAGGTCGCCCAGTTCGGCGAGGTGGTCGGCTACGGCTTTGTCGCCCAGTTGCTCGGGGAAGCTGGCCAGAATACGTGCTGCAAGAGAGATATCGCGGGTTTCCACGGCGATATCGGCCGAGGCGGTGTAAGCCTCGATGATCGGCAGCAGGGAATAGGTGGCGAGGGCTGGAGCTTCGTCGGTGAAGGTATAGATGATCTTCGAGCGGGTGGGCATATTCGGATTAACTCTCTCTTCTTTGCTAAAGCGTGCGCAGAAACTCGAGGGGCGCCGGGTAAGCGCGTTCGTTCAAAGTCATCCATGAACCGAATGTCGAGATTCTTCGCGGTGATGTTGGGTGCATCAGTAGAGCGTCAAGCAGTCGGACTGCGGTAACAACCCGACCAATCAGGCGGAAAGTCTCGTGCTAGAGAGGCCAGCCGTCGTGACCCTTTGGTCAGCGGGCGGCATTATACATAGGTAGCTGGCAATCTGCCGATGGTTCATATGCAACGATTCTCGTCCATTGGTCTAAAGGTCGCAGGGCGGGGTGGGGCGTAGAGTCGTCGCGAATGCTTGAGTTTGGCGCTTTTCCCTTTGCTTTCAGGCTTGTACGAAACGAGATGTAGGCGCGCCACGAACAGAGGGTTTGCGTGTTGATTTAACTGGGTTACGCTCGAACCAAGCCAGATGTTCAATCCAAACAATGGAGTTCAGCATGGGTTACAAGAAGATTCAGGTTCCAGCCGTCGGCGACAAAATCACCGTCAATGCAGACCATTCTCTCAATGTTCCTGATAACCCGATCATCCCCTTCATCGAAGGTGACGGCATTGGTGTCGACATCAGTCCGGTGATGATCAAGGTGGTCGATGCTGCAGTTCAAAAGGCATACGGCGGTAAACGCAAGATTTCCTGGATGGAAGTCTACGCCGGGGAAAAAGCCACTCAGGTTTACGATCAGGATACCTGGCTGCCTCAGGAAACCCTGGATGCAGTCAAGGATTACGTGGTTTCCATCAAAGGCCCGCTGACCACTCCCGTCGGTGGCGGCATCCGCTCGCTGAACGTGGCCCTGCGTCAGCAACTCGACCTGTACGTCTGCCTGCGCCCGGTGCGCTGGTTCGAAGGTGTGCCAAGCCCGGTTAAAAAGCCTGGCGACGTCGACATGACCATCTTCCGCGAGAACTCCGAAGACATCTACGCTGGTATCGAGTGGAAGGCCGGTTCGCCGGAAGCCACCAAGGTCATCAAATTCCTTAAAGAAGAAATGGGCGTCACCAAGATCCGTTTCGACGAAAACTGCGGTATCGGCGTCAAGCCGGTTTCGCTGGAAGGCACCAAGCGTCTGGCGCGCAAGGCTCTGCAATATGTGGTTGATAACGACCGCGATTCGCTGACCATCGTGCATAAAGGCAACATCATGAAGTTCACCGAAGGTGCCTTCAAAGAGTGGGCCTATGAAGTGGCGGCCGAAGAATTCGGTGCGACCCTGCTCGACGGTGGCCCGTGGATGCAGTTCAAGAATCCGAAAACCGGCAAGAACGTTGTGGTCAAGGATGCCATCGCCGATGCCATGCTCCAGCAGATCCTGCTGCGCCCGGCCGAATACGATGTAATCGCGACCCTGAACCTCAACGGCGACTACCTCTCCGATGCCCTGGCGGCGGAAGTGGGGGGTATCGGCATTGCACCGGGCGCCAACCTGTCCGACACCGTGGCGATGTTCGAAGCGACCCACGGCACCGCGCCGAAGTACGCCGGCAAGGACCAGGTCAACCCGGGTTCGCTGATTCTCTCGGCGGAAATGATGCTGCGTCACATGGGCTGGACCGAAGCGGCGGATCTGATCATCAAGGGCACCAACGGCGCCATTGGTGCGAAAACCGTGACCTATGACTTCGAGCGTCTGATGGATGGGGCCAAGCTGGTTTCGTCTTCGGGCTTTGGCGATGCGCTGATTTCGCATATGTAAAACGCGGGCACATAAAAACCGCCTGACTCTTCATTGAGTCAGGCGGTTTTTTATTGCTTGGGATATTCAGGTGAAGATCAGTCAGCTCACGCTTTGGCAGTTGCGGCGGCAGCAGCAGCAGCAGCGCCAAAAGCAGCACTCTCAGCGGGGCTGGATGGTTCAATGATGACGTTTGTGATTTTTAGGGCATGCAGCCCCTTTGGGCCTTGAACAATCTCAAAACTCACCAGTTGTCCGGCCTTTAGCGTTTTATACCCCTCCATCTCAATGGCGGAGTAGTGCGCAAAGAAATCAATCTCTTTTCCGTCTTCATCGCGGCCTTCACGGGCATCGGTATTGATAAAGCCGAATCCCTTGGCATTGTTGAACCACTTGACCTTGCCGACAGCCATGCTCAAATCCCTCTGCACCAGACTCCATCGCTGGAGTATCATCCAATTCATCCGCAATCTAATCCGTAAAAGAATTGACTCCGCGGATCTTTTTTACCCACTGTGGGCTCTATTGGTTGTAACACCGTTTTCCCGATAGTCAAGGTGACCGGGCAGTCGGAGTTGAAAACGTGGACAGCCGCCCCCACCACTGTATTTGCACAACTGAAGAACCTTTCTTTCCATGCATGCAATCAGCCAGATTCGACTAACATTCAATCAGGATCGCCCGCTTCTCCAAAAGGATCTTCCAGAGGAGCACGACGACGATTCGGCAGGCGTTGCTGTTCAGGAAGCAAAGCCTGCGTTACAGGCGCCGCCGATGTACAAGGTGGTTTTGTTTAATGATGACTACACACCGATGGATTTCGTCGTCGAAGTGCTCGAGGTGTTTTTTAACCTGAATCGCGAGCTGGCGACCAAGGTCATGCTGGCCGTCCACACAGAAGGACGGGCAGTATGTGGAGTGTTTACCCGCGACATCGCCGAGACAAAGGCCATGCAGGTCAACCAGTACGCCAGGGAAAGCCAGCATCCGCTACTCTGTGAAATCGAGAAGGACGGTTAATCGCCGACCACTTGGGTATGAGGTGAAGCTATGTTAAACCGCGAGCTCGAAGTCACCCTCAATCTAGCCTTCAAGGAGGCTCGTTCGAAGCGTCATGAGTTCATGACTGTCGAACACCTTTTGCTGGCCCTATTGGACAATGAGGCTGCCGCCACCGTTTTGCGTGCCTGCGGCGCAAACCTCGACAAACTCAAGCATGACCTGCAGGAGTTCATCGACTCCACCACGCCATTGATCCCCGTTCATGACGAAGATCGCGAAACCCAGCCAACCCTGGGCTTCCAGCGTGTACTGCAACGTGCTGTTTTCCACGTACAGAGCTCGGGCAAACGCGAAGTAACCGGCGCCAACGTGCTGGTTGCAATCTTCAGTGAGCAAGAGAGTCAGGCCGTGTTCCTGCTGAAACAGCAGAGCGTGGCGCGCATTGATGTCGTCAACTACATCGCTCACGGCATTTCCAAAGTGCCGGGGCATGGCGATCACTCTGAAGGTGAACAAGATATGCAGGACGACGAGGGCGGTGAGTCTTCTTCTTCAGGCAATCCTCTGGATGCTTATGCCAGCAACCTCAACGAACTTGCGCGCCAGGGTCGCATTGACCCGCTGGTCGGCCGCGAAATGGAAGTCGAGCGTGTGGCGCAGATTCTTGCGCGCCGGCGTAAAAACAATCCGCTGCTGGTCGGCGAGGCGGGCGTGGGTAAAACCGCGATTGCCGAAGGTCTGGCCAAGCGCATTGTCGACAACCAGGTGCCGGACCTGCTGGCCAACAGCGTCGTGTATTCCCTCGACCTCGGTGCTCTGCTCGCGGGCACCAAGTATCGCGGCGATTTCGAGAAGCGCTTCAAGGCGCTGCTCAATGAACTGAAAAAACGCCCGCAGGCGATCCTGTTCATCGACGAAATCCACACCATCATCGGTGCGGGTGCTGCGTCCGGTGGCGTGATGGATGCCTCGAACCTGCTCAAGCCATTGCTCTCGTCTGGTGACATTCGTTGCATCGGTTCGACCACGTTCCAGGAATTCCGCGGCATCTTCGAGAAGGATCGGGCCTTGGCGCGTCGCTTCCAGAAAGTCGATGTGGTCGAGCCGTCGGTGGAAGACACCATCGGTATCCTGCGTGGCCTGAAAGGGCGTTTCGAGCAGCACCACAATATCGAGTACAGCGATGAGTCGTTGCGCGCTGCTGCTGAACTGGCATCGCGCTACATCAATGACCGGCACATGCCGGACAAGGCCATCGACGTGATCGACGAGGCGGGCGCCTACCAGCGTCTGCAACCGGTCGAGATGCGCGTCAAGCGTATCGAAGTGCCGCAGGTCGAAGACATTGTGGCGAAAATCGCGCGGATTCCGCCAAAACACGTCACCAGTTCCGACAAGGAACTGCTGCGTAACCTGGAGCGCGACCTGAAGCTGACGGTGTTTGGTCAGGATGCAGCGATCGACTCGCTGTCGACTGCGATCAAGCTGTCGCGTGCCGGGCTCAAGTCGCCTGACAAGCCAGTCGGTTCATTCCTGTTCGCAGGCCCTACCGGTGTCGGTAAAACCGAGGCCGCGCGGCAATTGGCCAAGGCCTTGGGGATCGAGCTGGTGCGCTTCGACATGTCCGAATACATGGAGCGTCACACCGTATCGCGTCTGATTGGTGCGCCTCCGGGTTATGTCGGGTTCGATCAGGGCGGTCTGTTGACCGAAGCGATCACCAAGCAGCCGCACTGCGTGTTGTTGCTCGATGAAATCGAGAAGGCGCACCCCGAAGTCTTCAATCTGCTGTTGCAGGTAATGGACCACGGTACGCTGACCGACAATAACGGGCGCAAGGCGGACTTCCGCAACGTGATCGTGATCATGACCACCAACGCCGGTGCCGAAACGGCGGCGCGTGCTTCGATCGGTTTCACCCATCAGGACCACTCGTCTGATGCGATGGAAGTGATCAAGAAGAGCTTTACGCCGGAGTTCCGTAACCGTCTGGACACCATTATCCAGTTTGGTCGCCTCAGTCATGAGGTCATCAAAAGCGTGGTGGACAAGTTCCTTACCGAGCTTCAGGCGCAGCTGGAAGACAAGCGTGTGCTGCTTGAGGTCACTGATGCCGCGCGTAGTTGGCTGGCGGCGGGTGGTTATGATTCGGCGATGGGCGCACGTCCGATGGCGCGTCTGATCCAGGACAAGATCAAGCGTCCGCTGGCGGAGGAGATTCTGTTTGGCGAGCTGGCCGAGCATGGCGGTGTGGTGCACATCGACATCAAGGATGGTGAGTTGACGTTTGACTTTGAGACGACGGCAGAAATGGCCTGACGGCCTTGGATCAAGAGGGCGCCTTCGGGCGCCTTTTTGTTGTCTGGTGTTTTTGGGTTCTGGGTGTATATCCGTTGCTGCGGTGATGGCTTATTACGGTTTCGCCCTTACGGCGACTCACTTTTTTTCAAACGCCAAAAAAAGTAAGCAAAAAACGCTTGCTCCTACGTGCGGCCCGCTCGCTGAGGCTCGGGGTTCATTCGCTCCGGGATCGATCCGGGCGCAGCGCCTACGGTTTGCTTCGCTGCACCTCCTCTCGCTGTGTTTGGCTGCGCCAAACGGTCGCTGCGCTCCCACCCCCCCGGATCAATCCCTCCACTCAGCCTTCCGACGTCGCCTTACAGATCAAGATCAAAGGCAGGCGAGCTGACACTCGGCCTATTGAGTGGTGAAGAGCGGGGCGTGGTCGGCTTTGGATTTGTGGTGGATTTAGCCCTCATCGGAACGCCGCCCGCCCAGCCCTTTCCCCGAGGAGAGGGAGCCGATTTGTGGGCCTTTCAGAATCTGAGTTCGACTCGATATCGCACGTCGGCGTAGCTCTCCCAAACACCTCGATCAGTCCTCTCTCTGGGAGGGTGAGGGGCCGATTTGTTTGCTTTTTAGAGCCTGAGTTCAACGCGGTATCGCACGTCGGCGCAGCTCCCCCAAACACCACGGTCAGTCCCCTCTCCCTCCGGGAGAGGGCTAGGGTGAGGGGCTCTTGATCTGGCTTCGGCTTTTGATCTTTTGCCCCATCGGCAGGCCGAGCGTAGGTGTTCATTCGGGGGTAGGCGCGCAGCGCCGTGCGGCGAAGTCGCATTCATCGAGAGGAGGTGCGGCGAAGCAAACCGTAGGCGATGCCCCCGGATGGACTCCGTAGCGAGGGAACACTGAGCCTCAGCGAAGTGCCGTACGCCGGGGCAAAGCCTTTTGGGTTACCTTTTCGGCGTTTGGAAAAGGTGACCCGCTGTAAGAGCGAAACCGCCAGCGGCAGCACCCGCAGCTACGGATATGCCCACAAAACCCAAATCCCAGACAAACAAAAACGCCCGGTATAAACCGGGCGTTCTGTATTGACTTGATTAACGAGCGCGGTAAGTAATGCGCCCTTTGCTCAAGTCATAGGGCGTCAGCTCGACGCGCACTTTGTCACCGGTAAGAATACGAATGTAGTTCTTGCGCATCTTGCCGGAAATATGCGCGGTTACGACGTGCCCATTTTCCAACTCCACGCGAAACATGGTGTTGGGCAGGGTGTCGACGACAGTGCCTTCCATTTCGAAGCTGTCTTCTTTCGACATGCAGTAAAGCCCTCGGTATCCAATGAATGGCCCGGTGCAACTGCGCCAGGCAAAAGCGGCGTGCATTGTGCCCGAAAAATGGGGTTTACGCCAAGGGGTTTAGGGCTTGGGTTTAGTTCAGGACAACCCAGCGCTGATTAATCAGCAATTCGATGGGGCGATATTGCGTCTTGTAGTTCATCTTTTTGCAGTTTTTGATCCAGTAACCGAGGTACACCGCCTCAAGCCCGAGGCGATGGCTTTCGGCGATTTGCCACAAGATGGCAAAACGGCCAAGGCTGCGGCGTTCTTCGGCGGGTTCGTAGAAGGTGTACACCGCCGACAAGCCGTTTGGCAGTAAATCGGTGACCGCCACGGCGAGCAACCGTCCGTCGAGACGGAACTCGTAAAAGCGCGAGAAGGGCAGGTCGCGGACCAGGAATGTCGAGAATTGATCACGGCTGGGCGGGTACATGTCGCCGTCGGCGTGACGTTGTTCGATATAGCGCTGGTACAGATCGAAATATTCTTCGCTGAACTTGGGCTTGGCCGGACGCACCTGCAGGTCGGCGTTGCGTTTGAAAATGCGCTTCTGCTGACGATTGGGGATGAACTGCGCCACGGGAATGCGCGCAGGTACGCACGCATTGCAGTTCTGGCAATGCGGCCGATACAGATGATCGCCACTGCGACGAAAGCCCATTTCCGACAGGTCTGCGTAGACATGCACATCCATGGGCTGGCTCGGGTCGAGAAACAGGGTCGTCGCCTGCTCCTCGGGCAGATAACTGCAAGAGTGGGGCTGAGTGGCATAGAACTTGAGGCGTGCCAACTCGGTCATGATCAACCCTCGGGATAAGCTGGTGAATTAAGTGTAAGCCACGCGCGCAAAAGTCGCTCAGCAAACCCAGGTGGCACGTTGAGGTTGATCCAGATGATTGGCCAGATAGCGCGCGAATTCACTGCGGGGAATCGCCCGGGCGCCGAGGCTGTGCAGATGATCGGTCGGCATCTGGCAGTCGATCAGCACAAACCCCGAATCTTTCAAGTGTCGCACCAGTGTGGCAAAGCCATATTTGGAGGCGTTGTCGGCGCGGCTGAACATTGATTCGCCGAAAAACAGTTGGCCCATCGCCAGGCCATACAGGCCACCGACCAGTTCGCCCTGATCCCAGACCTCCACCGAATGGGCAAAGCCACTGCGGTGCAATTCAATGTAGGCGTCCTGCATGGCTTGCGTGATCCAGGTGCCATCGGCGTAATCCCGTGGCGCGGCGCAGGCGCGGATGACGGCATCAAAATCCTGGTCGAAGGTCACCTGATAGCGCGCCTTGCGCAGTAATTTGCCGAGACTGCGCGAGACATGCAGTTCGTCGGGAAATAGCACCGTGCGCGGATCCGGCGACCACCAGAGTATCGGCTGGCCTTCGGAAAACCACGGAAAGCAGCCATGGCGATAAGCCTGAATCAAACGATCGGCGGACAGGTCGCCGCCGGCGGCGAGTAATCCGTTGGGGTCGCGCATGGCCTTTTCCAGCGGCGGAAAAGTCAGTGAGTTGCGTTGTAACCAAGTCAGCATGGCATCCAGGCTTACAGAAGGGGAGGGCGGTGCGGGCCGTGTGGCCCGCGATAAAGTGTGCCGTTAAATGACAGGAATGTCGTCCAGATACTTCTCCGCATCGAGCGCAGCCATGCAACCGGCGCCGGCGGACGTCACCGCTTGCCGGTAGACGTGGTCGGCCACGTCGCCTGCGGCAAACACGCCGGGAATTGCGGTGGCTGTGGCATCGCCCTCGCTGCCGCCCTTGATCACCAGATAGCCATCGCGCATCGGCAACTGACCCTGAAACAGGTCGGTGTTGGGTTTGTGGCCAATGGCAATGAACACGCCCGCCAACGACAGTTCGCGGGTTTCGCCGGTGTGGCTGTCGCGCAGGCGGGCGCCGGTCACGCCGCTGGCGTCGCCGAGCACTTCGTCAAGGTTCTGGTTCCAGTGCAGGCGCACGTTACCGCTGGCGGCTTTGTCGAACAGCTTGTCCTGAAGGATTTTCTCCGAGCGCAACTTGTCGCGACGGTGGATCAAGTGCACTTCTTTGGCGATGTTGGAGAGGTACAACGCTTCCTCGACAGCGGTGTTGCCGCCACCGACCACCGCCACCACCTGATTGCGATAAAAGAAGCCATCACAGGTCGCACAGGCGGAAACACCCTTGCCGGCGAAGGCTTCCTCCGAGGGCAGGCCCAGATACTGCGCCGACGCGCCGGTGGCGATAATCAGTGCGTCGCAAGTGTAAGTGCCGCTGTCGCCGATGAGTTCAAACGGGCGCTGCTGCAACTTGGCCGTGTGGATGTGGTCGTAAACGATCTCTGTGGCAAAGCGTTCGGCGTGCTTCTGCATGCGCTCCATCAGCACCGGGCCGGTCAGGCCTTCGACGTCGCCGGGCCAGTTGTCGACCTCGACCGTGGTGGTGAGCTGGCCACCGGCCTGCAATCCGGTAATCACGACGGGTTTGAGGTTGGCGCGGGCGGCGTAGACGGCGGCGCTGTAGCCGGCCGGACCGGAGCCGAGAATGATCAGGCGTGAATGCTTCGCTGCGTTCATCAAATACACCTCATAAGCCTTTGTCACAAAAGACAATGCATGCTCAAATTGAACCGCAGGTTTCGTGCGCTTGGCTATGCTCAATGCTGGGCTTTGAAGCATGGCATCAGACGCACAAACCCGTACAATGCCGGGCTGTAACAGAATATTCGCTGCGCACCGTGTTTATAAAAGCCGCAGCGCAGTGTTAAAAGTAGTCTCAGTTGTGCCCGTTCACTTTTTCACCTGCCTGGATTGGGCAGTTTTTTATCGTCATTCAATAGATGGACGCGCCTCGGGCGCAGGAAAAGAAGCGTTTTGAAGAAATCCACCGCAGCACCAAAAACAGTCGTTCCGCTCTGGCGCCAACAGTTGCACTACCGGCTCAAGGAAGGTGCATTGATCGCCATCGGTGCCTTGTGCCTGTTCCTGATGATGGCTTTGCTGACCTACGGCAAGGACGATCCGGGCTGGAGCCACAACAGCAAGATCGACGACGTGCAGAATTTCGGCGGCCCGGCGGGTTCCTACAGCGCCGACATCCTGTTCATGGTGCTCGGTTATTTCGCGTACATCTTCCCGTTGCTGCTGGCGATCAAGGCGTATCAGATCTTCCGTCAGCGTCACGAACCGTGGCAGTGGAGCGGCTGGCTGTTCTCCTGGCGCCTGATCGGTCTGGTGTTTCTGGTGCTGTCCGGCGCGGCACTGGCGCATATCCATTTCCATGCCCCGACCGGTCTGCCGGCCGGTGCCGGTGGCGCATTGGGCGAGAGCCTCGGCGATCTGGCGAAGAACGCGCTGAACATTCAGGGCAGCACGCTGCTGTTCATCGCCCTGTTCCTGTTCGGCCTGACGGTGTTCACCGACCTGTCGTGGTTCAAGGTGATGGACATCACCGGCAAGATCACCCTCGACTTGTTCGAGCTGTTCCAGGGCGCACTCAATCGTTGGTGGTCGGCCCGCACCGAGCGCAAACAACTGGTCGCGCAACTGCGTGAAGTCGACGATCGCGTACATGACGTGGTGGCGCCGACGGTCACCGACAAGCGTGAACAAGCCAAGGTCAAGGAACGCCTGATCGAGCGTGAGCAAGCCCTGAGCAAGCACATGTCCGACCGTGAGAAGCAGGTGCCGCCGGTCATCGCCCCGGCCCCGGCCAAGGCCCCGGAACCGAGCAAGCGCGTGCAGAAAGAGAAACAGGCGCCGTTGTTCGTCGACAGCGCCGTGGAAGGCACCTTGCCGCCGATCTCGATTCTCGATCCGGCGGAAAAGAAACAGCTCAATTACTCGCCGGAGTCCCTGGCAGCGGTCGGCCACTTGCTGGAGATCAAGCTCAAGGAGTTCGGGGTCGAGGTCACGGTGGACTCGATCCATCCGGGCCCGGTGATTACCCGTTACGAGATCCAGCCCGCTGCAGGCGTGAAAGTCAGCCGCATCGCCAACCTGGCGAAAGACCTGGCGCGTTCGCTGGCCGTGACCAGCGTGCGCGTGGTCGAGGTGATTCCGGGCAAGACCACTGTGGGTATCGAGATTCCCAACGAAGACCGGCAGATCGTGCGCTTCTCCGAAGTGCTGTCGACCCCCGAGTACGACAACTTCAAATCGCCGGTCACCCTGGCGCTGGGCCACGACATTGGCGGCAAACCGGTCATCACCGACCTGGCGAAGATGCCGCACCTGCTGGTAGCCGGTACCACCGGTTCCGGTAAGTCGGTGGGGGTGAACGCGATGATCCTGTCGATCCTGTTCAAGTCCGGCCCGGAAGACGCCAAGCTGATCATGATCGACCCGAAAATGCTTGAGCTGTCGATCTACGAAGGCATTCCGCACCTGTTGTGCCCGGTGGTTACCGACATGAAGGACGCCGCCAACGCCTTGCGCTGGAGCGTTGCCGAGATGGAACGCCGCTACAAGCTGATGGCGAAGATGGGCGTGCGTAACCTGTCCGGCTTCAACGCGAAGGTCAAGGAAGCCCAGGATGCCGGCGAGCCGCTGAGCGATCCGCTGTATAAGCGTGAAAGCATTCACGATGAAGCGCCGCTGCTGCAGAAGCTGCCGACCATCGTCGTGGTGGTCGACGAATTCGCCGACATGATGATGATCGTCGGCAAGAAGGTCGAAGAACTGATCGCGCGTATCGCGCAGAAGGCCCGTGCGGCAGGTATTCACTTGATCCTCGCGACCCAGCGGCCGTCGGTGGACGTGATCACCGGTCTGATCAAGGCCAACATCCCGACCCGTATGGCGTTCCAGGTTTCGAGCAAGATCGACTCGCGGACCATCATCGACCAGGGCGGCGCCGAACAACTGCTCGGCCACGGTGACATGCTCTACATGCCACCGGGCACCAGCCTGCCGATCCGGGTTCACGGCGCATTCGTGTCCGACGATGAAGTCCACCGTGTCGTCGAAGCGTGGAAACTGCGTGGCGCACCGGAATACAACGATGACATCCTCAACGGTGTCGAAGAAGCAGGCAGCGGTTTTGAAGGCAGCAGCGGTGGCGGCGACGGCGATGATCCGGAAGCGGACGCACTGTACGACGAAGCCGTGCAGTTTGTGCTGGAAAGCCGTCGCGCCTCGATTTCCGCTGTACAGCGCAAGTTGAAGATCGGCTACAACCGTGCCGCGCGGATGATCGAAGCCATGGAAATGGCCGGCGTCGTCACCTCCATGAACACCAACGGTTCGCGTGAAGTGCTGGCCCCGGGCCCGGTACGCGACTGATCCCAGAAGCAAGAGGTGGCACAATGACGTGCCGCCGCTCTCCCACGAGTATTCAAGAGGACTCCCATGCGTCTGATCCGCATGCTGTTGCCAGTACTGGCACTGACCACATTCACGGCCCACGCCGATGACAAGGACGTGGCTCGTCTGACCCAATTGCTGGAAACGTCCAAGACCCTGAGCGCGAACTTCTCGCAGCTGACCCTCGACGGCAGCGGCACGCAGTTGCAGGAAACCACCGGCGACATGACCCTGCAGCGTCCGGGCCTTTTCTACTGGCACACCAATGCGCCGGCCGAGCAGACCATGGTCTCCGACGGCAAGAAAGTCACCTTGTGGGACCCGGATCTGGAACAGGCGACGATCAAGAAGCTCGACGAGCGCCTGACCCAGACCCCTGCGTTGTTGTTGTCCGGTGACGTGTCTAAGATCAGCCAGAGTTTCGACATCACGGCGAAAGAGGCAGGCGGCGTGATCGACTTCACTCTGAAGCCGAAAACCAAGGACACGTTGTTCGACAACCTGCGCCTGTCGTTCCGCAACGGTCTGCTCAATGACATGCAACTGATCGACAGCGTCGGCCAGCGCACCAACATCCTGTTCACCGGGGTCAAGGCCAACGAGCCAGTGCCGGCTTCCAAGTTCAAGTTCGACATCCCCAAGGGTGCCGACGTGATCCAGGAATAAACCCCGGATCCTGAACTGGGCCTTTGTGGTTTGGAGCTTTTGTGGTGAGGGGATTTATCCCCGTTCGGCTGCGCAGCAGTCGCCAAAACCATTGCACTTGGTAGGCCTGATACAACGAAATTGCTGGTTTAAGGGCCGCTTCGCAGCCCAACGGGGATGAATCCCCGCGCCACAGGGTCACCCACAGAGTTCAGAAAATTCGAGGTTTCAACGCTACGTGATGGATCTGTTTCGCAGTGCACCGATTGCCCAGCCACTGGCCGCGCGTTTGCGCGCGACCAATCTGGATGAGTACGTCGGTCAGGAGCACGTGCTCGCTCGCGGCAAGCCTCTGCGTGAAGCGCTGGAGCAGGGTGCCCTGCATTCGATGATTTTCTGGGGCCCGCCTGGCGTGGGTAAAACCACGCTGGCGCGATTGCTCGCGGAAGTCTCGGACGCGCACTTCGAAACGGTCTCGGCGGTGCTTGCCGGGGTCAAGGAGATCCGTCAGGCGGTTGAAATCGCCAAGCAGCAGGCCGGTCAGTACGGCAAGCGCACGATTCTGTTCGTCGATGAAGTGCACCGGTTCAACAAGTCGCAGCAGGATGCGTTCCTGCCTTATGTCGAAGATGGCACACTGATCTTCATCGGCGCCACCACCGAAAATCCTTCGTTCGAACTGAACAACGCCTTGTTGTCGCGGGCCCGCGTCTATGTGCTGAAAAGCCTCGACGAAGCGGCGCTGCGCAAACTGGTGCATCGCGCACTCACCGAGGAGCGTGGGCTGGGCAAGCGCCACCTGACGCTCAACGATGAAGGCTTCCAGATGTTGCTGTCCGCCGCCGATGGCGACGGTCGACGGCTGCTCAACTTGCTGGAAAATGCCTCGGACCTCGCCGAAGACAACAGCGAGATCGGCACCGAACTGCTGCAAAGCCTGCTCGGCGACACCCGTCGGCGCTTCGACAAAGGCGGCGAAGCCTTTTACGACCAGATCTCCGCGTTGCACAAATCGGTGCGAGGTTCCAACCCCGACGGCGCGCTGTACTGGTTTGCGCGGATGATCGACGGCGGTTGTGATCCGCTGTACCTGGCCCGGCGCGTGGTGCGCATGGCCAGCGAAGACATCGGCAACGCCGACCCGCGTGCCCTCAGCCTGTGCCTGGCGGCGTGGGAAGTGCAGGAACGCCTCGGCAGCCCGGAAGGCGAACTGGCCGTGGCCCAGGCCATTACCTACCTGGCCTGCGCCCCGAAAAGCAATGCGGTGTACATGGGGTTCAAGACCGCCCTGCGCGCCGCCGCTGAAAACGGTTCGCTGGAAGTGCCGCTGCACCTGCGCAACGCGCCGACCAAACTGATGAAACAATTGGGCTACGGCGATGAGTATCGCTACGCCCACGATGAGCCGGACGCCTATGCCGCCGGCGAAGACTATTTCCCTGAGGAGCTTGAGCCGATCCCGTTCTACCAACCGGTGCCCCGAGGCCTGGAATTGAAGATCGGCGAGAAGCTCAACCACCTCGCTCAACTCGATCGTTTAAGCCCAAGACAGCGGAGAAAATAGTGCTTCCATTGATTGTTGCAGTCTCCGCCGGCGGGATTGCCGGCACCCTGTTGCGCTTCGCCACCGGCAATTGGGTCAATGCCAATTGGCCGCGGCACTTCTATACCGCGACGCTGGCCGTTAATATCGTGGGCTGTTTGCTGATTGGCGTGTTGTACGGCCTGTTTTTGATACGCCCGGAGGTGCCGATCGAGGTGCGCGCCGGGTTGATGGTCGGCTTCCTCGGGGGGCTGACGACTTTTTCATCCTTTTCACTGGATACGGTGCGCCTGCTGGAAAGCGGGCAAGTGCCGCTGGCCCTGGGCTATGCGGCACTCAGCGTATTCGGCGGGCTGCTCGCGACGTGGGCCGGCCTGTCCTTGACCAAACTTTGATAACGAGAAACCGACATGCTCGATTCCAAACTGTTACGTAGCAACCTTCAGGACGTAGCGGACCGCCTGGCTTCCCGTGGCTTTGCCCTGGATACCGCGCGCATCGAAGCGCTGGAAGAACAGCGCAAGACCGTCCAGACCCGCACCGAAGCACTGCAGGCTGAGCGTAACGCGCGTTCCAAATCCATCGGTCAGGCCAAGCAGCGCGGCGAAGACATCGCACCGTTGATGGCGGACGTCGAGCGCATGGCGGGCGAGCTGAGTGCCGGCAAGGTCGAGCTGGACGCGATCCAGACCGAACTGGACTCGATCCTGCTGGGTATCCCGAACCTGCCGCACGAATCGGTGCCGGTCGGCAAAGACGAAGACGACAACGTCGAAGTGCGCCGCTGGGGCACCCCGACCGCCTTCGACTTTGAAGTGAAAGACCACGTTGCCCTGGGCGAGAAGTTCGGCTGGCTCGACTTTGAAACGGCCGCCAAACTGTCCGGCGCACGTTTCGCCCTGCTGCGCGGGCCGATCGCTCGTCTGCACCGCGCCCTGGCGCAATTCATGATCAACCTGCACGTCAACGAGCACGGCTACGAAGAGGCTTACACGCCTTATCTGGTTCAGGCTCCAGCGCTGCAAGGCACCGGGCAACTGCCGAAGTTCGAAGAGGACCTGTTCAAGATCGCTCGCGAAGGCGAGGCCGATTTGTACCTGATCCCGACCGCCGAAGTGTCGCTGACCAACATCGTGGCCGGTGAAATCGTCGACTCGAAGCAACTGCCGATCAAATTCGTCGCCCACACCCCGTGCTTCCGCAGCGAAGCCGGCGCATCGGGTCGCGACACTCGCGGCATGATCCGTCAGCACCAGTTCGACAAAGTCGAAATGGTCCAGATCGTCGAGCCGTCGACGTCGATGGAAGCGCTGGAAGGCCTGACTGCCAACGCCGAGAAAGTCCTGCAACTGCTGGGTCTGCCTTACCGCACTCTGGCGCTGTGCACCGGCGACATGGGCTTCAGTGCCGTGAAGACCTACGACCTGGAAGTGTGGATCCCGAGCCAGGACAAATACCGGGAAATTTCGTCGTGCTCCAACTGCGGCGACTTCCAGGCCCGCCGCATGCAGGCGCGTTTCCGCAACCCGGAAACCGGCAAGCCTGAGCTGGTGCACACCCTGAACGGCTCGGGTCTGGCTGTCGGTCGTACCCTGGTGGCCGTGCTGGAAAACTACCAGCAGGCTGACGGCTCGATCCGCGTACCGGACGTGCTGAAGCCGTACATGGGTGGCCTTGAGGTCATCGGCTAAATGAAATATCTGCCGCTGTTTCACAACCTGCGCGGCAGTCGTGTGTTGGTTGTCGGTGGGGGGGAGATTGCCTTGCGCAAATCCCGCCTGCTGGCCGATGCCGGTGCGCTGCTGCGGGTGGTCGCACCTGAAATCGAACCGCAACTGCGTGAACTGATCACCGCCTCGGGTGGTGATTGCCTGTTGCGCGGTTACGGCGAGGCGGATCTGGACGGTTGCGTGCTGATCATCGCCGCCACCGACGACGAGGCGCTCAATGCCCAAGTGTCCAGCGATGCCCATCGGCGCTGCGTACCGGTCAACGTGGTGGATGCGCCGCAATTGTGCAGCGTGATCTTTCCGGCGATCGTCGATCGTTCGCCGTTGATCATCGCAGTGTCTAGCGGCGGCGATGCGCCGGTACTGGCGCGGTTGATTCGCGCCAAGATCGAAACCTGGATTCCCTCGACCTACGGCCAGTTGGCCGGTCTGGCCGCGCGTTTCCGCAATCAGGTGAAGAACCTGTTTCCGGATGTGCAGCAACGTCGCGGTTTCTGGGAAGACGTGTTTCAGGGCCCGATTGCCGACCGGCAACTGGCCGGGCAGGGTGGCGAGGCCGAGCGTCTGCTGCAAGCCAAGATTGATGGCGAAGCGGACATCACCACCGGTGAAGTGTATCTGGTGGGTGCCGGGCCGGGCGATCCGGACCTGCTGACCTTCCGCGCCCTGCGTCTGATGCAGCAAGCCGATGTGGTGCTGTACGACCGTCTGGTAGCGCCGGCGATTCTTGAGCTGTGCCGTCGCGATGCCGAGCGGATCTACGTCGGCAAGCGTCGCGCCGATCACGCCGTGCCGCAGGATCAGATCAATCAGCAACTGGTCGATCTGGCCAAGGCCGGCAAGCGTGTGGTGCGGTTGAAGGGCGGTGATCCGTTCATCTTCGGCCGTGGCGGTGAAGAGATCGAAGAACTCGCGGCTCACGGTATTCCGTTCCAGGTGGTACCGGGGATCACGGCGGCCAGCGGTTGCGCGGCGTATGCCGGGATTCCGCTGACCCATCGCGATTACGCGCAGTCAGTGCGCTTCGTCACCGGGCACCTGAAGGACGGCTCCACCGATCTGCTTTGGGCCGACCTGGTTGCCCCGGCGCAGACCCTGGTGTTCTACATGGGCCTGGTCGGGTTGCCGGTGATCTGCGAGCAGTTGATCAAACACGGTCGCTCGGCCGATACCCCGGCGGCGTTGATCCAGCAGGGCACCACGGTCAATCAGCGGGTGTTTACCGGCACCTTGGCTGATTTGCCGCGTCTGGTGGCGGAGCATGAAGTGCATGCGCCGACGCTGGTGATCGTGGGTGAAGTGGTGCAACTGCGCGAGAAACTGGCGTGGTTCGAGGGTGCTCAGGCGCAGGTTTGAAAACCGCGTCGCCTCTATCGCTGGCAAGCCAGCTCCCATGGGTTTGTATTGAAGCTGCAATTTTCAGCTTTATACAGATCCCTGTGGGAGCTGGCTTGCCAGCGATGGCGTCCTCAAAATCAGCGAATCAATCAGCCCCTGCGCCAAACCCCTTTCCCGCTCAGCCGCGCCCGATCATGGGCCACACTGAAATCCTGCGCCGGCCCCTTCGGCACAACCCCCGTCGGGTTGATCGTCTTGTGACTGCCGTAGTAGTGATGTTTGATGTGCTGAAAGTCCACGGTCTCGGCAATCCCCGGCCACTGATACAGCTCACGCAACCAGTTAGACAGGTTCGGGTAGTCGGCAATCCGCCGCAAATTGCACTTGAAGTGGCCGTGATACACCGCGTCGAAGCGAATCATCGTAGTAAACAGACGCACATCCGCTTCAGTCAGGAACTCACCGCTCAGGTAGCGGTTGGCGCCCAGCAACTGCTCCAGATGATCCAGCTCGGCAAACACCTCATCGAACGCCGCTTCATAGGCCTGTTGCGAGGTGGCGAAGCCGGCGCGATACACGCCGTTGTTCACTGCCGGGTAGATCCGCTCGTTCAGCGCGTCGATCTCGCCGCGTAACGGTGCCGGGTAGAAGTCCAGGTCGTTGCCGGTGAGGTTGTCGAAGGCGCTGTTGAACATGCGGATAATTTCCGCCGACTCATTGCTGACAATGCGCTTGAGCTGCTTGTCCCACAGCACCGGCACCGTGACGCGCCCGGTGTAGTCCGGGGTGTCGGCGGTGTAGCGCTGGTGCATGAAGTCGAAGTGATCGAGTTTGTCGCCGGTCGAGCCGAGAGCCTTGTCGAAGGTCCAGCCGTTTTCCAGCATCAGCCAACTGACCACCGAGACGTCGATCAGCTTTTCCAGACCCTTGAGTTTGCGCAGGATCAGCGTGCGGTGTGCCCACGGGCAGGCGAGGGACACGTAGAGGTGGTAGCGTCCGGCTTCAGCGGCAAAACCGCCTTCACCGCTCGGCCCCGGCTGGCCGTCAGCGGTGACCCAGTGACGCCGCTGCGCCTGTTCGCGCTGGAACGCGCCGTCCTTGCTGCTTTCGTACCACTTGTCCTGCCAGTGGCCATCGACGAGTAAACCCATGATCAAGACTCCATAAACCAATAAACGTTGGAGTCGAGTCTATTCCGATGGGTTCGAACAAAAAGCGCAAAGATCGGGCGTGAATGATCGGTTAAATCGATTTGTTCCGCGCGGCCCAGTAGCGTTCGGCGGTTTCGAAGGCTTGCTCGCGGCTTTGGCCAAGCCCGCGCAGGGCCAGGGCCATGGTCGAAATCAGGGCCAATTGCGGATAGCTGTCGACCACCTCGCCGCGCCACACCGCTTTCAGATGCTCGATGTCCAGCGCGGCCGGTTTGACGTGGCGCTGGCTCGATAGCTGCGGCCATTCCTCGTCCCAGCTCTCGCCGCCGGCGGTGCCGTACAAGTGGCTGTCGGCGTCCGGATTGATCTCGATTTCACCGCCGTCGCCCTTGACCACAATCGCCGTGTCGCCGAGCAGGCCGCTGGCCTCTCGGTGCACGGCTTGATAACCCGGGTGGAAAATACTCTGCAGACCACAACGCGCGCGCAGCGGATTGAGAATCCGTGCCAGCGAGTGGATCGGCGAGCGCAGGCCCATGGTATTGCGCAGGTCGATCATCTTCTGCAGCTGCGGCGCCCAGTCCATCAGCGGCATGAACGCCAGGCCGCCGTTGTCCAGTGCGCTGCCGACCTGTTGCCAGGTGCGGCACAACGGGATCTGCAGTTCACCGAGCAGTTGCTCGGTATACAGGCGCCCGGCGGTGTGGGCGCCGCCGCCATGCATGAAAATCCGCACGCCGTTTTGCGCCAGGCATTTGGCCGCCAGCAGGTACCACGGCAGATGACGTTTTTTGCCAGCGTAGGTCGGCCAGTCGAGGTCGACGTTCAGCGCCGGCGTCTGCAAACGCTCGCGCAAGGCTTCGGTGAAACCGGCCATTTCCTCGGCGCTTTCTTCCTTGTGCCGAAGCAGCATCAGAAAGGCGCCGAGCTGGGTGTCTTCGACCTTATCGTCGAGCACCATGCCCATCGCCTCTCGGGCTTCCTCGCGGGTCAGGTCGCGGGCGCCGCGCTTGCCCTTGCCGAGGATCCGCACAAATTGAGCGAACGGGTGTTCGGCGGGTGTTTCGAGGGTCAGCGCTGGAAAGTCAGTCATAAGCAATTCGTCGGTTTGGGCAGGCCCGCCAGTTTCGCGGCGAGTTTGGCAGGGGTGCCTTTGAACAGTCGGTTCAGGTGCAGGCTGTTGCCTTTTTCCGCGCCGAGTTTCAACGCGGTGTACTTGATCAGCGGGCGCGTGGCCGGCGACAGCTGGAATTCGGCGTAAAAGCTGCGCAACAGTTCGAGGACTTCCCAGTGTTCGGCGGTCAGTTCGATGTCTTCGGCGGCGGCGAGGGCGCCCGCGACATCGTGGGACCAGTCTGCGAGGTCAACCAGAAAGCCATCCTTGTCCAGTTCGATAGCGCGGGTGCCGACGGTCAGGGAATTCATAGCCAGCTGTTGACCTTGTCGTGGTGGATCGACAATTCGACGAAGGCCGGGTAGTCGATGGCTTCGGCCCAATCCGGAATCTGCTGGGCGCGGGCCTGGGCGTCTTCGGTGAGGACGAACAGTTGCAGCTGACGGCTTTGCAGCGCCGTGAATGGCACGGTGCCGGATTGCAAGGCATACACGGCGTCGCCGCACAGCAGCAAGGCGTCGGCCGTGCCGATCACGCGCAGGCAACTGCTCAGGCGATCGTCGCCGAACGGAGAATGAGACAACACATGCAAAGTCGACATCAGAGGGTGATCACCTGGTCGTAACGGTCAATAAGGGCGGTGATTTGCTCGGCGGCGAGCGGCTGCGCCTCGTCCAGCGACAGATCGCTCAGCCCACGCAGGCTGGCGCTGTCGGCGCAATAGAACAGTTCTTCAACACCGAACATCGGCAGCGCCTGCAGGTTGGCGCTCAGGTCCTTCTGCTGCAAGGCTTTGGCGTTTTGCCCGGCGGCCAGTTGCAGCACGCCGTCGTCGAGAAACAGCAGGCCGATCGGCAGGTCGAAGGCGCCACCGGCCAGCACGATATCCAGTGCTTCGCGGGCGCCGGGGCCGGACCAAGGCGATTGGCGACTGATGATCAACAGGGATTTGGCCATGTCATGCGCCTCCGAAACAGATCAAACGGTCGGCATCCTGCGCGGCGTCGTGCAACTGGCCAAGACCGGACAGCTCCCACGGCGCGCTGACGGACACGGCGTCACGCTGATAGCGTTTGGCTTCTTCGCCGTTCAAGGCACCACGGCGCAGGGCGGCGGCGATGCACACCACGCCATCGAGTTGCTGCTCGGTGATGAACGCACGCCATTGTTTGGGCAGGTCGAGTTCGTCCTGCGGGGTGACCACCGCGTCGGAAGCGTTGTAGACGCCATCCTGGTAGAAAAACAGCCGGACAATCTCATGCCCCCCGGCCAGTGCCGCCTGGGCAAACAGCAGGGCGCGGCGCGAGGAGGGCGCATGGGCGGCGGAAAACAGCGCAATGGCGAACTTCATGACGGACTCGATCAGCGAAACTGCGGCCATGATAAAGCTTTATGAAGTCATCCGCGAAACCGAAGTCATGCACATGACCCCACAGGGTCGCATTTCAACGGGGCATGTAGCCCAACTGCCAACGACGCGGAATGGCCAGGGACAGCACGCCCAGCATCGCGGCCAGTACACCACTGGCCAACATCGCCTTGAGGCCAAAATGGTGTTCCAGCACCGCGCCAAGAATCGCGCCGATAAACATCCCGCTCCACGGCACCAGCTGCACCCGCCAGCCATTGCGGCGTTCGCCGAGCAACCAGCGGCCCAGGCCACGGCCAAAGCGTGACAGGGCGCCGGTGACATAGGTCAGCCCGACCGGGAGGCCATTCACTTCCTCGACCGACGCGTTGAGCATGCCCATCGCAATGATCGCCGCCAGCAGCGCCGGCAATTGTGCGTCATACGGCCAGATTGCCGCCGCGCAGAGCAGGCTGGCGATACACAGCAGCAGCGGCAGCGCCCGGCGGCCACCGAGGCGAGCAACGAGCACGCCCAAGGCGTTACCGACAATAAAGGTCGCGACGAGGATTATCAGGCGCACGGTCAGCCCGAAATCACCATCGCTGATCGCCACGGCCAGGCGTGTGGTATTGCCACTCATGAACGAAACAAAGTCGCCGCTGGCCATGAAGCCGATCGCATCGGTCATGCCCGCGAGTACCGATAGGCTGGCCACCAGCGCCAGGCCCACACGCCCGCGCCACTTTTGCGTGTGCAGGTGGCCGGGGCTGGCGCGGTGAGTCGAGGCGGATGGCAGCATGGGTGCAGGTGTCCTTGCGCAGCGATTAAGGTTCTATGCCATACAGGTCGCAATATTCCAGCCAGTCCATGCCAGCCATTTCTGCGACTTCGCGATGCACCTCCAGGCGCTGCGCGCGATATTCCTGCGGCGAATCGGTGGTCAGTTGCAGGGTCAGTTCCCAGGCAAACAGGCCCTTGCTCTCGGCCTCCGCCTCAAATGCTTCGTGCAGACGCTCTTCGCGATACTGGGCCTGGGTTTCGCCTTTGGCCTGGGCCAGCAGTGGGTTGAGGTTGTCGAGGGTTTCGCGCAAGTCAGGTCGCGCGTCGAGAAACAGTTGCAGGGCATGTTCATGTCGCTGGTCGGTAGGCGCCATGGGTTTTCCTTGTGAGGCTGATGACCGTAGGTTGCCGTAGCTGTCGGCGTGTGTCGCGTGATAAATGCAGTAAAGCAGAACGATTCCTGCCGCTGCGGTGCTACAGTCCGCTTTTTTCTGACTGAGCGAAAACAATGCGAATTCTGATGGTAGCGCTGGCGGCAACACTGCTGGCCGGGTGCGCGGGTTCGGTGATGGATGATGCTCGCACGAGAACGCCGTACAAAGTCATGACCTCGGACAAGCCCGAGAAAAACGTGGCCCAGTGCGTGCAATTCGGCTGGCAGGACGAAGCGGTGTTCGGCGTGGATGCCGCCGCCTATCTGGAACCGCGCAAACAGGGGGGTACGACGGTGTACACGCGTTCCGCCGAGTCGTTTGTCGATGTGACGACCGGGCCTTCGGGCACGACGCTGAATTACTACGTGCAAAAGGATGATTTTGTCGCCAAGCGGCGCTTGGCGGCGTTGGCGACCTGCCTTTGATCATGCATTGATGCGGCCAGCCTCAGCGCGGGCAAGCCCCACAGGATTTTGTGTGTCGCTGAAGATTTAAGCCTCACCAAAAAACCTGTGGGAGCAGGCTTGCCCGCGAAGGGGCCGGCCCCTTCAAACGATCAAGCGCTTCTGGAAAAAATGCCGTTTATGTCCCGGCGGGTAGTCGTCGATTTCCCCAAACTGGCTATACCCGAGCTTTTCGTAGAACGCCGGCGCCTGAAAGTCGAAGGTGTCGAGCCATGCCCCGATGCAGCCTTTCTCTCGCGCCAGGTCTTCGGCCATGCGCATCAGCTTCGATCCAACACCCTGACCGCGGCCAGCCTCGGGCACTGACAGCAAATCGATAAACAGCCACTGGCACACCAGCCGCCCATACAGCCCGCCAAGGATCTGGTTGTCATCGTCGCGCACCAGCAGGGTGAGCGGCTCCGATACCGCGATCCCGGCCTTGGCGACGTTGTAGGCATGCAGGGGCGCCAGAATGGCCTGGCGTTCTTCTTCGGTGTTGTTCTGCGACTGCTCGATGCGCAACTTCATGCGTGACGTCCTTGTAGTGTGAACCCGCAGCCTAGCCTGTCTAGGGGGCATCTTCAAAGCCCTTGCCCCAACCGTTTGGAACCGCCGCTCCCGCGTTGCGGTCTAGCCTTTACAGCGTCATTCCAGCACGCGGTTGATGAGGACCCCCCATGAATATTTTTGAAGCCCTTCGTGAAAGCCATGACCGCCAGCGTACCTACGCCAAAGCCCTGATCGCGACCAGCGGCGATACGCCGGAGCGCGTTGAAGCCTACAAGCAGCTCAAGGCCGAACTGCAGGCCCATGAAACCGCTGAAGAGCGCCACTTCTATATCCCGCTGATGGAATTCGACAACGGTGTCGATCTCAGCCGCCACGCCATTTCCGAACACCATGAGATGGACGAAATGATGGAAGAGCTCGACGAGACCGAGATGTCCAGTCCGGCGTGGCTCGCGACCGCGAAAAAACTCTCGGACAAGGTGCACCATCACCTCAAGGAAGAGGAACAGAAGTTCTTCCAGATGGCCGGGAAACTGCTCGACGACAAACAGAAAGAACAGCTGGCCGGGCAATACGAAAAGGAGTTCCAGGCGCAACTGCCGTGACGCGTGAATGCGCGATTTCGTAACCTTGACGTGTAGGTCTTTGCCTATGCGTCGAGTGAGATTCGCCGCACTTAACTGTACATATATCCAGTATTTTCGCTGTTTTACCGATTGTGTCCCGGCAGGCTGCGACAAAACCGCCGATGGACAAAAAAATCACCTCCGTTAGCTTGAAGGCCTCTCCTCGGAATGGAGAGTTCTTAAATCAACGGAGTGAAAAACATGAATCAACCACAAGCACAAACCCAACTGCGACACGGTCGCGTCATCTCCCCGGCCAGCCGCGGTGCGGTGGCGATCGAGCAAGGATTGCTCGGCGCCTGGCAGGTCAACGAAATGGAAGGCGGCAAGAATTTCCCGGCGCTGGCTGCCGGGCCTTTTCCGGCGCCTTACCAGACTGACTCCGACAGTGTCACGCCGCCTGCCGATGGCTACATCCTCAGCGGTGGCAAGACCGATGCCCGTGACTGCGTGAACTTCACCCAGGAAGAGATGAGCAAAAAACTCGGCCGCCCGTTCACTTGGCCGCTGCTCAATGTCACCCCGGGGCAGACCCTCGACATCCAATGGGAATACACCGCGCCACACACCACTCGTGGCTATCGCTGGCTGATCACCAAGGATGGCTGGGACCCGAAACAACGCATCACCCGTGCGCAACTGGAAGCCCAGCCGTTCTTCGAGGATTTTTACACGCAGGTGCCTTACTACAGCTATCCCAATGAGCTGAAGGCCAAGGTCAATCACGCGGTGAAACTGCCGGCCAACAAAAAGGGCCACCACGTCATCGTGCTGATGTGGATCGTCGCCAACACCGGTAACGCCTTCTATCAGGCCTTCGACGTCGACTTCAAATAAGTCGTCATCACCCTGAACCCACACGTTCTGAAGGATTAGAACATGTCAAAAATCGACTTTTCTTTAATGCAAAACACCACGAGCGATGCCGCCTCACTGATGCCAAGCATCGCCGGTAAAAAGATCCTCATGGGCTTCTGGCACAACTGGCCCGCGGGGCCGAGCGACGGCTACCGTCAGGGGCGCTTCGCCGAGCTCGCTCTGGAAGCGGTGCCCAAGGAATACAACGTGGTTGCCGTAGCGTTCATGAAGGGCAGCGGGATTCCAACCTTCAGGCCGTATAACCTGTCCGACGCCGAGTTCCGCCGCCAGGTCGGCGTTCTCAACAGTCAGGGCCGGGCGGTGCTGATTTCCCTCGGTGGCGCCGATGCGCAGATCGAGTTGCGCGCGGGGCAGGAACAGCCACTGGCCAACGAAATCATCCGTCTGGTGGAAACCTACGGCTTCGACGGGCTGGACATTGATCTTGAACAGAGCGCGATTGATTCCGCTGCCAACAAGACCGTCCTGCCGGCTGCGCTGAAACTGGTCAAGGATCACTACGCAGGCCAGGGCAAGCACTTCATCATCAGCATGGCACCGGAGTTTCCGTACCTGACCAGCACCGGCAAATATGTCGGTTACCTGCAAGCGCTGGAAGGCTACTACGACTTCATCGCCCCGCAGTTCTACAACCAGGGCGGCGATGGCATCTGGGTGCCGGAGGCCAACAGCGGCGCTGGCGCGTGGATCGCCCAGAACAACGATGCGCTGAAGGAGGACTTCCTGTATTACCTGACCGAAAGCCTGGTGACCGGCACTCGCGGGTTCACCAGGATTCCTGCCGAGAAGTTCGTCATCGGCTTGCCGGCCAACGTCGATGCGGCGGCGACCGGTTACGTGATCGACAAAGCGGCGGTGGGCAATGCGCTCAAGCGTCTGGCAATCAAGGGGCATCCGATCAAGGGGCTGATGACCTGGTCGGTGAACTGGGACAACGGCAGCAGCAAGGATCATGTGCCGTACAACTGGGAGTTCAGCCAGCGTTATGGTCCGCTGATCAATGGAGTGAAGCTGGCTGAGTAAGTGAGCCAAAGGGCCCGGTAGCGCTGCCGGGCTCTTTGCTTAGCGATCAAAAGAGCACCTCCATTGAAATTCAGTCCCCTGGAGGCGCTGCCGAAGGCTGCGATCTTTTCTTTAAAAACCCTCCAGCCGCCCCGTGCCGGGCCGCTGCCCACCTTCAAGCACCAGCAAGCGCTCCTTGGCCTCCAGCCCCCCGGCGAACCCGGTCAATTTTCCCGAGGCACCAATCACACGATGACACGGCGCAACAATCGAAAGCGGATTTTTCCCATTGGCCGCACCGACGGCCCGCACGGCAGCGGGATGGCCGATCTGCTCGGCAATCTGGCTATAGGTTCGCGTCTCGCCAAACGGAATGGTCAGCAGCGCCGCCCAGACTTTTTTCTGGAAGTCGGTGCCGACAAAGTCCAGCTCCAGATCGAAGCAATGCCTTTGTCCGGCAAAATATTCTGCAAGTTGCCGAGCGGTTTTCATCAGCAGCGGATTGTCCGGCGCCTCGCTCATCGGCCCGAGACGTACGCGATTGGGTTTGTCGTTTTCCCAGAGGATGGCCACCAGTCGTGAACCGTTCGCGACCAGCTTCAGCTCACCGACCGGTGAGGGCAGGGTGATGAACGTATACGACATGGTGACCAGCTCCGGATCAGAGGATGAACAGCGCTCAGCATACTGCCTGATCGGGGAGGCGCAATACGCAAAGCCGACCATACTGCTTGTTGCTCTTGAAGCGTTCCCCTCTGTTTTGCACAGCCCCTAAAACAAAAAAAGAGATCGACTCATGAAGTACGAACCTTTGGCCAAATCGCTGATCGCGACCTCACTGGCACTCAGTTGCCTTATGGCTCACGCCGCCTCGGTGGCACCGGTTGCCGCTGAGAACGGTATGGTCGTCACGGCGCAACATCTGGCCACGCATGTCGGTGTCGATGTACTGAAAAGCGGCGGTAACGCGGTAGATGCGGCGGTTGCCGTCGGTTATGCGCTGGCGGTGGTTTATCCCGCGGCGGGCAACCTCGGTGGCGGCGGTTTCATGACGATTCAACTGGCGGACGGGCGCAAGACCTTCCTCGATTTCCGTGAAAAAGCCCCGCTGGCGGCGACCGCCAATATGTACCTCGACAAGGACGGCAACGTCGTGCCCGATCTGAGCACCCGAGGCCACTTGGCGGTCGGCGTGCCGGGCACCGTTTCGGGCATGGAACTGGCGCTGAGCAAATACGGCACCAAGCCGCGCAAGGAAATGATCGCTCCGGCCATCAAACTGGCCGAAGACGGGTTTGAACTGCAGCAGGGCGACGTCGAACTGCTGGAGTACGCCACCGACGTGTTCAAGAAGGACATGCGCGATTCCGGCTCGATTTTCCTGCACAACGGCGAACCGATGCAGGTCGGGCAGAAACTGGTGCAGAAGGATCTGGGCAAAACCCTGCGCACCATTTCCGAGAAGGGCGCCGACGGTTTCTATAAAGGCTGGGTGGCCGACGCGATTGTCACGTCCAGTCAGGCCAACAAGGGCATCATCACTCAGGCCGACCTCGACAAATACAAGACCCGGGAACTGGCCCCGGTGGAATGCGATTACCGTGGCTACCACGTGGTGTCGGCGCCACCACCGAGTTCCGGCGGCGTGGTGATCTGCCAGATCATGAATATCCTCGAAGGTTATCCGATGAAGGATCTGGGCTTTCACTCGGCCCAGGGCATGCACTACCAGATCGAAGCGATGCGCCACGCTTACGTGGATCGCAACAGCTACCTCGGCGACCCGGATTTCGTGAAGAACCCGCTCGAACATCTGCTCGACAAGAACTACGCGACCAAACTGCGCAACGCGATCCAGCCGCAGAAGGCCGGTGTTTCGGCGGAGCTGAAGCCTGGCGTGGCCCCTCATGAAGGCAGCAACACCACTCACTATTCGATCGTCGACAAGTGGGGCAACGCGGTGTCGGTCACTTACACCCTCAATGACTGGTTCGGCGCCGGCGTGATGGCGAGCAAGACCGGGGTGATCCTCAACGATGAAATGGACGACTTCACCTCCAAGGTCGGCGTGCCGAACATGTATGGTCTGGTGCAGGGCGAGGCCAATGCCATCGCTCCCGGCAAGGCGCCGCTGTCCTCGATGAGCCCGACCATCGTCACCAAGGACGGCAAAGTGGTCATGGTGGTCGGCACGCCGGGCGGCAGCCGGATCATCACCGCGACCTTGCTGACCATGCTCAACGTCATCGACTACGGCATGGGCCTGCAGGAAGCGGTCGACGCGCCGCGCTTCCACCAGCAATGGATGCCGGAGGAAACCAACCTCGAAGACTTCGCGGCCAGTCCGGATACGAAGAAAATCCTCGAGAGCTGGGGCCACAAGTTCGCCGGCCCGCAGGATGCCAACCATATCGCGGCGATTCTGGTCGGTGCGCCTTCGCTGGGCGGCAAACCGGTAGGGAAGAACCGCTTCTACGGCGCCAACGATCCACGGCGCAATACCGGCTTGTCACTGGGTTACTGAGCGGCGTAAAAAAGGGGGCGGACGGCGTTCCGCCCCCGTCTCAAGGATTGATCAAGGAAGGCTCATCATGACCACCGCATTACTGATCATCGATGTTCAGCGGGCTCTCTGCTCGGGCCAATACCAGTGCCACGACATTCACCGCGTGATCGACACGATCAACGCCCTCGGCGCACGTGCGCGCAAGGCCGGCGTGCCGGTCGTGCTGATCCAGCATGAGGAAAAGGACAGCCCGTTGGCCTACGGTGCCGAGGGCTGGCAACTGGCCGAAGGACTGGCAACGTCCGCCAGCGATCTGCGGGTACGCAAGACTGCCCCGGATTCGTTTTATCAGACCGAACTGCGCAAACTGCTGCCCAGTGAAGATTTCGAGCAACTGGTGATCTGCGGTCTGCAGACCGACTACTGCGTCAACGCCACCGTGCGTCAGGCGCATCAACTGGGTTACGACGTGGTGCTCGTTTCCGATGGCCATTCCACCCTCGACAACGGCAACATGAGCGCCGAGGACATCATCGCCGAGCACAACAAGGATCTGGCGCACCTGACCGGCTCCGTGGCGCGGATCGATGTCAAACCGGCTGCTGAAATCAGGTTCTGACCGACACATCCAATTCCCCTGTGGGAGCAGGCCTGCTCCCCCAGGATTTCTGTCAGCGTCACTGGCATACTGCGCGCCGTCTGAAGAATGGAATCTACCGATGTTCGCGCTCAAGCTCCGTCACCTCCTGATGCTCTCAGCGTTCGCTGTTGCCCCCGGCGTCCACGCCAGCAGTTTCGATTGCGCCAGTGCCGGCACCCCGACTGAAAAAACCATTTGTGCCGATCCGGATCTCTCCAATCTTGACCAGAGACTGGGTTCGGCATGGCAGTCCGCTGTGGCAAAGGTCGCCGACCCGAAAGCCCTGAAAGCGGATCAGCGAGGATGGCTCAAGCAACGTAATCAATGTAACGAACAGGTCCCCTGTTTACGCCGGCAGTACCTGATGCGGCTCACGGCCCTTGAATACATGGTCAAGCCGTTTTCCTGGAATAGCACCTGGCAGCTCATTCCCTGGGGTGTTTCAGAAGGGGCAGAGCTGAAAACACAGCGCAAGGGGGCCTCACAGATCACCTTCGATATTTCAGCGGCGAACGGCAGTCATTCGGGTGAACTGGAGGGGGTCGCCACTGTGGAGGGTACGCAGGCCCGTTACGCAGAAGGAGACTGCGTTTTGACGTTCACGGCGCTCAATGGACTCATGGACGTGACACAGACTGGCGATGCTTCCGACTGCGGTGCCGGGATGGGTGTTTACTACGGCGGTCGGTATGTGGCATCGAAGCAAACGGTCGCGGTGGGTTATGACTTGCTCACACTGGGCGTGGTACAGACTCGACGAGAGAACGAGATCGTGCACACGCTTCTCGGCGGCGACTATCAGGTGCTTCTGCAAAACTGTGGCATTACACAGACAGGTGATGCCTCTGTCGATGTACCCAACGGTGAAGTCAGCAAATACTGGGTCCGGGGGCTGCCATCGAGCAATGCAGCGATTGTGATGCGTGCACCGGATGAGCGTATCTGGCTGGTGGTGTTGGTATTTGACCAGCAGGGTAAATCCCGTGCGCGCTACTACACCAACGTTGCCGAGTGGAAAGGGCGTTTGCCTGACGCCTTGCGGGCCTGGCACAGGGATCTGGGGGGTGAATTGGTTCTGCCTCTGGACTTCATGCCCTGACCGGGTTGCGCGGCTGCCTCTTCAAGTCGCAAACAAAACCCCACGAATCTCCCCCGTCCGCGGCGGCATCATCACGCCTTCCAGCACCATCCGCGTGATCGTCAGCGCTGCCGTCTGGTAGTCCTCATCTTGCGGCTCGGGTCGGCCAGTGATGCAACCCATCTGCCAGCCAATATTGGTGTATGTGCGCGTCGCCGACCAGATGAACAGCATCAAATGCTCCGGATCCACCGGGGCCAGCAAACCGCGCTCGATCCAGCTGCGCAAACACTCAACATTGCGTCGCGCCTCAGCGTGCAAGAGGTCGCGGCACTCAGCGGGCAGTTGGCGACCACCCAGCAGCAATTCGCTGCTGAACACCTTGGCAGCCGCCGGATGTTCACGGGCGATGCGAATTCTGGCGGCGACGTAGGCACGCAGGCCAATCAGCGGGTCATCGCTTTCACGCAACACCGCCGAGGCTTCCAGCAGTGGCTCGACAAAACCCAGCAGCACTTTGCAGTACAGGTTTTCCTTGGTCTGGAAGTAGTAATACAGGTTGGCCTTGGGCACCCCGGCGCGGGCCGCGATGTCACGGGTCTGGGTCGCGTCGAAGCCGTTGGCGGCGAATGCCTCGCTGGCGGCGGCCAGAATCGACTGTTCGTTGCGAACGCGGATGGCGCTCATGGATACACGGTAAGAATGGACGGCATGGGAAGGTTCTGACGAAATCGGTTTCGCAATATACAAAACTATATAGCGATGAAGCCAGCGCACTCGACACGCAGCGCTATGCTGGTTCGAACATTCAAACGAAGGGGGAAGGGCAAATGACCATCAAGGCGCGGCGAGCGGACGCAACACATCTGGATGCGGTGGCACCGTTGTTCGACGCCTACCGGGGGTTTTATCAGCAACCGGCGAACCTGGCGCAATCGCGGGCGTTTCTCGCCGAACGCCTGGCTAACGACGAATCGGTGATCTTTTTCGCAGAGGATGACAGCGGCGAAGCGCTCGGTTTTGTGCAGTTGTACCCGACGTTTTCCTCCATTGATGCTCACCGCACCTGGCTGCTCAGCGATCTGTTTACCACGCCTGCCGCTCGTGGCCGCGGCGTGGGCCGACTGCTGATGAACAGCGCCCGCGACTTTGCCCTGCAAACCGGCGCCAAGGGCCTGGTATTGGAAACCGCCACCGATAACCTCACCGCGCAGAGCTTGTACGAATCGCTGGGTTATGTGCGTGACACCGGTTACTACACCTACCTGCTGGATTTGCGTCAGGCTTGAGTGCAGGCCTTCAGCAACCGCTCGATCTGCGCCAATTCCCAGGTACTGAGCAAACTCACAGGATCAGTGCCGTAGCGCTGCCAGGTATCGAGCGCACCTTCCTGGCCATCGGCACTGCGGGCGTATTCACAGTGATGTAACTGCGCGTCTGCAAAATCCAGCAGCAGTCGCCAGCCTTCGATATCGACTGCAATCAGTGCGGATTCGCCTGGCGCTGCGCACACTTCAACTGTCAGTACGCCCAGTGCGGCTTCACGCAGACGCTGGCTCACTTCGCGGGCAGTCAGAAAACACGGCATGTTCTGCACTCATTCAAAGCACGAGCGCGCAGCATAAAGGTCAGGTTGATCAGTGTCAGCGTTCACTGGCCCGCGGCGGAACAATTCCGTAACATCCGCAACCCTCTTTTTCCGCGAACACCCGCGGCCGTGCTCATCGGCCGCCCAGTCAGGTAAACCATGAAACCGATTCGTCTGCGCGCCGATGTCCTGGCCGGACTCACCACCTCGTTTGCCCTGTTGCCCGAATGCATTGCGTTTGCGCTGGTGGCTCACCTCAACCCGCTGATGGGCCTGTATGGCGCGTTCATCATTTGTACGCTGACCGCTTTGTTTGGCGGCCGGCCGGGCATGGTCTCCGGTGCAGCGGGTTCGATGGCGGTGGTCATCGTCGCGCTGGTGGTGCAACACGGCGTGCAATACCTGCTGGCGACAGTGTTGCTCGGCGGCCTGATCATGATGGCGTTCGGGCTGCTGCGTCTGGGTAAGCTGGTGCGCATGGTGCCGCACCCGGTGATGCTCGGTTTCGTCAACGGTCTGGCGATCATCATTGCGCTGGCGCAACTGGAGCATTTCAAGAACGGTGAAGCCTGGCTCAGCGGCACGCCGTTGTACCTGATGACCGGGCTGGTGCTGTTGACCATGGCCATCGTCTATCTCCTGCCGCGCCTGACCCGCGCGGTGCCGCCGGCCCTGGTGGCGATCCTCGGCGTCGGCCTGCTGGTCTACCTGTTTGGCCTGCCGACCCGCACTTTGGGCGACATGGCACACATCGCCGGTGGCCTGCCGACTTTCGCGCTGCCGGACATTGCATGGAATCTCGAAACCCTGCGCATCATCGCGCCATACGCAATCCTGATGGCGCTGGTCGGGTTGCTGGAAACCCTGCTGACCCTCAACCTCACCGATGAAATCACCGAGACCCGGGGCTATCCGGATCGCGAATGCGTGGCGCTGGGCGCGGCGAACATGGTCAGCGGCGCATTCGGCGGCATGGGCGGTTGCGCGATGATTGGCCAGACGGTGATCAACCTCAGTTCCGGCGGGCGCGGGCGTCTGTCGGGTGTGGTGGCGGGTGTGTTGATTCTGTTGTTTATCCTGTTTCTGTCGCCGCTGATCGAGCGTATTCCGCTGGCGGCGCTGGTAGGGGTGATGTTCGTGGTGTCGCAGCAGACCTTCGCCTGGGCCTCGTTGCGGGTGCTGAATAAAGTGCCGCTCAACGATGTGCTGGTGATCATTGCGGTGACGACCATCACCGTGTTCACCGATCTGGCCACGGCGGTGCTGTGCGGCATCATCATCGCCGCGCTCAATTTCGCCTGGCAGCAGGCTCGCGAGTTGTACGCCGATGAACATCTGGAGGCCGATGGCAGCAAACTCTATCGCCTGCATGGCACGTTGTTTTTTGCCTCGACCACGCCGTTCCTCAATCAATTCGATCCGGCCAACGACCCGGCGAAGGTGACGCTGGATTGCCGGCATTTGAGCTTCGTCGATTATTCAGCGATCGCGGCGCTGAAAACCTTGCGCGAGCGCTACGCCAAGGCGGGCAAGGAATTGCAGGTGTTTCACCTCTCCGAGCGCTGCAAGAAACTGCTCAAGCGTGCCGGCGTCGAGCACCACTGATCCTGTATGGGAGCGGGCTTGCTCGCGAAGGCGTCGTGTCATTCAACGCTGAAGTTGAGTGATCCATCGCCTTCGCGGGCAAGCCCACTCCCACATTGGTTTTTGCGTTTAAGCGATGGCCGGAAAGTCGATGTCGGTCAGCGCGGTGTTGTTCAGATAGTTGGTCAGGGTCTGCACGGCCACCAGCGCGATCACTTCTATGATCTTCACGTCGTTGATGCCGGCAGCGCGTGCGGCGGCGATCTGTTCGTCGTTCAAGTGGCCGCGGCTCTCGGTCAACTGCCGGGCGAGCGTGGCGTAGGCGTTGAGTTCACCCTGACGCGCGGCGACGATGTCTTCGGCCGACAGCCCGGCCTTGCCGGCAAACAGCGTGTGTGCTGCCAGGCAATAGTCGCATCCGTTGACCTGTGACGTGGCGAGGTACACCGCTTCCTTTTCCTTGGCGCTGAGCGAGGTTTTGCCGAGGATCGCCGAGGCTTGCACGTAGGTTTCCAGCGCCACCGGCGCCTGGGCCAGGGTGGCGAACAGATTCGGCAGGAAACCGATCTTCTTTTTCACGCCTTCCAGTACCGGGCGAGTGGCGTCAGTGGCGGTGTCGAGGCTGATAGCGTTGATGCGGCTCATGGTGATTCTCCGAAAATCCGCGGCGAAGTGCAGCGGGGATGGAGGCCATGTTAGGCAGCGCAACTGGCGCCTTGGCGGCAAATCGTCGAGGATATGCGGCAGATCGTCCAGAATTGCCGGCCAAGCGCCTTCGCGACACGGCGTCAGCGGTGCAACCCAAAAAGCAGCAGATTTGCGTCGGAGTCGCCCATGGATCGCCTTTCCACCTTGCTCAGCCATTTCGGCGTAAACGCCGGGACCTTTCACAGCGGCACGTTTTGCGGCCTCAGCGTGCATGCCGACGAACCGTGTGGCCATGTGCACCTGTTGCAAGCGGGCGAGTTGCTGCTCAAACCCGGCAACGCGCGCGAAATCAGACTCGATGAGCCCTCGCTGATTTTCTTTCCCGGCCCCTTTGCCCATCGGATGTTCGCCGACGAGGCCATGAACCCCCGGATCGTCTGCGCGACGCTGACATTTGACGGCGGTTCCGGTAATGCCCTGGCGGCAGCCTTGCCGGATTATCTGGTGCTCAAACTCACGGAGATACCGGAGCTGGGCAGCACGCTGGAGTGGTTGTTCAAGGAGGCTTTCGAAGCGCACTGCGGGCGGGTGGCAGTGATGGACCGGTTGTTCGAATTGCTGGTGATTCTGTTGTTGCGCCACCTTATCGAGCGTCGTGAACAGCAGCCGGGCATGATGGCCGGGCTGGCCGATCCACGGCTGTCACGTGCACTGAATCTGATCCACGAACAACCGGAAAAACCGTGGAGCGTGGCCGAACTTGCCGCCGCCGCCAACCTGTCCCGCGCAGGATTTGCCGAACACTTTCGCCGCGTCGTCGGGCAGCCACCGGCGGACTATCTGCTGAGCTGGCGAGTCAGTCTGGCGCAAAAACGTCTGCGCGAAGGCAAGCCGATTGCGTTGATTGCCGAAGAAGTCGGCTATGAAAGTCCGTCGGCGCTGGCCCGGGCGTTTCGACGCAAGACCGGGCTCAGTCCTCGAGCGTGGAAGGCAGCCAACTGAGGTCATTTGGCGAATTTCTTCGCTCCGACCACGCATGAAATCACGCCCAGCGTCACTGCCAGCATGCCGAGGCTGACGTGTTCATGCAGCAGCGTCGCGGCCAGGGCCAGGCCGAAAAACGGTTGCAGCAACTGCAACTGACCGACTGCCGCGATCCCGCCCTGAGCCAGGCCGCGATACCAGAAAACGAAGCCGATCAACATGCTGAACAACGCGACGTAGGCCAGGCAAAGCCACGCTGACAGACTAATGTCGCGGAACGAGGCGGGCGCCAGCCACAGACTCAGCAGCGCCATCACCGGCAGCGCCAACACCAGGGCCCAGCAGATCACCTGCCAGCCACCGAGGCTTCGCGACAGTTTTGCGCCTTCGGCGTAACCGAGGCCGCAGGCCAGAATGGCGGCGAGCATCAGCAGGTCGCCGGTGGGCGAAGCGGTCAGCCCCTGGGCCAGGGCGAATCCGACCACCAGCGCACTGCCAAGTATCGAGAAGATCCAGAACACCGGTCGTGGCCGTTCACCGCCGCGCAACACGCCGAAAATCGCGGTGGCCAGCGGCAGTAGTCCGACGAACACAATCGAATGCGCCGAGGTCACGTGTTGCAAGGCCAACGCGGTCAGCAACGGAAAACCGAGCACCACGCCGAGCGCGACAATCAACAGCGACCACCACTGCTCGCGCGCCGGACGTGGTTCGCGAAACAGCCACAACAGCGCCACCGCACACAACCCGGCAATGGCTGCGCGTGCCACGGTGAGAAACACCGGATCGAATTCCAGCACGGCCAGACGCGTGGCCGGCAATGAGCCGCTGAAGATCACCACGCCGATAAAGCCGTTGATCCAGCCGCTGGTTTTGTCCAGGGTCGGGTGGGGCAGATTCGAGGTTTGTTCCATACGCCTTCATGCTCGGAGAGGGGGTTGTGTTTCGGTCATGCTAGGGCCGAGAATCAGCACAATCAAAGAATTGTCATGGATACATCCAGCGATGCCGCGATCCCGCTACAAGACACTGGTCGACGCTTACGCCGGCGACATCCGCGCCGGGCGTCTGGCGCCGGGCACACGATTGCCGACCCACCGGGAACTGGCGGCCAGCGCCGGGCTGGCGCTGGCCACCGCGTCGCGGGTGTACGCCGAGCTGGAGGCGATGGGGCTGGTCAGCGGCGAAACCGGGCGCGGCACTTTTGTGCGGGAGACCTCGTTGGCGCCGGGGCAGGGCATTGATCAGAAAGACGTGGCGGTCGGCATGATCGACCTCAATTTCAACTACCCGTCGTTGCCCGGTCAGGCCGACCTGTTGCGCACGGCGCTGCGCCAGTTGGCACTGTCCGGCGACCTTGAAGCGCTGTTGCGTTATCAGCCCCACGCCGGTCGCCAGCACGAACGCGCTTCGGTGGCGCGCCATCTGACGGCGCGCGGGGTCAACGTCGACGCCGCGCAAGTGTTGATCGTCAATGGCGCTCAGCAAGGGCTGACGGTGACGCTAATGGCGTTGCTCAAGCCCGGCGATGTCATCGCGGCCGACGCGCTGACCTATTCCGGTTTCAAAGTGCTGGCCGAAGCGTTGCATCTGGAGGTGGTGGCGATCCCGTGTGGCGAGCACGGGCCGGATCTGTCGGCACTCGACGCGCTGTGCCGCCAGCGTCCGGTGCGCGCGGTGTACAGCATGCCGACGCTGCACAATCCACTGGGTTGGGTGATGCCGATCGAGCAGCGCGAGCAACTGGTCATGCTTGCCCGCCAACATGACCTGATCCTGATCGAAGACGCGGCCTACGCCTTTCTGGTGGACAACCCGCCACGGACCTTGATCGACATGGCACCGGAGCGCACGGTGTACGTGTCCGGGCTGTCAAAGAACATTGCGACCGGTCTGCGCGTCGGTTTTATTGCGGCGCCCGACACGAGGGTGCCGGCACTGGAGCGGATTATCCGCGCCACCACTTGGAACACCCCCGGGGTGATGACCGCGATGGCATGCGGCTGGCTCGATGACGGCACCGTCACGCTGCTCGAGGCGCAAAAGCGTCACGATGCCAGGGCGCGTCAGGCGCTGGCCACCGAGTTGTTGACAGGACTGCGCTGCATTGGCCATCCGTCCTCTTACTTCCTGTGGCTACCGCTGCCGGAAGACGTGCGCGCCGATCAGATCGTCGTGGCGTTGATGCACGAACAGATTTCGGTCACCACGGCGGAGCCGTTTTCGGTGTCGGCGCAGGTGCCCCACGCGATTCGGCTGGCGTTGGGGTCGGTGGACATGGACGTCCTGCGTCAAGCGTTAATCACCGTCAGAAAGGTCATCGGCGCGTACCTGTAAGCTTTCGCTGGCGAGAAAACCGTGGCGAGGGAGCTTGTTCCCGCAGGACTGCGCAGCAGTCCTGTGTTTGCGGCCGCTTCGCCACCCGGTGGAAGCAAGCTCGCTCGCCACAAAATGTTAGCCTTGGCGCACTTGCACGACACTGCTTTGGATCGTTTGATGAAAAACAGCGCTTTCCTGTCCCTGACCTTGATCCTTGCCGCAGGCCTTTTCGGCACCACCGCGCACGCCGCCGGTGACCCGGAGGCTGGCGCCAGGATCTTCCCGCGCCTGTGCGGCGGCTGCCATCAGGTCGGCGAATCCGCCCGGCCGGGCTTCGGTCCGCAACTCAACGGCATCATTGGCCGCAAGGCCGGGACCTCGGCGAACTACGTTTATTCCGACGCGATGAAAAATGCCGGCCTGACTTGGGACCGCGACACGCTGACGGCGTACCTGAAAGATCCGAAAGGCGTGGTGCCTGGCACGCGGATGATTTTCTGGGGGCTGAGCGACCAGGAAAAACTCGACAACCTGCTGGCCTACCTCCAGACCTTCGCGCAATAAGGGCCGGCGCTTGATTTCTGATCGCCGCCACGCTTGGCGTGGGAGTGCCTCACGGACTGCGTACCCCCGTAGCGCGTGGGTACGATCAGAGAGGCGAGGTGCTGATCGCGTGATGCGCCACTCGGTTGCGTCCCGCCGCTTTCGCCTGGTACAGCTGTTGATCGGCGCGTTTGATCAGGGCAGTGGGGCTGTTGTCCGCCGGGTCCGCCAGGCCCACGCCGATGCTCACCGTGACGTGTTCGACCACCGGGAAGTGCGTGTCGGCAATCGCCGCGCGGATTTTCTCGGCGACCACTTCCGGGGTGTCGGGCTGAGCGATTTCCGGCAACAGGACAGCGAACTCTTCACCGCCGTAACGGGCGACGAAATCGGTGGTGCGCAGGCTGGCGCCGATCAATTGGGCCAATTGCCTGAGCACGTCATCGCCCACCGCATGGCCGTGGGTATCGTTGATGCGTTTGAAATGGTCGGCGTCGATCAACAGCAGCGCAAACGGGCGCCCGGTGCGGCGCGACAGCAGCGTGTATTCGGTGAGTTTTTCGTCGAAGCGGCGACGGTTGTAGGCGCCGGTCAGCGCGTCGTGGGTCGCCAGACTCAGCAGCTCGGCGTTGGCCTGGCGCAGATCGGCCGTGCGCTGCGCCACGATGGCTTCCAGCGATGCATTGGCCTCCTGCAGTTCGCGTTCCTTGCCGAGCAGCGACTGCGTCATTGCATCGATCGACTGGCCAAGCTGGGCGATTTCCCGCACCGGGTGCTGCAACGGAAAGTGCGCACCGGGCTGGTTGTCCTGTACCTGTTTGGCCGAACGCGCCAACTGTTCGATCGGACGACTCAGGTACAGCGCCAGATAATAGGCCACCACGCCAAACAGTACGGCAGCGACCACCCCCAGCAAGAGCAATTTATACAGCAGCATATGCGCCGGTTGCAGCGCGGTTTCCAGGGGCTGGCGCACGGCAATCGACCACGACAGTGCACTGCTCGACGGTGTTGGCACTTTGACCATACTGGTCAGGTAGCCATCGCCCACCGACCAGCCCGGCGCGCGTGAATCACTCGTCGACAATCGCTGGCCCATCAAGGCTTCGGGGTAGAGCACTTTGCCGTCGTGATCGATGATCAGCGCTTCGATGTCCGGTGCCGAGTTCTTGTGGGAGAACGCCGCCGATTCGACAATGCGCGTCACCCAGTTCCAGTGCGCGTGCGCGCCCAGCACACCAATCACCTGATCGTCGGCGTTACGGATCGGCGCCGCGAAATCGATGAAACGCAACGGTTCGCCGCTGGGCGACCCCGGCAGCAATTTGGCCAGCAGTACCGCTTCATGAGGGTCGCCGGTGTATTCGCCGCGCATTCCGGCCTGAAACCACGGCCGTTGTTGCACCGATTGGCCGACCAGCAAGCCGTTCACCGCTTGATGCACGTTGCCTTGGGCATCGGTCACACCCATCCACGCATATTCGGCACGGGCCTGAGTGCGCAGTTGCAACGATTTGAGAATGGCCGGGTTGTCCAGATCACCGCGTTCCAGATGCGGTGCCCGGCTGAGCAGATACACCTCCAGCTGCCGCTCGCGCAGTTGTTCACCCAGCAACGACGCGGCCGAACGTGCCGTATTGAGCAGCGCGCTGCCACTGGCCTGCTTCATCTGCTCGGTGGCGATATGGCCCACATAAAAGCCCACGCTCAATAACGTCAGCAGGGACAAACCGGTAAACCAGAGAGTGAGATGGCTACGCAGACTGGCTTTGAGCATGGGCGGTGTCTGTCTTCATTGGAGTGGCGCCATGGTATGCGACATCGACGATCAGCTGCCAGCGAAGCGGTTCACGAACCAGGACGAAACCGCCGACAGGAAAAAGCCCGGCTGATCAGGCCGGGCTTTAAATGGGGACAGCGGCAGTGCTTTGGGCTCAAGCGTTGCGGCTTTCGATCAGACGATCCGAACCGCCTTCGGCAACGCGGCGTTCGAGCAGACGATCAGAGCCACCTTCGGCAACGCGTCGTTCGAGCAGACGATCCGAACCACCTTCGGCAACGCGGCGTTCGAGCAGACGATCGGAGCCGCCTTCGGCAACGCGGCGTTCGAGCAGACGATCAGAGCCGCTTTCGGCAACGCGGCGTTCGAGCAGACGATCGGAGCCGCCTTCGGCAACGCGGCGTTCGAGCAGACGATCAGAGCCGCTTTCGGCAACGCGGCGTTCGAGCAGACGATCGGAGCCACCTTCGGCAACACGGCGTTCGAGCAGACGATCAGAGCCACCTTCGGCAACACGGCGTTCGAGCAGACGATCAGAGCCACCTTCAGCCACACGGCTTTCAATCAACTTGTCCGAGCCGCCTTCGGCGATCAGGGTGTGCGCCGGGGTTGCGGCGAAAGCGTTAACTGCAAAAACCGAGAAAGCGATGCTGAGAAGGGTCTGGCGTTTCATGATCGTGTGCTCCGGGGTGTTTTGGGTTGGTATGGAGCGGATGTTACGCCGCAGAATTTTTATGAGAACTTCATTGCCGTGATGGTAAACATCGACGGCAATGATGCTCCCCCAAACCCCACACCAACCACTTGTAGGTGCTGGCGCCGGCTGCGATCTTTTGATCCTGACGTCGCTCAGCGTGAGTTCCCGGCCCGAACACACAACTCCCCGGTAGCCCTGATCAACGCCAGCTCATGCAGCGCATCCCGCGCCAGCCCCTTGCGCGCCTCCATCACCCAGGCTGGACAATCCGCAGCCTGGCGATACGGCGCAAACGCTGCATATTGCTGCAACAGCCGGCTCTGCAACTCATCCAGTCGCGGGCGGATCTGCTGGCCCAGATCCGGCCGCGGTGTGTCCGGCGCCGCCCCGGCCGCCTGCCATTGCGCGAGCAAGCCGTACTGCACCAGCTTGTTGGCTTCCATCTGCGCCGCGAGCAACTGTGCAACTTCTTCAGGATCCAGCTTGCGTTCAATGGCCAGCGCGCGGGCGTTGGCAATGACCTGCGCTTCACGCGGGCTGTCCTGAATCGGCTTGCCGCTGTCCCATTTGGTCAGCGCCACCTGATCGCCGATGTTCAGGCGTTCGTTCAGGGTCATCAACAAGGGTTTCAACGACTCGGGCGCTGCGGCTGAGGCGGCGTGGGCGGTGCCGGCGAACAGAGCCAGCAAGGCACAGGAGAGCAGGCGTGACGGCGGGAGCATGGGCATGGCCTCGATTGAAATATAAACACGGGGCTCAAATGTTAATTGCACCCCGCTTGCAAGTCACCGAAGCTATCCTGCATCAGTCTTCCCGTGTCGAGATGGACCTCCAGTCAATGCAAACCCCCAGCGCCATCAAACCTCTCTGGCAAACCTACTTGCTGTTTCTGGCGCCGATGGTGTTGTCCAATTTCCTGCAATCGATGTCCGGCACCGTCAACAGCATCTACATCGGCCAGATGCTCGGCACGCAGGCCTTGGCGGCGGTGTCGGGGATGTTCCCCATCGTGTTCTTTTTCATTGCCCTGGTGATCGGCCTCGGTGCCGGCGCCGGTGTACTGATCGGTCAGGCATGGGGCGCGCGTGAGCCGCACATGGTCAAGGCGATTGCCGGGGCGACGCTGCTGTTGGGGGTATTGATCGGTCTGGTCGCGGCGGTACTCGGCAGCGTTTTTGCGCGGCAGGCGTTGGCCGGGTTGGGCACGCCGGCGGATGTGCTCGACGATGCGGTGGCGTATGCCCACGTGATGATGTGGATTCTGCCGTCGATGCTGGTGTTCGTGTTGTTCACACAGTTGCTGCGCGGGGTCAGCGATACGCTGTCGCCGTTGCTGGCGTTGATGGTGTCGACCTGCGTCGGGCTGGCGCTGACGCCAGCGCTGATACGGGGCTGGTTCGGCTTGCCGCAGATGGGCATTCAGAGCGCGGCCTATGCGGGACTGGCGGGTAACCTGTCGGCGATGACGTGGCTGGCGTGGCGCCTGATTCGCAAGGGGCATCCGCTGGCGCCGGATCGCGAGTTCTTCGCCGCGTTGCGCCTGGACGCGGCAATTCTCGGCAAGGTCCTGCGCATCGGTCTGCCGACCGGTGTGCAGATGATCGTGCTGTCGTTGTCCGAGCTGGTGATTCTGGCGCTGGTCAACCAGCATGGTTCACAGGCGACGGCGGCCTATGGCGCGGTGACCCAGATCGTCAACTACGTGCAGTTCCCGGCGTTGTCGATTGCGATCACCGCGTCGATCCTCGGCGCCCAGGCCATCGGGGCCGGACGGCTGGAACGCATGGGGCCGATCCTGCGCACCGGGCTGCTGATCAACGTGTGCCTGACCGGCGGATTGATTGTGCTGGGCTATTTGCTGTCGCACTGGTTGCTGGGTCTGTTCCTGACCGAGGACAGCACCCGCGCCATGGCCGAACATCTTCTGCACATCATGTTGTGGAGCCTGCTGGTGTTTGGCTTCCAGGCGATCATCGGCGGGATCATGCGTGCCAGCGGTACGGTGCTGGTGCCTGTGGCGATCGCAATCATCTGCGTGGTCGGTGTGCAGTTGCCGGCGGCGTACTGGCTGGACGGGCAATATGGTTTGCAGGGCGTGTGGATGGCGTTCCCGGTCGCGTATCTGGGCATGCTGGTGCTGCAGACCCTGTATTACAAGCTGGTCTGGCAGCATCAGAAGATCGAACGCCTGGTTTGAATACAGCCAAATGCAGAAGCTGCCGCAGGGGCGTGGGTGGTGTAACCGGCCGATGTTTACTTAAGTCAATCGAGCCCCCGACGACAACGCGCTGCCCGGAGAATCCCATGTTGATTCGTTTGTTGCTGGTTGCCGCGTTGTTCCTGTGCGCCATTCCCGCCGTGCAGGCGGTGGAATACACCCGGGTCAACACCGCCGCCAGCCAGATCAGTTTCACGTACAACCAGATGGGGTCGCGGATGTACGGCACGTTCGGCAAATTCGACGCGACGCTGAAGCTCGACACCGACAACCTCGCCAACGCCCAGACCACCTTGCACATTGACCTCACCAGCATCGACGCCGGCAGTGAAGATGCCAATACCGAACTGGTGAAACCGGCATGGTTCGATACTGCGAAATTCCCCGTGGCGGTGTTCGAGTCCAGCCAATTCACTCGGGTTTCCGCAAACCACTACCTGATCGCCGGCCGTCTCACCCTCAAGGGCATCACCCGTGATGTGAAGGTGCCGGTGGAACTGAAACCGGACAGTGACATCGGCATTTTCGACGGTGAACTGTTGCTCGACCGCGACAGGTTCGGCTTGGGTGCGGGGGAGTGGGCGGACACTGTGGTGTCCAGGGAAATTGCCATCAAGTTCCGAGTGGTGGCGCCACAACAGTGACGCCACCTGCCCGGTTCAATAGGCGCGCCAGTGCCCCGGCACCCAGCGCCACTCATTACCGCCCCAGCGATAATGGCCTGCGACCCAGTGATAGCCCGGTGCAGGCATCACCGGCACCACTTCCACCGGTGGCGGTGGCCGGTGCGGACGCGCCGGTGCAATCACGCAACCGGACAGGGTGATCGCCACCAGCGTAGCGGCGAGGAGCGATTTAACGGTGTTTGACATGGTGAAGTTCCCGATAGATAAGGTGTACAGCGTGTCGGGCGATCAACGCACCCAATGCCCTTCAATCCAGACCCAGTTAGGCCCGCGAGCCTGCCAGTGCCCCGGTTTCCAGCGCGCGCCGTAGCGCACCGGTTGCCAGTGACCGGGCACCCAGACATAACCGCGTCCTTGCCAGCGCCAATGGCCCTGATCCCAGACATAACCGGGACGCGCGCCCGGCATCACTTCCATGCGCATCGGCGGCGGTGCTTGCTGAACGATCACCACCGGTTGCGCGAACACCGGCGTGCTGGCCAGCGCGGCCAGGGTGAGCGGCACCAGCAGCAGGGTTTTTCGCCATTTGGACAGGGAACGCAAAACGCTCATGACAACTCCTCAAGGCCTGCGTGGAAAAGTGAACGCAGTTGAGGAATTGGACGCCGAATCGGCAAAAGATCCTGTGCGCGGCAGATGAAATTTTATTCAGAGAGGAGGGCGGCGCGAGGCTGACAGCGTGGCGCGCCAGCAAGGTATGTCGCACGCGCCGAGGCCGGGAGGTGAACCTGGGTTCAATAGAACCGGTCTTGTTCTTTCATCGCCTGAATCTGCCAGAACGTCCTGCCCGAGATCAGCAGAAACAGCAGGGCGAGCAACACACCACCGGTCATGATGTAGAACCCGGTCTTGTAGCTTTGCAGCTGGCTGGCGATGCAGCTTTTGTCAGGCATCCAGCGCGAAACCAGCAGCGGGATGGGGCCATCGACTTCGTACTGGGTGTGTTCGGCGTAGCGCTCGTCGGCATGCTGCCCTTCATGAACCTGGCCTTGCTCATCGGCATAGCGATAGTGGATGACCTTGCCATTTTTGTTCATCGGGATGTTTTCCAGCTGCGTGACAGTGCCGCGGGTGTCCACGCCGTTGAGATTCAACACGCCATACAGGATGCCCTGATTGCGGGCCATACCGGCCAGAAGCAAGACCACGCAGCAGGCGACGGTCAACATGACGATGCGGTTATAGAGGTGATCCTTGGCAGCTTCGCGCGGGTAATACATGGCCCGATCCTTGGTCTTGGCGGAGAGAGAGGTCGTTACATCGGCCCGCGCAAAGGGATCTTTAGGCGGTAGCCGGTCGCGTCACGGTATGATGTCGCGGTTCGTCGACCGCCGCGGTTGTCGGCGACGCTTTTTACCGTCGGAGTTCGCCATGCCACGCATCACCCATTACAAAACCCCATGCCCGGAAAGCGTCAACAGCCAGATCCTGCAGATGGTCGTCGACTACTTGACCGACATCAGCGCGGTCGGACTCGGCCCGAGCAACCTGCTTTACAACGTTTATCAGTACGTGGTCGGTTATGAGGTGCATTTGTATCTGGAAGCGTTGAACGGCGAGAAGGGCACCGAGGTGGAGTTGCTCGTGGCGACCGATGACGATGACCCGCAACAGCTGATCGGTTTTCTGCTGTACCTGCCGGTGCAGGGCGATTGGGAAGCCTGCAGCGTGGCGTACATGGCCGTGCGTGAAGGGCATCGGCGCCAAGGGGTGGCACGGGCGATGATCGCTGAAATGGTCGGGCGTTACCCTCACGCCGAACTGGCCTGTAGCGTCGGCAAAGTCCCGTATTTCGAGGCGCTGGGTTTTGACGTGATCGGGCAGCGCGAGACACAGGTGCTGATGAGCACCCGGCATTACCGCAGCAACGGTCTGCGCGGTTTTATCGACACCACGCCGATCTACCGGTCACTGGAAGTGCAGCAGATTCACACCTATCTGCTGCAGAAGAACGGCGAGCGCGCCATGCTCGATGCGGAGAAACAACGCGACCGGCATCTGGATCAAGTCACCCGCCACACCGAAACATTCGTGCGCCAGCGCCTCACCGTGCACTGATTGCGTACCCGGCCAATTCGCGCAGACAAAAAAAGAGCCTCAAAGCTCTTTGATGGGGAGGAAGTAGAGCCCGTGAGGCTCAAGATGCGCATGAAGCCAGGCACGGGCTTGATTTGGGGTTCAGAGCACCCGCGCCTACGCAGCGCTGGATGAGCCAAGTCACTGCGTCATTCCATTCTGTGAGCGTGGCAGGGCGGGCTCAAGTACCGCCAGTCGTGCGGATTGCGGCGCGAGACAGCGCCGCGGTGGCGCCGCTCCTACAGGCAACAGTGATGTTAGCGGGCGCCTGGCCAGCCTGCTTGGGCGAGGGCGGCGAGCAGGGTCTCGGCATCCAGTCCCGGCACCGAGTGGCCGTTGCCGTCGGTGCTGTCGCTGGCGAGCAGGGCGTTGATGATCGCTTCCTCTACCGCTTCGGTCGCCGCCAGAAACAGCTCGCTGATGTGGTCGTTATTGACCATGCGCAACCCGTCGCAGGTCGGCGCGCCTTTGCCTTCGTAGGCGGCGGGTGGCACCTGAGCGTTACCGGTGGCGAAGGCGATGAAAATGTCGCCGCTGTGGTCTTCATTACCACCGCCGGTCCGCGCCAGGCCAAGGCTGGCACGCTGTGCCAGACGCGTGCATTGATGCGGCAACAACGGTGCATCGGTGGCCAGGCAGACGACGATCGAACCCATGCCCGGATGCGGCAGCGAGGCACGCAAAAACGGCGAGTCCTTTTGCTCCATGTAACGCCCGACCGGATAACCATCGACCCGCAGCTCACTGCGAATGCCGTGGTTGGCTTGGACGATGGCGCCCACGGTCCAGCCGCCCTGGGCAGCGCTCAAACACCGCGATGCGGTGCCGATGCCACCCTTGAATTCATGGCAGATCATGCCACTGCCACCCCCCACGGCGCCTTCTTCGACCGGGCCGTCCACCGCACTGTTCATTGCTTCGGCAACATGCTCGGGCTGCACGTGGAAACCGTTGATGTCATTGAGCAAGCCATCGAAGGTTTCCAGCACCACCGGCATGTTCCAGTAGAGCCGGCCGTCATCCGGTTGTTGCTGACGATCCAGGGCAATCATCGCATCACGCACCACACCGAGGCTGTGGGTGTTGGTGAAGGCGATCGGGCTGGTCAGCAGGCCGGCCTCGCGAATCCATTCCAGCCCCGTGGCATCGCCGTTGCCGTTGAGCACATGCACACCGGCGAAACACGGCTGCTGGTTGGTTGACCCCGGACGCGGTTCGATCAGCGTGACGCCGGTGCAGATGTCCCGGCCGGCGCTGCTGCGCCCGCGCACATTGCTGTGGCCGACGCGGATGCCGGGCACGTCGGTGATGGCGTTGAGCGGGCCGGGCGGTAACTGGCCGATGCGGATATTGAGGTCGCGGGCACGAGGTTTCATTGAGGTTGGTCTCTCTATAAAAAGTCTGAACAAGTCACGATTGCTGAGGGAGCGGGCTTGCCCGCGAAGGCGGCGTGTCAGGCGACAACGATACTGGCTGACCGGACGCTATCGCTGGCAAGCCAGCTCCCCCAGGGGTTTGTGGTCTACAGGAGGGTTACTGGCCGTTCTTGACCTTGCTCCACACCCGCGTGCGCACCCGCTCGGTGGCTTTGGGCAGCGGCTCGAGGGTGTACAGCGTGGCCATGGCGCTGGCAGACGGATACACCGCCGGGTTGTCGCGCGTGGCTGCGGCCACCAACGGCGTGGCCGCGCGATTGCCGTTCGGATAGGACAGATGCTCACTGACCGGCGCGATCACTTCAGGGCGCAGCAGGTAGTCGATGAAGGCCAGGCCTTGCGTGCGGTTCGGTGCGTCCTTGAGCAACACCAGGGTGTCGAACCACACCGGCGCACCTTCCTTGGGCAGGCTGTAGGCGATCTTCACGCCGTTGCCTGCCTGCTCGGCGTTGGTCTTGGCTTCGAGCATCGCCCCCGACCAGCCCACTGCCACGCAGATGTTGCCGTTGGACAGGTCGCTGATGAATTTCGACGAGTTGAAGTAAGCGATGTGCGGGCGCAGTTTGAGCAGCAGCGCCTCGGCTTTCTTGTAGTCCTCGGGATCGGTGCTGTTCGGCGGCAGCCCCAGATAGTGCAGGGCCACCGGCAGCATTTCCGAGGGTGAATCGAGCATCGCCACGCCGCACTGGCCGAGTCTGGCGAGGTTGTCTTCGTTGAACACCAGGTCCCAGGAGTCCACCGGCGCCTTGTCGCCCAGGGCTGCGCGCACCTTGTCGACGTTGTAGCCGATGCCATTGGTGCCCCACAGATACGGCACGGCGTACTGGTTGCCGGGATCGTTGTTGGCGAGTTTTTTCAGCAGATCGTTGTCGAGGTTTTTCCAGCCCGGCAGTTGCTCACGGGGCAGCGGGGCGAGGGCGCCGGCCTTGATCAGCGTCGGCAGGCTGTAGTTGCTCGCCACTACCACGTCGTAGCCACTGCGGCTGGTCATCAGTTTGCCTTCGAGTACTTCGGCGCTGTCGAAGGTGTCGTAGACCGGTTGAATGCCGCTGTCGCGCTGAAAGTCGTGCAGGGTGTTCGGGCCGATGTAGTCGTACCAGTTGTAAACGTGCACGCTCGGCGCATCGGCGGCCATCGCGCTCAAGGTGACACTGATACAGGCCAGCAGACCCAGGTTGATGCCCAAGTTGATATAGCCACGGTGACGACGCATGATGCGGCACTCCTGGCCTGTGCAGGCCGGTGATGAACAGGAGTGCTCAGCCTATCGGGGCGGTCACGCCTGACCCATTCCCATCATGGGTTACTCAAAAGGGGTAGTGCGTGGACGCGTTGTTGCAGGAATTGCCGGTGCATCAGAGCCTGGCACGGGTGTTCAGCGGCGTCGGCGAAGACGGTTTCTGGCGGGCGCTAGTCGACACCCTGCGCCTGCTGGTGCCGCTGGACAACGCGCTGGTCGCGGTCATGAAAGCCGCTCAGGCACCGCAATTGTTGATCGACTTCGACAGCAAGGGCGGCGCCGATGAGCAACAGGAACTTGCCGGTTACAGCGCCGGAATGTATCTGCTCGATCCGTTTTATCAAGCCGCGTCGAATGGCATCGCCGACGGTTTGCATAGCCTGGCCTCGGTGGCGCCGGACCAGTTTCTGCACAGCGAGTATTACCAGAGCTATTTTCGCTCGGTGGTGGGCGAGGATGAGCTGCAGTTCATGATCAACGTCGAAGGCGGCGTGCTCGGTTTGTCGCTCGGTCGGGCGACGAGGTTCGACCTGGCCGAGCAGGGCCGGCTGTTATGCGTACGTGATTGGGTCCTGGCAGCGATGCGTCGGCATGTGCAGTTGTTGCCGCCGCAGGGCGTGCCGGTTGAGGCGGTGGTCGGCGATCTGGCGACGTTGCTCGATCGTTTTGACGCGCGGCTGACGGTGCGCGAAATCGACACGGCGCGCCTGATTCTGCAGGGCTTTTCCAGCAAGGCGATGGCCCGGCAGCTGGGCATTTCACCGGAAACCGTCAAGGTCCACCGGCGCAATCTCTATCACAAGCTCAATGTGAACGGGCATGGCGAGCTGTTTGCGCTGGTGTTGCGTCCACCCACTGCCTGATGCACCACAGTCCCTGTAGGCGTGAGCCTGCAGGGATTTTCGGGGGTGTCAGCCGTGGCGCTGGAAGACCAAGGCCTTGAGGCCGCTTTGCGGGTCGATATCGGGGAATTCCGGTGGATTTTCCAGTCGCTGTTCAAAGCGCAGGCTCGGGGCCTCCTGCGTCACCCCGTCGATCAGGAAGTCCGCCCCGAACGACGGATCGTTCATGCACGCCAGCACCGTCCCTTGCGCTGTCAGCAACTCCGGCAGACGCCGCAGCACGCGCTGGTAATCCTTGGTCAGCAGAAAACTGCCTTTCTGAAACGACGGCGGGTCGATGATCACCAGGTCATACGGGCCGCTGTTGATCACCTTGCCCCAGGACTTGAACAGGTCATGCCCGAGGAAGCTGACCTTGCTCAGGTCATGGCCGTTCAGGCGATGGTTGTCGCGACCGCGGCTCAGTGCCGCGCGAGACATGTCGAGGTTGACCACATGGCTGGCGCCACCCGCGATGGCCGCCACGGAGAAGCCGCAGGTGTAGGCGAAGAGGTTGAGCACCCGTTTGCCGCTGGCCTGCTCGCGCACCCAGTTGCGCCCGTAACGCATGTCGAGAAACAGCCCGGCGTTCTGCTTGCGCCCCAGATCGACGCGATACTGCAAGCCGCCTTCGACGATGGTCATTTCCTCGATCTCCTCGCCCAGCAGCCACTCGGCGGTGCTCTGCGGCAGGTAACGATGCTGGATCAGCAAGGTCTGCGCGCCAGACTGCAGCCACTGCGGCGAACGGCTGATCTGCAGCAACAAGTCCTTGAGTGCCGCGAGTTGTTCGGGCGCCGGCTCCTTGAACAGCGACACCAGCACCACGCCCTGCAACCAGTCCACGGTCACCTGCTCAAGCCCCGGCCAGCAGCGCCCGCGTCCGTGAAACAGGCGACGGGTTTCGCTCGGTGCCGCCGCCAGCGCGGGCAGCAAATGGGCGTGAAGGGTGGCGAGGGCTTCAGGGTTCATCGGTCAGGGTCGGCAAGCAAAAGGGCCGGCATTTTAACCACAAACGGGCGGCGGCGAACGTCTGTCTGCGCCGGTCTTGGGCGTTCTTTCGGAAAAGACCTGTATCAAAAGTGAATTTCTGTAGAAGCCGCTGCTCATACCAGTTAAGCAGCGGATTCACGCCGCTAAATCGTTAATGCAATTCAGGGAGTGCTGTTCCATGTGCCCAACACCAACGGCGAACGCGCACCTTCCTGGCGGGTTGATTCTGGTGGTTGAGGATGACCCGTTGATTCTGGAGTTTCTTTGCGAAATTCTTCAGGAGGAAGGTTTCAAGGTCGAACCGCAAACCAGTGCCGATGCGGCGTCGCTTTACCTGGAAAAGCACGCGCAGCAAGTGGCGCTGTTGCTGACCGACATCACCATGCCCGGCACCCTCAACGGTGCTGATCTGGCCAACCTCGTCGGCGACCGCTGGCCGGAGAAGCCGGTGATGGTCATGTCCGGTTATGAAACCCCGGAAACCTCGGGGGTCAAGCATCCGGTCGCGTTCATCAAAAAGCCGTGGGCCATCGGCCAGTTGCTCGATTGCGTGGACAGCGCATTCAAGTCCAAGGCTCCGCGCCTGCACTGACAAGTGCTACATTGCCGGGCCTATTGTGCCCGGCACCTTGCCAGAGGAAGCGACCCTTGCCTGTTCACGACGCTGTATTCAATCGCGCATTCGGCGCCTTTCTGTTCGACATGGACGGCACCGTCCTCAACTCCATCGCCGCCGCCGAACGCATCTGGTCCGCCTGGGCCGTGCGCCACGGCGTCGATGTCGAGGCGTTTTTGCCGACCATTCATGGCGTGCGGGCCATCGACACGATCAATCGCCTGAACCTGCCCGGGGTGGACGCTGAAGCACAAGCGGCGTTTATCACCAAAGCGGAAATCGAAGACGTCGAAGGCATTGTCGAGATTCCCGGTGCGGCGGCATTTCTCAACGGTCTGCCCGGGGATCGCTGGGCCATGGTGACCTCGGCGCCGCGGGATCTGGCATTGCGGCGGATGGCGGCGGCGGGGATACCCGAACCGGCGGTGATGATCACCGCAGAAGATGTGCAGGCCGGCAAACCTGATCCGGCCGGCTACCTGCTGGCGGCCCGACGCCTGGGCCTCGAGCCGCGTGATTGCCTGATTTTCGAGGACGCCGCCGTCGGTATCCAGGCCGCTGAAGCGGCTGGCGCAGCACTGGTGATCATCACCACCACGCATCAGCATCCGCTGCACACAACTCATGCAACGCTGGCCGGTTATGACGCGGTCCAGGTCAACGTCGACAGTGCTGGCAAGCTGCGCCTGCAAGCCGACTGATTCAACTCAATCCCTGGGGGAGCGTGTTGTCAGTAAACCCCCGGCAGCAAGCGCCAGCTGCGCGCGCAATAAGCGTCGTACTCGGCGCCAAACTGCCCGCGCAGCAGCGCCTCTTCGGAATGAATGCGGGCGATCAACGGGATCAGGGTCAGTGCGGCGAGCAGCAGCCCGACCAGCGAACGAAACGCCAGCGCCCAGCCTACAGCGTTGATCACCAGCCCCAGATAACTGGGATTGCGCAACCGTTGGTAGATGCCATCGGTGACCAGCCGATGCCCCGGCTGGATCGCCACCAGTCCGCTGAAGCGCCGCCCGAGCACAAACACCGGCCACAAGCGCAGCGCGCCGCCGATGATAAACAGCAGCGCGCCGAACCAGCGGATGCCTTCGCCACCCAGCGTGAGGATATTCAGGCGGTCGCAGTAGGCCGGCAGAAAACCGCTGATCAAACCAATCACGCCGAATGCGGGAATCACCCAGCGATTGGCCCGGTCCTCGCGTTCGCCTGAACTCAGGTTCACTTCGGTGAACAGCGAGGCGATCACCATCGCCAACGTCGCCAGGGTCACGACCACCAGCGAGCCATGGGAAAAGAACACCGCCACACCACCAATTCCCCACATTGCCAGCCCCAGGTAAGCGAGCGTGGCGAGTATCGCGACGACGGTCATTTGCGCAGACATTTTCATGGCGGCCTCACGGCAAAAGGCTGATCCGTTCAGTGTAGATCGCCAGTGTTTTTCTGGAGGAGTGAGCCTGCTCGCGATGGCGATGCTTCATTCAACGGCTGCTCGGGCAAGGCCGGCAGCATCGGATCGTCGAGCACCTGAACACCCGGCAGGTCGGAGTCGTCATCGGTCGGCGGCTCACTCACCAACGCGATATCGAGGCTACGCTGACGCAGGCCTTCGAGTTGCTCGGCGGCGCTCAAGTTGTACCGCGCCACATGCGCTTGCCGAGGATGTCGCGGCGTCGGCGGCGGTGATACCGGCCGGGTTCTGGCAGGTGTTGCGTGAGGCAAAACTGGTTTCTGAACGGGCGCCGTTGCCGGATCAACAGATCGCAGCCTGCGGCAGCTCCTACCTGGGAGGTGTGTGATGAAAATTGATTTGAGCGGTAAGTTGGCCATTGTCAGTGGCAGCACGGCGGGTATTGGCCTGGGCATCAGCCAGTCGCTGGCCGAAGCCGGCGCCACGGTCGTGGTGATCGGTCGCGACACGGTCAAGGTTGACGCGGCGCTGGCGAGCATTCGGCAGAAGGTGCCGGGCGCGCAATTACGCGGTCTGACGGCTGATCTGGGCAGCGCCGAAGGCGCCGAAAAACTGTTCGCTGCACAACCGCGGGCGGACATCCTGGTAAACAACCTCGGCATCTTCGACGCGGTGGATTTCTTCGACACCCCGGACAGCGAGTGGACACGGTTCTACGAGGTCAACGTGATTTCCGGCGTGCGCCTGTCGCGGCACTACGTGCCGGCGATGGTCGAGCAGGGCTGGGGGCGGGTGATTTTCCTGTCTTCTGAATCCGGTGTGGCGACGCCGGCCGACATGCTCAACTATGGCGTGACCAAAAGCGCTAACCTCGCGGTGTCGCATGGCCTGGCCAAGCGCCTGGCTGGCACTGGCGTCACGGTCAATGCGATCCTGCCGGGCCCGACGTTCACCGACGGTCTGGAGCAGATGCTCAAGGACGCCGCTGCCGAGTCCGGTCGCAGCCTGCGCGATGAGGCCGACGCCTTTGTGCAAAAGGCTCGACCCACCTCGATCATCCAGCGCGTGGCCGATGTCGAAGAAGTTGCGCATCTGGTCACCTACATCGCTTCGCCGCTGTCCTCGGCCACGACCGGCGCGGCCCTGCGGGTTGATGGCGGTGTCGTCGACAGCATGGCGATCTGAAACCGAAGTCTTCTGGAGAAACCTTTATTTATGGCAACTGCATCAGCAACGATCGACATTCCGGCCTCGGCCGATCAGGTCTGGCAATTGATCGGCGGCTTCAACACGCTGCCGGACTGGCTGCCGTTGATTCCCAAGAGTGAGCTGAGCGCGGGCGGGCGCGTGCGCACCCTGCAAACCGCTGACGGCGCAGTGGTGATCGAACGCCTGCAAACGTTCGATAACGCAGCGAAGACCTACAGCTATTCAATCGAACAGGCGCCGTTCCCGGCCACGGATTATCTGGCGACGATCAAGGTCGAGGCGCACGGGCAGGGCGCGCGGGTGACGTGGTCGGGACGCTTCACGGCCAACGGCGTAAGTGAGGAGGAGGTGGTGGCGTTGTTCAGCGGCATCTACCAGGGCGGCCTCGCAGCCCTGCGGGCCAATTACCCCGCCTGATTGAACGCCACAAAAACCCTTGCAGGCGTGAGCCTGCTCGCGATAGCGGTCGATCATTCAACAAACATGTTGGCTGACCCACCGACATCGCGAGCAGGCTCACGCCTACATTGCATCGCGGTGATTTTCAGGATTTTGAAATCAGACTCTGCCGACAATCGAGCATCAGTTTCGCCCCGCCAAGATCGCTCTGGCCCACTTCAAGACTGAAGCCATGCAGGCTGACAATCGCTGCCACAATCGACAGGCCGAGGCCAAAGCCACTTTGCGGTTGCCCACCCTCGGCCCGGTAGAACCGCTGAAACACCGCCTCACGCTCGGCCTCGGGAATCCCCGGCCCGGAATCGTGGACTTCGATCCGCGTATGCCCGCCGTCATTCACGCCGCGCAGGATCACCGTGCCGCCAGCCGGGGTGAACTTGATCGAGTTGCTCAACAGATTCGCCAGCGCCTCGAATAACAGTGCCCGATCACCGTTCAGGCGTGGCAGGGTTTCCGGCATGTTCAGTACAAACAGCAGTTCGCCTTCCTCGGCCAGCGGCAGGTAAAACTCGTGCAGTTCTTGCAGCAATTGCACCGGATCGAGCTCGACAAAACCCGAGCGGCGCTGACGGTCTTCCAGTTCGGAAATCCGCAACAACCCGCGAAACCGCGCCATCAGCGTATCCGCTTCCGCCAGCACCAGATCCAGTTGCGCCGCTTCCTGCGAGCCTTCACCGGCCTGTTGTTGCATGCGGTACAACTGCGCGCGCAGGCGGGTCAGCGGGGTGCGCAGATCGTGAGCGATGTTGTCGCACACGCCTTTGACCTCATGCATCAACCGTTCGATGCGCTCAAGCATGGCGTTGACGATGGCGGCGAGCATGTCCAGTTCATCGCGGCGATTGGACAGCGGCAAGCGGTGGGTCAAATCGCCCGCGACGATGGACTGGGCACTGGCCTGAATCGCTCGAATCCGCCGCAAGGGCCGACGGCGTAACAAATGCCAGCCGGCAATCCCCGGCAAAATCGTCAGCGACACGCCCCAGAACAACGCGTGCAGGATGATCCGCGTCACCGCGAACAGCGAGCCGTTGTCGCGCAACAACACCAGCCAGCGTCCGTCACGGGTTTGCGTGGCAACGGCGTCGCAACTGTCGGCGGGCAGGGTCGGATCGTCGGAGTCGGCGCAGTCGACGAGCATGTGGATCTTGCCGTCCAGCGGCAGGCCTTCGGGGATCCGTTGCAGTGCGCCACCGAGGTAGGTGCCTTCGGCATCGAACAGGCCATAGGCGTCGATGCCGCGGATGTCGAAGGTCATGCTCGCGGCGAGGGCTTCTTCCAGTTGCTCGCCACGAAAGTGCGAAAACAGGTGCTGACGCTGCATTAGCGAATGTTTGGCGAGGTTGTCGAGGTAGCCGGACACCTCGAAATACATGACCCCCATGAGGATCGCGCTCCATGCCACGAACAGCGAACTGTACAGCGCCAGCAAACGGCTGCTGGAGGAGCGCCAGCCGTCAGACGGGTTCGGCAATGACATAACCCGAGCCCCGTACCGTGCGGATCAGCGGAACGTTGCCGGCAGCGTCGATTTTCTTGCGCAGACGGCCGATGTGTACGTCGATCAGGTTGGTGCCCGGGTCGAAGTGATAACCCCAGACCTCTTCGAAAATCATCATGCGCGAGAGGATCTGGCCGCTGTTGCGCATCAGGAATTCCAGCAGTTTGTATTCGGTCGGCAACAGCGTCAGGACTTGTTCGGCGCGACGCGCTTCGTGGCTGATCAAGTCCAGCTGCAGATCCGCGACCTGCAAGGTCGTCGCCTGGGTCGCGCCGCTGTTCTGCCGGCGCAACAACACTTCGACCCGCGCCGCCATCTCGTCGGTGGCGAACGGTTTGGTCAGGTAATCATCGCCACCGGCACGCAGGCCGCGCACGCGCTCGTCGACATCGGACAGGGCGCTGATCATCAGGATCGGCGTGGCCACGCCCATGGTGCGCAGGGTGGTGACGATGGCCAGGCCATCCAGTTCGGGCAACATGCGGTCGAGAGTGATCAGGTCGTAATTGCCGCTCACCGCCCGGTCGAGGCCTTCGCGGCCATTGTCGACCCAGTCGACGTCGAGCCCGTGGCTGCTCAATTCGGCGACGATTTCCCGGGCGGTCACGGCGTCGTCTTCGATGGTCAAAATACGCGTCATAGGGCTGGCCTTGATCGGTTCAACGGAATGGCTGCATTTTGCCAAGAAATTTCCGTGATGCTTTAAATTAACTTTCATGTTGTAGCTGCCATTGAGCGGGCTTGGGGAAATATTTTCCTGAACGTTGATATCATCTGGCCACAATCTCAATAAGGAGTGGTTTCGGTGCGTACGTTGATTCGCCGTGGCTGGATGCCAATAACCGGGTTGGTGCTGACGCTGTTGAGTGCTTCGGCGATCGCCGCCAATACCCCTTGTTCCGGGAAGAAGGGCGGAATTGATCGTTGCGACGGCGACCTGTTCCTGTGCAATGACGGCTCTATCAGCGGCTCGAAGAAAAGCTGTGCCGCCCTGTTCGGCGAACGCCAGCAGGTGCGCCCGCAAAACTTTCTGCAGAGCGATGATGGCTGTGCTTGCGGCACAGGCTCGTTTTGCACGGGGCCGCGCGGAGGCGTGTATTGCCTGACGCCCAGTGGTAACAAAAGCTACAAGCGCAAATAACGTGCCTCGCCGCCAATGCATAAAACCCGCTGTTCTGGGGCATTTGTTGCAAGTTGCATGGTCCGGGGAAGTTCATTTTTTATAACTGATTGAAACTAAAGGATTTATTTAATTTCTGCGACTGGCACGGTCACTGCAATTCGTCTGATGACGAGTTGTAACACTATTTTTCATGCCTGGAGCGGTACAACAATGAATAGATCCTCAGATGGGTTTTATCCTGCTTACGAAGACTCGAGCAGCGTGTCAGGCGTTTCCTGGGGCGCGATTTTCGCCGGTGCGGCGGCTGCCGCTGCACTGTCGATGATTCTCGTGCTGCTCGGTTTCGGTTTGGGTTTCTCTGCCGTTTCACCGTGGGCCGGAGAGGGCATCAGCGCCAAGGGCCTGGGCATTTCCACGATTGTCTGGCTGGCGGCGACGCAAATCATCGCTTCGGGCATGGGGGGTTACATCGCCGGTCGTCTGCGGGTGAAGTGGGCGAACATGCACGGTGACGAAGTGTATTTCCGCGACACCGCCCACGGTTTCCTCGCATGGTGTGTGGCCACGCTCGTTACCGCAGTGCTGGTGGTGGGCTCGGTCAGCAGCGTGATCAGTGGTGGCGTGCAGGCGGGTGCCAGTGTCGCCGGCGGTGCCGCCAGCGCCATTACCCAGGCAGCCGGTACGGCTGCGGCAAACACCGACAGCAATCAGTACGGTTACTTCGTCGACAGCCTGTTCCGTGATGACCGTCCTGCAGCCGTCAGCGATGACGCCGCCCGTGGCACCGTGACTCGTATCTTTGCGCAAAGCCTGGCCAATGGTCAGCTCAGCGCCGAAGACCGTACTTACCTTGCGCAACTCGTCGCTCAACGGACCAACCTGACCCAGGCCGATGCCGAACGTCGCGTCGATGAAATCTACGCACGTACCCAGAAAGCCATCGCCGACGCCAAAGTCAAAGCTCAAGAAGCCGCCGACACCGCTGCCAAAGTCGCTGCCTGGACGTCGCTGTGGATGTTCATCTCGCTGCTGGCCGGTGCGTTCTTCGCCAGCTTCGCCGCCACCTTCGGCGGTCGTCGTCGCGATGCGGTCGAGTACGTTGAAGTCGACACTTACACCACGACCACCCCGGTCCGTTAATCAAGGAGAACCACCATGCGCTCACTACTGCTGTTTTTCCTCGGCGTACCGATCCCGATCATCATTCTGATCGCCCTGTTCGTGCACTGATTGCTCTATAGGGGTTCATTGCCTCGGCCGCTTCCACTTCACGGTGAAAGCGGCTTTTTCATTGTTGCCGCTGACCTGCGCAGGGGCTGTCGAAGGCTGTGATCCTTTGACCTTGATTTTTTAAAACAGGATCAAGAGATCGCAACCCGCAGCAGCGCCTGCAGGCAGAGATGTTTTAACGATCTGGATCAATATTCCCTTGGGCGAGATCACCTAACTTAAAAGATCCAGGCCCTTGTCGCGGTATCGACTACAGTGCTCCGGTGCGCAATTTGCTGCGCTCATGGAGTCGCCCGGCAGATCCCACCAAAAACCACAACGGGTCGCCAGGCAGAGTGCAGCAAGGAGCTGACGTAGAACTCCCCTGAACCTTTTCACGGATGAACATTGCAATGCACTGCCTAGAACGAACCTTCGATATTCAGCCTTTGACCCAGGCGGATATGACCGTCCACATCAACGGCCAACCGGTGACCGCCGCCATCGGCGAAACCGTGCTCAGCGTCATTCAATCCCTTGGCGTACGCCAGATCGCCCGCAACGATCATGACCAGATCAGCGGCGCCTACTGCGGCATGGGCGTGTGCCAGTGTTGCCTGGTCAAAATCAACGGCCGACACAAGCGCCGCGCCTGCCAGACCGTGGTACGCGACGGCATGCGCATCGAGACCCAGGTCAACCGCGTCGCCGCGCAGGAGGTCGTATGAGTCAGCAACCGTTGATCGTCGGTGGCGGCCCGGCGGGCATGGCTGCGGCCATCGAACTGGCCCGGCACGGCGTGCGTTGTACCCTGCTCGAAGAAGCGTCGCGCCTTGGCGGGGTGGTCTATCGCGGGCCGCTGCGCGATGGCGTGCAACTGGATTATCTGGGGCCGCGTTACGCTGAAGTGCTGGGCAAACTGCACGGTGATTTTCAGGCGCAGGCCGGGTTGATCGACGTGCGTCTGAACCATCGCGTGATCGGCGCCGAGGGCTCGCGGGCACTGGTGGTGCTGGACGGCGACGAGCAACTGCACTCGATCGAGTACCCGCAAGTGCTGTTGGCTGCCGGTTGCCACGAACGCAGTGTGCCGTTTCCCGGCTGGACGCTGCCGGGGGTCATCATGCTGGGCGGTCTGCAACTGCAAATCAAAAGCGGCGTGGTCAAGCCGCAAGGGCCGGTGATCATTGCCGGCACCGGGCCGTTGTTGCCGCTGGTAGCGACCCAGCTGCACGCCTCGGGCGTGCGTGTGGCGGGGGTGTATGAGGCCTGCGTGTTCAGCAAGATCGCCCGCGAGAGTCTGGCGCTGTTGAACAAGCCGCAGCTGTTCCTCGATGGCCTGAGCATGCTCGCGTACCTGAAACTGCACGGCATCCCGATGAATTACGGCTGGGGCGTGGTCGAAGCCCACGGCGAAGGCGAACTGAAAAGTGTCAGCGTCGCGCCCTATTCGGCGACGTGGGAGCCGGACCTGTCCCGTGTCGAACGCTTCGAAGCGCAGACGCTGGCGGTCGGTTACGGCTTCATCCCGCGTACCCAACTCAGCCAGCAGATGGGCCTCGATCACGGCTTCAGCGACGACGGCTATCTGCGCGCCAACGCCAATATCTGGCAGCAAAGCAGCGAACCCCATGTGCACCTGGCCGGCGACATGGGCGGGATTCGCGGCGGGGAAGCGGCGATGCTCGCCGGCAAGATCGCTGCGACGTCGATCCTGTTGCAACGCGGCGTGCTCGAAGAGGAGCTGGCGCGAGTCCGCCGTGACCGCTACCTGAGCAAACTCAAAGCCATCGTGCGCTTTCGCGCTGCCGTGGATCGCTACACCGAGCGCGGCGTCGGCCAGACCGCGTTGCCGGCCGCCGACACGGTGATCTGCCGCTGCGAACACACGACCCGCGCCGACATCGACCGCGCGCTGGAGCAGGGCGTGCAAGACATCGCCAGCCTGAAAATGCGCACCCGGGTGAGCATGGGCGACTGTCAGGGGCGGATGTGCGTCGGCTATTGCAGCGACCGTCTGCGCCAGGCCACCGGACGCAAGGACGTCGGCTGGCTGCGTCCGCGTTTCCCGATTGATCCAATTCCATTTTCCGCGTTCCAGTCCGTCGGCACGGAGGCCGCTGCCCATGAGTAAGTTCTATGACGTGATCATTGCCGGTGGCGGCGTGATCGGGGCGTCCTGCGCCTATCAATTGTCCAAGCGCCAGGGCCTCAAGGTCGCGCTGATTGATGCCAAGCGGCCGGGCAACGCGACCCGTGCTTCGGCCGGTGGTTTGTGGGCGATCGGTGAATCGGTCGGCCTCGGCTGCGGGGTGATTTTCTTCCGCATGATGTCGGCCAATCGCAAGCGCGAAACCCAGGGCGCGGCGGTGGCGGTAGACGCCAGCACACCGCATATCCTGCCGGCGTCGTTCTTCGATTTCGCCCTGCAGTCCAACGCGCTGTACCCGGCGTTGCACCGGGAGCTGAAAGACCACCACGGGATGGATTTCAAGTTCGAAAAGACCGGGCTGAAATTCGTCATTTATGACGACGAAGACCGGCTCTACGCCGAACACATCGTCGGTTGCATTCCGCACCTCGCCGATCAGGTGCGCTGGCTCGATCAGGCCGCGCTGCGTGCAGCCGAGCCGAGCGTCAGTCACGAGGCCCGTGGCGCACTGGAGTTTCTGTGCGATCACCAGGTCAGCCCGTTTCGCCTCGCCGATGCCTATCTGGAGGGTGCGCGGCAGAACGGTGTCGATATCTTCGTCAACACCAACGTGACCGGTGTGCTGCACCACGGCACCCGCGTGACCGGGGTGCAGACGGCGGAGGCGGGGGTGTTTCACTGCAAGACGCTGATCAACGCGGGCGGCGCCTGGGCGGCGGATTTGAGCGAGTGGGCGACGGGCATCCGCATTCCGGTGAAACCGGTTAAGGGCCAGATTCTGCTGACCGAACGCCTGCCGAAAATCCTCAACGGCTGCCTGACCACCAGCGATTGCTACGTGGCGCAAAAGGACAACGGCGAGATCCTGATCGGCAGCACCACCGAAGACAAGGGTTTCGACGTGACCACCACTTACCCGGAAATCGCCGGGCTGGTGCAGGGGGCGGTGCGCTGCCTGCCGGAACTCAAGGACGTCAACCTCAAGCGCACCTGGGCCGGACTGCGTCCGGGCTCGCCGGACGAGTTGCCGATTCTCGGGCCGATGCGTGGGGTGGAGGGCTACATGAATGCCTGCGGACACTTCCGCACCGGCATTCTGACGTCGGCGATTACCGGTGTGCTGCTGGACAAACTGATCAACGACGAGCCGCTGCCGCTGGATATCACGCCGTTCCTGGCCGACCGGTTTGAGGTCGCGCCGGTCAAGCACGAGCATGAATTAGAGCTGGCCTGATTCAAGTCACATTGATGCGGAATGTGCTGGCCTCTTCGCTGGCAAGCCAGCTCCCCCAGGGTTTTCAGTCGTTCATAAAACCTGGGGGAGCGGGCTTGCCCGCGAAGGCGTCGGCCCTGGCGGTCTGACATTTGGATCTGTGCAAGGACGTCAGTCCTGGCGCGATTCCTCTTCCAGCTGATCCGACTCGAACAGCCGCGCCAGTTCCGCCCGGGCTTCCTGAGCGGTCTGCAGGACTTTGGCGGCGTCGTCGTAAACCGCGTGCTGGGCTTCCAGCACCTGTTCGTCGTGGTGCTTGAAGCGCTTGATCCGCGCATCGGCCTGGGCCTGGGTCAGACCGAGGCCGACCAGGGTGCGGCGGCTCATTTCCAGACTCGAATAGTAGGTTTCCCGAATCGCCTCGGCGCCGACATCGACCAAGCGGTGCACGTGCTGACGGTTACGTGCCCGGGCGATGATTTTCATATGCGGATACAGCTTGCGCACGATTTCGGCCGTCTTGATGTTGGTCTCCGGGTCATCCGTGGCAATCACGAAATACTCCGCCTCGCCAACCTTGGCCGCATTGAGGATTTCCGGGCGCATCGGGTCACCATAGAACACCGGCACACCGCCGAAACTGCGCGACAGCTCGATGGTTTCCACCGAGGTGTCCAGCGCCACGAACCGGATGTTCTGCGCCCGCAGAATCCGCGCCACGATCTGCCCCATCCGGCCCATGCCGGCAATCACCACCCGTGGCGTTTCGGTGTCGATCTGGCGGAACTGCTCCGGCACTTCCACCGGTTGCACTTTCGGGCTGACCAGACGCGCACAGAGCAACAGCAACAATGGCGTCACCGCCATCGACAGGGTGATGGTCAGCACCAGCAAGTCGTACAGGCGCGGTTCGAACAGACCCTGATCGCGACCAATCTTGAACACCACGAAGGCGAATTCACCACCGGCCGCCAGGACGATACCGAGGCGAATGGCGCTGATCTTGTTGAGACCACCGGCCAAACGCCCGACAACGAACAGCAACGGCAGCTTCAGACCGATCAACAACAGCGTCAGCCCCAGCACGGTGACGGGGGCGCTGAGCAACAGGCTGAGATTTGCGCCCATGCCGACGCTGATGAAAAACAACCCCAGCAGCAGCCCTTTGAACGGTTCGATCTGTGCTTCCAGTTCATGGCGATACTCCGAATCCGCCAGCAGCAGCCCGGCGAGAAACGCCCCCAGCGCCATCGACACACCGACCAGGTCCATCAGCCACGCCGTACCGATCACCACCAGCAGCGCGGTGGCGGTGGACACTTCCGGCAAGCCGGTTTTCGCCACCACGCGGAACACCGGACGCAACAGATAACGCCCGCCGACCACCACCACGGCGATGCCGCCGAGCACTTGCAAGGCGTGATTGAGGCTGTCGGCGCTGCTGGTGTCCTGACCGCTGCCGGCGAGCATCGGCACCAGGGCGATCAACGGGATGGCGGCGATGTCCTGAAACAGCAGAATCGCAAACGCCAGCCGCCCGTGGGGGCTGGTCAGTTCCTTGCGCTCGGCCAGGCTTTGCAGGCCGAAAGCGGTGGACGACAGCGCCAGGCCGAGGCCGAGCACAATCGCGCTGTTAAGAGGCTGGCCAAACAGCGCCAGCGCCAGCACGCCAATCACCGAGGCGGTCAGCAACACCTGCGCCAGGCCGACGCCGAACACCGATTTGCGCATTACCCACAAGCGTCGCGGCGACAGTTCGAGGCCAATGATGAACAGCAGCAGGACCACACCCAGTTCGGAGATGTGCGCCACGCTCTGCGGATTGCCGATCAGGCCCAGCACGGAAGGACCGATGATCACCCCGGCAAACAGATAACCGAGCACAGCGCCCAGTTGCAGGCGTTTGGCCAGAGGCACGGTGAGCACCGCCGCGAACAGAAACACGACAGCGGCTTGCAACAGATTGCCTTCATGGGGCATGGGGTAACTCCTGACAACGGTACGGCGGGGGCGATAAGGATAAGGGCTGAAACGATTCAAGATCCACTGAAGATCCCCTGTAGCAGCCAGCCTGCTGGCGATAGCAATCTGTCAGATCCCCGGTTGTTGACTGACATTTCGCCATCGCGAGCAGGCTCATTCCTACAAGGGCCGTTCATGCGCCCTGTAATGTTTTGCATCAGTTGGTTACATTGATAGCCTTTGTGAATCAATCTTTTTAGAGTTCGCCATGGCCATCAACTTCGACCTCAACGACCTGCAGGCCTTTCGCGCGGTGGTCGAGCAGGGCAGTTTTCGCAAGGCTGCCGACACCGTGCGCCTGTCACAACCGGCGCTGAGCCGGCGCATCGAAAAGCTCGAAGACGCCCTCGGTGTGAAGTTGTTCGAGCGCACCACGCGCAAGGTCAGCCTGACCCAGGCCGGGCGCGGATTCATGCCCAGCGTCGAGCGCTTGCTGGATGACCTCGACGTGGCATTGCTGGGCATCAGCGAAGTCGCTTCGACCCGAATGGGTCACGTCACCGTGGCCTGCGTGCCGTCGGCGGCGTACTACTTCATGCCGCGGGTGGTGGCGCGTTACCACCAGCAGTTTCCGCGGATCAAGGTCAAGGTCCTCGATTCCAGCGCCCACGATGTGCTCAGCGCAGTGGTGAATGGCGAGGCGGATTTCGGTTTGAGTTTCCTGGGCACTCAGGATGCCAAAGTCGATTTCGAACCGCTTGTGCAGGAGTGCTATGTCGTTGCTTGCCGGCGCGATCACCCGTTGGCCGGGCGCAGCAGCGTGACGTGGGACGAGTTCTATCAGCAGGATTACATCTCGCTCGACAAGACGTCGGGCAACCGCTTTTTGCTTGATCAGGCCTTGAGCAGCGTGGTGCCGCAGCGTCAGAGCATCTGCGAAACGCGGCATGTGACGACCATGATTGGTCTGGTGGAGGCGGGGCTGGGTGTGGCGGCCGTGCCGCTGATGGCGATGCCGGGGCCTGATCATCCGATCCTGACGCGGGTGCCGCTGACCGATCCGCAAGTGATGCGCAGCGTCGGCATCATCAAGCGCCGGGGTCGCACGTTGACCCCGGCGGCACTGGAACTGGAGCGGCTGGTGGTGGAAATGAAAGTCCAGCCGCCAACGATCAGCGCTTGACCGAATCCAGCCCGGTGGCTTGCACGTCTGCCTGGGCCGCGGGTGCGGCGAGGTAGTCGAGCAGGGCCTTGGCTTCTTTTGGATGCTGCGCACCGACCGGGATACCGGCGGCGAAGCGCGTCACCGACTGCACCGACTCCGGAATCTTGCCGACAAATGTCACGCCCGGCACCGGCAGCAATTCGCTGACCTGCTGGAAGCCCAGCTGATAGTCACCGGTGGCCACCACGGAGCCGACCGGGACTTTCGGGATCATCTTCGCCTTCGGTTTCAGTTGATCTTCGACGCCGAGTTTCTTGAACAGCTGCTGCTCGATGTACACGCCGCTGGCGCTGTCGGAGTAGGCCACCGATTGTGCGTCGAGCAGGGTTTTCTTCAGGCCTTCGACGCTGCTGATGTCCGGTTTCGGCGCGCCTTGGCGCACCACCAGGCCGATCCGCGAATCCGCCAGTTCAACCCGCGAAGCCGGGTCGACCTTGCCCTGCTTGATCAAATCGTCGAGGGCGTAGCCGACCATGATCACCACGTCAGCGTGTTCGCCACGGGCGAGGCGATTGGGGATCGCTTCCGGCGCCTTGCCCATCGACGGGCCGAGCTGGGTGTCGAGCGTGTTGCCGGTGGCCGCGGCGAATTTCGGCCCGAGGATTTTGTAGGCGGCAGTGAAGCCGCCCGACGTCATCACGTTCAGTTGTTCAGCGTGTGCCAGGGCGCTGAACGCGAAGAGGGCGGCGGCGCTGAGGTTAATGAGTTTTTTCAAGATGATTGCTCCTTATGCGGCAACCGGTTGCAGACGGCCGCCTGCGCGGCGATAGAGATACAAGGTGGCGCACAAGGCACACAGCGCGCCGATGCTCATCCAGTAACCCGGCGCAGCCTTGTCGCCGGTGTACTGGATCAGAAAGGTCGACATCGCCGGGGTGAAACCGCCGAAGACCGCAGTGGCCAGGCTATAGGCCAGCGAGAACCCGGCAACGCGCACTTCCACCGGCATGATCTCGGTGAGCGCCGGGATCATCGCGCCGTTGTACATGCCGTAGATAAACGACAGCCACAGCAGCGACAGCAACATGTGGCTGAAGCTCGGCGCCTGCACCAGGTACGACAGCGCCGGGTAGGTGGTGGCCAAGGCCAGCAGCGACATTGCGATCAGCACCGGGCGACGACCGATACGGTCGGACAACATGCCGCCAATCGGCAGCCAGCAGAAGTTCGACACGCCCACCAGCAAGGTCACCAGCAGCGCGTCGGAGGTGCTCAGGTGCAGCACGGTTTTGCCGAAGGTCGGCGCGTACACGGTGATCAGGTAGAACGCGGTGGTGGTCAACGCCACCATCAACATGCCGCCCAACACCACGCCCCAGTTCTGGCCGAGGGTGTGGAACACTTCGCGCATGCTCGGACGGTGTTTGCGTGCGGCGAACTCTTCGGTTTCCGCCAGGTTACGGCGCAGCAGAAAGATGAACGGCACGATCAGGCAACCGACGAAAAACGGAATGCGCCAGCCCCAATCGGCCACCACGCTCGGCGCCATCCACGCATTCAGTGCGTAGCCCAACGCAGCAGCGACGATGATCGCCACTTGTTGGCTGGCCGACTGCCAGGCCGTGAAGAAACCCTTGCGACCCGGGGTGGCGATCTCCGCGAGATACACCGAAACCCCGCCCAGCTCCGCGCCGGCGGAGAAGCCTTGCAGCAGCCGCCCGATCAACACCAATGCGGGCGCGAACAAGCCGATGCTTTCGTATCCGGGCACCAGCACAATCAGGATCGTACCGCTGGCCATGATCGACAGGGTGACGATCAAGCCCTTACGGCGGCCCACGTCGTCGATGTACGCACCGAGCACAATGGCGCCCAGCGGTCGCATCAAAAAGCCGGCGCCGAACACGGCGAACGTCATCATCAGAGACGCGAACTCACTGCTCGCCGGAAAGAACACCGCCGCGATCTGTGTGGCATAGAAACCGAACAGAAAGAAGTCGAACTGTTCGAGGAAGTTGCCCGAGGTGACTCGGAAAATGGCACCGGCCCGCGAGCCGCCGTGTGGGATTGAGGCTGTCATAGCAAAGGACTCCACCGCTTTTATGACGTGCGCGACGTGGAAGCGGCGCACGGTTGTTATTGCGGTGGATGGTGGCGCAGGTGTAACTGGATGTTAATTGCATTATTGGCATGCATTGATGCGCAAAGCGGATCAATCTCTTGAATCACCTCTAACCCTGTGGGAGCTGGCTCGCCAGCGATGGCGGTGTGTCAGTCAATGAAAATGCTGAAAGGCCTGTCCCCATCGCTGGCAAGCCAGGCTCCCACAGGGTTTGGTGGTGTTCAAAAAAGTCGAGTACAGCCAGACTCCCACAGGGTTTGGTGGTGTTCAAAAAAGTCGAGTACAGCCAAGACACCTGTGGGAGCTGGCTCGCCAGCGATGGCGGTGTGTCTGCCAACTACAATGCCCCGGCCAGCCCATGCAAAAAAACAAGGAATGATTCCAGTCCTCCGCAGTCGGAGTTCAGGTATCACACATCTGAAGGAGGTTCACCGATGAACAGCAAAACCCTAATCGCCAGCCTGGCCCTCGTCGCCGGCATTGCCGGGATCAGCCCACTTGTTCAAGCGGCGCAAACCTCAAGCGAACCTGCCGTCCAGTCCCCGACCAGCGACCGTGAATTGAAGGTCAACGACCGGGCCCCGGACGTTTATCAGCGCAGTGACAAAGCGCTGAAAAACTGGAAACAGAAAGGTTTGAAAGCACCGGTCGAACAGGCGCAGTGGGTGCAGATCAACGACAAGTACGTGATGGTCATGATCACCAATGGCACCATCGTCGAGATGCAACCTGTCGAGCGTTAAGCCCCGGATTCAAAAGCCCTGCGCATGCACCCGCGCAGGGCTCACGCCCCCCAACCGATACTGATTGTTCCCACTGCGCTTGGCTTCATACATCGCCAGATCGGCAATGTGCAGCAGCCGATCCATGGTCGGCGCATGATCCGGAAACACCGCCACCCCAAGGCTGGTGCCGACATGGCGCTGGTCGTTGCCGATGGTGATCGGCGGCGACAGTTCGATGAAGATCTTCTGACAGATGCGGCGGGCTTCGTCCTGCAGGTCGAGGTCCGGGGCGAGGCCTTGCAGGATCACCACGAACTCATCGCCGCCAATCCGGGCGACCGTGTCGGTGTTGCGCAGGATGCGTTTCAGGCGCGTGGCGGTGGTGATCAGCACCCGGTCGCCGGCGGCGTGCCCATAGTGGTCGTTGATGTTCTTGAAGCCATTCAAGTCGACAAACACCAGCGCCACCCGCGTAGCGGTCTGACTCGCCTGATCCAGCGCTTCGGACAAACGTTCTTCCAGCACCAGGCGGTTGGGCAGGCCGGTCAGCGGGTCGAAGTGAGCGAGGTGCTTGAGGTAACTCGCCGAGGCTTTTTCTTCGGTGATGTCGCGCACCACGCCCATCATCTTGATCACCGCGTCGTGATCGTTGCGCACCACGTTGCCGGTTTCGCGCAGCCAGCGAATGGTGCCGTCGGGCCAGACCACGCGGTATTCCTCGTCGTGGTTTTCGCCGGTCTCCAGGCAACGCAATTCACCGTCGCGCACCCTGATGCGATCGTCCGGGTGCACGCAAGAACAGAACAAGGCATAGGACGGGGTGATTTCGCCGATCTTGAACCCAAACATGCCGTAGATAGCGTCCGACCAGTACAGCCGATCGGTGTCGACCTCCCAGTCCCAGGTGCCGATACGCGCAAAATACTGGCTGCGCTTGAAGCGCTCGGCATCGCCGTCCTGATGGATATTGCGGCCCTCAGCCGCGCGGGTCAGCAGGTCTCGGTACTCAGCCAGGCGACGGCGCAACCCGCGCTCGCGCAGAACCAGTACGACAATCACGGCAAGCATGACGACGCCAATGGCCAGGCTGATCCAGAGGTCAATCATTCGGGAACTGCCAGCATGACGTAACAATCCGTGAAGTAATGGCGGATGGCTATATTAAGGGTTCCGCCACCGATTGGGATACAGCGGCCATCTTCGTTTATGAGTTGCGAACGAGCGGCATTTCTGGGAAAACGGCGGCCAGCTGAATAACAGAGTGAATGTCATGAACGATGAGTTGCAGGTAATCGATCTTCAGGTCGGCGAAGGCAAAGCCGCCGTCAAAGGCGCACTGATCACCACCCATTACACCGGCTGGCTGGAAGACGGCAGCGAGTTCGACTCTTCCCACAGCCGTGGCAAACCGTTTCAGTGCGTGATTGGCACAGGGCGGGTGATCAAGGGGTGGGATCAGGGACTGATGGGAATGCAAGTGGGCGGCAAGCGCAAACTGCTGGTGCCGGCGCACCTGGGGTACGGCGAGCGGTCGATGGGCAAGATTCCGCCGAATTCGAATCTGCTGTTCGAGATTGAGTTGTTGGAAGTTCTGACGCGGGACGATTGAGGCGGGTGTAATAAAGACCTTGACTTTCCTTATCTGACATTCGGTATCCGTCATCGCCAGTGGGCTCTCACAGGGGGATTGAGCTCGCTCTCAGTATCCCGTTCATCCTTTGAATGCTCATCCAGCTTGCGATTGCCGAAGCCATCGGCGATCATGCGCGGCATATAGGGGTAGGGGGTATAGGTATGTCGCACATTCACGAACACAAAGACGAATTGCTCAACCGCGTTCGACGTATCGCCGGGCAGGTGCAGGCGGTTGAAAAAGCGCTGGAGGGCGACGCCGATTGCGCCAAGACCTTGCACTTGGTGGCGGCGATTCGCGGCGCGGTCAACGGTTTGATGGAGCAGTTCATCGAGGCTCACACCCGAGAGCACGTGGCGCATCCCGACCTGACCGACGAAGAGCGTGCACAGGGCGCCGAAGACTTGCTGCAAGCCATCCGCCGTTATTCCAAATAGAGCGCGAGCATCATGAGCCTGACTCCAAGCGCTGATCGTTTCAGCCACGATCACCAGTTCCTCGGCGCGTCCCACGACGAGAACGCCCGCCGCACCCTGTGGGTGGTGGCGCTGACGTTTGTGATGATGATCGGCGAGATCGCCGCCGGCTACATCACCGGCTCCATGGCCCTGCTGGCCGACGGTTTCCACATGGCGACCCATGCCGGCGCGTTGGGCATCGCCGCGGCGGCCTACGGTTTCGCCCGGCGCAATGCCAACAACCGACGCTACAGTTTCGGCACCGGCAAGGTTGGCGATCTGGCCGGATTTGCTTCAGCCATGGTGCTGGGGCTGGTGTCGCTGGGCATTGCCGGCGAGTCGATTTTTCGTTTGTTCGAACCCACCACCGTAGCGTTTGGCGAAGCGACGGTGATTGCGATTGTTGGACTGGGCGTGAATATCCTCAGCGCTTTTCTACTGATGGGTCATCACGGTCACGATCACGGCCATCAGCATGACCACAGCCATGCTCATCATCACCATCACGACAACAACCTGCGCTCGGCCTACGTCCATGTGCTGGCCGATGCGCTGACCTCGGTGCTGGCGATCGCCGCGTTGCTGGCCGGGCGTTACCTCGGTTGGGTATGGCTGGACCCGGTGATGGGTATTGTCGGCTCCATTGTCATCGCGAAATGGGCCTACAACCTGATGCGTGACAGCGCGGCGGTGCTGCTCGACACCACCGACGAACCGGTGGCGGCGGAAATTCGCGAGCTGCTGGAAACCTCGGACGACGTGCGCATCAGTGACCTGCACGTCTGGCACGTCGGCCCGCAGGCACGGGCGGCGATTGTCAGTGTGGTGGCGGCCGCCGGCGTCACTGCCGAGGCAATTCGCGAGCGGCTGGCGCCGGTGCATGAGCTGTCGCACCTGACGGTTGAGTTACGCAGCGCTTAACGCTGTGCCTGGCTGAATAACGGGACCCGCCCATTCAAGGAAGGGCGGTAGTGCCAGGCCAGTTGCTGCAGATTCACACCGTGGTCAAGGATTTCTCCGACAGTCGCAGCGGCAATCGTCAACGCCAGCCGTTGTCCCGGGCATTGATGCCGGCCGCTGCCGAAGCTGAAACTGCGCCGGTTCGGGCGATCCAGCAGAAACTCGTCGGGGCGTTCGTTGAGTGCCGGATCGCGATTGGCCGAGGCCAGCAACAGCAGAATCACCTCGCCGGCCTCGACCCGCACTCCATCAATCTCACAAGCCTGCGCGACAAAGCGCCGAGTGTTCTGCACCGATGGATCGAAACGCTGAACCTCAGCCAACAGCGCATCCATTGGTGCACTGCGTAGCGCGGGCTGACGCCGCACCGCGACCAAGGCATTACCGATCAACCCGGCCGTCGCTTCGAACCTCTGTGAGCAAAGCCCGATCAGATTGGCGATCAGCGTTTCTTCGTCGCCCGCGAAGCGTTGCAGGATGGCCTTCAACCAGTCGTTGTTCGATTCGGCGAGTAGCTCGATGAAGTAACCGCGTAATTGTTCAGCCGCCGCGTGTGCCGCCATCAGTTGCAGATCATTGCTCAGCGGCGACAGGCACGCGACAAAGTCAGCGGTCAGCTCACTGATCGCCCGGCCTTGCGCCGGGCTGAAACCGAGCAGTGCTGCGACCACGCACACCGGGCCGCGAAACATGGCTTTGTATACGCCGTCGGCATCTGCGCTGATCAGGCGTGCAGCCACCAGCGCCCGCACCCGGGCTGCATCGAACACGTCAAGCGCCGGTTCGATCGCCGAACGTGGGCAGCGCTGGCGTTCGCCCTCATTCATTCGCATCAACCGGGCAAAGACCTTACCGGCCATTCCCGAGGCAATCGCTTTCGGCACCGGTTCTTGCGTTGGACGCACCTGGCAATCGGCATGGGCCAATACCGCACAGACTGCGCGAGCGCTGCTGGCGACCCACAGTTTCAGCGGGTGATGAAAGGTCAGTCCGCCCTGCGCGCGCAGTTCGGCGTAGTAGGGGTAGGGATCGGCCTGCGTCGCAGCGATGATCGGGTCCATGGTGCATAGCCTTGTCGTCGGGAAAGTGATGCGAGTATCTTCAGTCCGCAGCGACGACGATTCGTCGGGGAGCGAAATATGCACGCAGAACATCAAGACATCGGCGTCTCGCAAGTGGCCGCCGCCATCGCCGAACCGGCGCGCACGAAAATCCTCTGCTCGCTGATGGACGGCCATGCGCGCACCAGTACGGAGCTGGCGGCCATCGCCGAAGTCAGCGCCTCGACCGCCAGCGCGCACCTGAGCAAACTCAAGGATCTGGCCCTGGTGCGCCTGCATGTGCAGGGGCGCCATCGCTATTACAGCCTCGCCGACCAACGTGTGGCCCAGGCGCTGGAGGCGTTGATGGTGATCGGTCAGAACGCCGCGCCAATGTTCAAACCGCATACGCCGGATCGCCTGCAATTCGCCCGCACCTGTTACGACCATATGGCCGGTACGCTGGCGGTGTTGCTGCACGACCGCATGCTGGAGGCGGGGTGGCTGGTGATGACCGATGAGCAGGTATATCGGTTGAGCGACAGTGGCGAGGCGCTGTTCGGCGGATTGGGCATCGAGGTGCAGGATCTGAGCACGTTGCGCCGCAAGTTCGCCTGCCCGTGCCTGGACTGGAGCATGCGCCGGCCGCATTTGGGTGGCTCACTGGGGGCGGCGTTGTTGCAAACGGCGTTGAAGCGCAAGTGGGTAACCCAGGATCTGGACAGTCGGGCGTTGGCGTTGACGGCGTTGGGGCGCAGGGAGATCGGGGCGCGGTTCGGGGTTGAGGTGCCATTGCAAGCGCAGAGCAAAAGATCGCAACCAGCGGCAGCTCCTGCAGGGAGTGCGTACACCTGATCGGCCGAGATCTTTTGATCCTGCTTTGCACCTTGTGCCAATCCTATAGACTCGATACTGTACGCATAACCAGTATCGAGTCTTCGCCATGCAAATCATCGACAAGCTCAGCATCCTCGCCGACGCCGCCAAGTACGACGCCTCCTGCGCCAGCAGCGGCGCGCCCAAGCGCAGTTCCGAGGGCAAGAGCGGGCTGGGTTCGACCGATGGCATGGGCATCTGCCACAGCTACACGCCGGACGGGCGCTGCGTTTCGCTGCTGAAAGTGCTGCTGACCAATTTCTGCCTCTATGACTGCCAATATTGTGTCAACCGCCGCTCCAGCGATGTGCCGCGCGCCCGTTTCACTCCCGAGGAAGTGGTTACGCTGACCCTGGATTTCTACCGGCGCAACTGCGTCAGCGGGTTGTTTCTCAGTTCCGGGATCATCCGCTCGGCGGACTACACCATGGAACAACTGGTGCGCGTGGCGAAGCTGCTGCGTGAAGAACATGAGTTTCGCGGCTACATCCATCTCAAGACCATTCCCGAGGCCGACCCGGCGCTGATCGAGGAAGCCGGGCGCTATGCCGATCGGTTGAGCGTCAACATCGAGTTGCCCACCGATGCCAGTCTGCAAACCCTGGCTCCGGAGAAGCAGATCGGTTCGATCAAGCAGGCGATGAACACCATCTACACCGGCGTGCAAACGGTGCTCAATGAACCTCGTTCGGCAAAATTCGCCCCAGCCGGGCAGAGCACGCAAATGATCGTCGGCGCCGATGACACCGACGACAGCACGATCCTGCACAGCGCTCAGTCGTTGTATGGCAACTACCGATTGCGGCGCGTTTACTACTCGGCGTTCAGCCCGATCCCCGACAGCCCGAAAAGCGTACCGCTGGCCGCGCCGCCGCTGATGCGCGAGCACCGTTTGTATCAGGCCGATTTCCTCTTGCGCAGCTATGGCTACAGCGCCGGTGAGTTACTCAAGGGACCGGGAAATCTGGCGTTGGACATTGATCCTAAACTGGCCTGGGCGCTGCAGAATCGCGAGGTGTTCCCGCTGGATCTCAACCGCGCCGAACCGGCCTTGATTGCGCGCATTCCGGGCATTGGTCTGCGTACCACCGAACGCCTGGTGCAATTGCGCCAGCAACGGCGCATCCGTTACGAAGACGTGGCGCGCATGCGCTGTGTACTGGCCAAGGCCAAGCCGTTCATCATCACCAGCGACTATCACCCGCAACAGGCCGAAGTCACCAGTCACATGCTCTACCAGCAACTGCGCGACCGGCCGCAGCCGCAGCAGATGGGGTTGTGGGGATGATCAATCTCGATTGCGACGATCTGTTCGTTACCTGGCGGCAGCAGGCGCGCTGGTTGCTTAGCCATGAGATCGACCCGAGTCTCGTCAGTTGGGCGTCCGAAGGCGTGAATGACCTGTTTGCCAGTGATGTGCAGGTGCCCGAAGGGCATGGCCCGTTCCAGGCGCGCATCCCCCGTGCATTGCTTGACACGCTGGAGCAAGCGGCCCGCTACCGTGGCGACCAGCGCTGGAGTCTTTTGTACGAAGTGTTGTGGCGTGTCAGTCACGGCGACCGCACGGCGATGATGGCCGGCGACAAACTCGGCAGTGAGCTGCAGCGGCGGATCAAGCAGGTACAGCGCGAAGCCCACCATCTGCATGCCTTCGTGCGGTTCATCGAACGCCCGCAGGATCAGCCAGGCCCGCAATACGTGGCGTGGCACGAACCGGCCCACGACATCCTGCACAGTGCCAGCGAACACTTCGTCGGGCGCATGGGCCGATACCGCTGGTTGATCGCCACCCCGCGTGACGGTGTTTACTACGACGGCGAACAATTGATTCATCAGCGCCAGTGCCCGCTGGAATGGCAGCAACTGGCGCAGAACGTCGACGACCCCCACGGCGATCTTTGGCTGACCTATTACAGCCACATCTTCAACCCGGCGCGGTTGAACGAGAAGGTCATGCAGGGGCACTTGCCGGCGCGGTTCTGGAAGAACCTGCCGGAAGGGGGATTGATACCCGGATTGATCACCCAGGCGCGCATGGGCAAGCAACAGAATGGTCAGGCCAGCGGGATAGCCGGGCGGGCCGGCAAGCGGATTGCCTTGAAGCAGGATGAGCCTGAGCAGGTTGTTCAGCGGGTTGCCGAAGCCATCAACAGACCAAAACCGGCAAAGGTCACCCCCGAGACTTTCGCCGCCAGCCAAGAGCCTTTCGGGCTCGACAACCAGCCTTTGGCCGCATTGGCGAGCAGGGCATAGCTGCCGTGCACCAGAATCACCAGCGTTGCGTACGAGGCCACCAGTTTGAAGAACTGCGGGTAAAAAGCCTGTTCAGTGTCAATGAACTGCGGGAACACGGCCAAAAAGAAGAAGATCGCTTTCGGATTGAGAAACTGCAGGGACGCGGCTTCGAGAAAGCGGTAGCCCGGACGAGAAGGGCGAACCTGCTGCAGGGCACGGAAACGATCTGAACGCCAACTCTTGAAGCCCAAGTACAACAGATAGGCGGCCCCGGCATATTTCAGCACGGTAAACGCCTCGGCCGAGGCGCTGAGGATCAAGCCGACGCTGGTGGCGCTGAGGGCCGCCACCACGAAAGCGCCCGAGGCGATTCCCAGTATGCCGGGCACTGCGCCGGTCCAGCCCAGGCGCACGGCGTTGGACAGGGTCAGCACCACGCCCGGGCCGGGGCTCAAAATAGTCAGGGTGGCGAACAGTACAAAGAGTCCGTAGCTGTGCATGATGTTGCTCCGTCGAATCGCGTGTCTGCATGTGGGCAGATTGGCGTGGCGACAAGGCGCTGACAAACGCTTTAAATGCAGTGCATATGTGACTAAATTAGACCCATGAAAAATTCACTTCCCCCGCTCAACGCAGTTCGCGCTTTCGCTGTTGCTGCTCGTCATCAGAGTTTCAGCCTGGCGGCCGAAGAGCTGCATGTCAGCCATAGTGCAGTCAGCCGTCACGTCAAACTGCTTGAAGAGCACTTGGGCGTTTTACTGTTTGAACGGCGTGTTCGGCAATCGCTGCTGACGCCGGCGGGTGAGCATTTCTATCAGCAAGTCAGTACCGGCCTGGCACAGATAGCCGACGCCGCTGCCGAGTTGAAGCGGCAGGCAGCGCGGCCGACGATCAGGATCAATGTCCGGCCGTCCTTCGCCCTGTTATGGCTGACGCCTCGTTTGACAGACTTCTCGACGCAGCATCCGCACATCGACACCCAGGTTGTCACACAGACTCAGTCGCCGGATCCGGTCCGCGACGATTTCGACATTGTCATCCGCCGGGGCCGTGACGATTGGGCGCCGTCGCTCGAGGCGCAAGCGTTGTTCGAGGATGAATTGGTCATGGTCGCGGCGCCGGCATTGATTGAGCGACTGCCGCTGACAAATCTCGCCGGTCTCAGTGCGCACACCTTGCTGACCGTCAGGGCGCGGCGAGAAGACTGGCACCACTGGGCCATGCATTTCGGCCAGAGCCAGAGCAGCAGCCAAGTGATCCGCCAGTTTGATTACATGCACCGGGTGCTGGAAGCGGCCGTTGCGGGCGAGGGCATCGCACTGTGTCCGACCACTTTGCTCGGCACGCATTTGTCGAGTGGTCGCCTGATCTGCCCGTTGCCGGAGCTGCGCATGCCGCTGCCACGCTATTACTACGGTGTTGCCCCGCAAGCGTCGGCGCACACCAAGGTGTTCATTGAGTGGATACAACAACAGCGCCCATGAAAAAGCCCCCCATCGATTACTCGATGGGGGGCTTTTGTGCATCAGCAGCCGTCAGATCAAACCTTGACGATCCAGCCCGCTGGCGCTTCGATGTCGCCGGTCTGCACGCCAGTCAGCTCTTTGTAGAGCTTCTGGGTGACCGGGCCGACTTCGGTTTCGCTGTGGAACACGTGCAGGTGGTCGTTGTAGCTGATACCGCCGATCGGGGTGATCACGGCGGCTGTGCCGCAAGCGCCGGCTTCCTTGAAGTCCGACAGTTTGTCGATCAGCACATCACCTTCTACCACTTCCAGGCCCAGACGGGTCTTGGCCAGTTCGATCAGCGACAGGCGGGTGATGCCTGGCAGAACCGACGGCGAGTTCGGGGTAATGAACTTGTTGTCGTGGGTGATCCCGAAGAAGTTGGCCGAACCGACTTCCTCGATCTTCTTGTGGGTCAGCGGATCCAGGTAGATGGCGTCGGCGAAGTGCGCCTTCTTGGCCTGGGAACCCGGCATCAGGCTGGCGGCGTAGTTGCCACCGACCTTGGCCGCACCGGTGCCTTGCGGGGCGGCGCGGTCGAAGCTGGAGATCTGGAAGTTGTGCGGGGTCAGGCCGCCCTTGAAGTAGGCGCCAACCGGGATCGCGAACACCGAGAAGATGAACTCCGGGGCGGTACGCACGCCGATGTTGTCACCCACGCCGATCACGAACGGACGCAGGTACAGCGCGCCGCCGGTGCCGTAAGGCGGGATGAAGCGCTCGTTGGCACGAACCACTTGCTTGCACGCTTCGATGAACTGCTCGGTGGACACGTGCGGCATCAGCAGGCGGGCGCAGCTGCGTTGCATGCGCGCGGCGTTCTGATCCGGGCGGAACAGGTTGATCGAGCCGTCCTTGCAACGATAGGCCTTCAGGCCTTCGAAGCACTGCTGGCCATAGTGAAGGGCCGTCGAGCCTTCGCTGATGTGCAGCACGTTGTCTTCGGTCAGGGTGCCTTTGTCCCACTCGCCATCGCGAAAGTACGACAGATAGCGTTTGTCGGTCTTGATGTAGTCAAAACCCAGCTTGTCCCAATTGATGCTTTCGTTACCCATGACACCCTCTATCACTGAACAACCGCCGAAACGGTTCAAGGCTTCTGACGTTTTTTGGATGGGCACAACAATACTTCATTCTTGAGCGGTTTCGCAGCCCGGACTATCGGATGGCACACAGATAAATCGTGTTGCCCTCAGGAATTCGCGAGCAAGCTCGCTCCCACAGGGGAATGCATTCCAAATGTGGGAGCGAGCTTGCTCGCGAAGGGGCCATCACTGCCACCCTCCATTTGACGGATTTACAGGTGTAGCGCATGCCCCAAAGCACGCAACGCCGCTTCCTGCACCGCTTCACCCAAGGTCGGGTGCGCATGGATGGTGCCGCCAATGTCTTCCAGCCGCGCACCCATTTCCAGGCTTTGTGCAAACGCGGTCGACAACTCGGAAACCCCGACGCCCACTGCCTGCCAGCCGACAATCACATGATTGTCGCGACGGGCGACCACCCGCACGAAGCCGCTTTTCGATTCCAGGGTCATCGCCCGGCCATTGGCGGCGAACGGGAAGCTCGACACGATGCAGTCCAGTCCGGCGGCCTTGGCCTCGTCCGGGGTCTGGCCGACCACCACCAGTTCCGGGTCGGTGAAGCACACGGCGGCGATCGCGGTCGGGTTGAATTCGCGGTGTTTACCGCTGATCAGCTCGGCGACCATTTCGCCTTGGGCCATGGCCCGGTGCGCGAGCATCGGCTCGCCGCTCAGGTCGCCGATGGCGTAGACGTTGCGCATGCTGGTCTGGCAACGGCTGTCGATCTTGATCGCCGAGCCATTCATGTCCAGGTTCAGCGCTTCGAGGTTCCAGCCCTGCGTATTCGGTTTGCGGCCGACGGCCACCAGCACCTGATCGGTTTGCAGATTCAGGGTGTCGCCGTTCGGGTCACGCACCTGCAAGGTCCCGTCGAACCCCAGCACGCTGTGCTTGAGATAGAGCTTCACGCCCAGTTGCTTCAGGGCTTCGTGTACTGGTTGTGTCAGCTCGGCATCGTAGGCCGGCAGGATACGATCCTGTGCCTCGACCACACTGACCTCGGCGCCAAGCTTGCGGTAAGCAATGCCCAGCTCCAGACCGATGTAACCGCCGCCAACCACCACCAGCCGCTTTGGCACAGACGTCGGCGCCAGTGCTTCGGTGGAGGAGATGATCGGCCCGCCAATCGGCAGGATCGGCAGGTTGACGCTGGTCGAACCGGTGGCGAGTACCAGGTGTTCGCACTGGATTCGGGTGTCGCCGACTTCGACCGTTTTGCCGTCAATGACCTTGGCCCAGCCGTTGATGACCTGAACCTTGTGCTTTTTCAGCAGTGCGGCGACGCCGGTGGTCAGGCGATCGACGATACCGTCCTTCCACTCAACGCTTTTAGTGATATCGAGGGTCGGCGCCGAAACGCTGATGCCCAGCGCCGAATGCTGGCTGTGATGCTGCGTCTGGTGAAACTGCTCGGCCACATGAATCAGCGCTTTTGACGGGATGCAGCCGATGTTCAGGCACGTGCCGCCCAGCGATTGGCCTTCGACCAGAATCGTCGCAATCCCTAGTTGCCCGGCGCGAATCGCCGTGACGTAACCGCCAGGACCGCCGCCAATAATCAGCAGCGTGGTGTTCAGAGTTTGCATGCCTTACTCCACAAACAAAGTGGCGGGTTGTTCGAGCAAGCCACGGATGGCCTGGATGAAGAGCGCCGCGTCCATGCCGTCGACCACGCGGTGATCGAAGGAACTGGAGAGGTTCATCATCTTGCGGATCACCACCTGGCCTTTGACGACCATTGGCCGTTCGACAATTTTGTTCACGCCGACGATTGCCACTTCCGGCAGGTTCAGCACCGGGGTGCTGACGATGCCGCCCAGCGCACCGAGGCTGGTCAGGGTGATGGTCGAGCCGGACAGTTCGTCGCGGCTGGCCTTGCCATTGCGGGCAGCATTCGCCAGGCGCGAGATTTCCGCAGCGCTGTCCCACAGGCTGCGGGCTTCGGCGTGACGCACCACCGGCACCATCAGGCCAACGTCACTTTGCGTGGCGACGCCGACGTGTACCGCGCCGAGGCGAGTGATGACCTGGGCTTCGTCGTCGTACCGGGCGTTCATCTGCGGGAAGTCGCGCAAGGCAACGACCAGCGCACGCACGAGGAACGGCAGCAAGGTCAACTTGCCACGGCTGGCACCGTGTTTTTCATTCAGATGCGCGCGCAGCTCTTCAATCGCGGTGACGTCGATTTCCTCGACGTAACTGAAGTGCGCGGCGCGCTGGGTGGCGTCCTGCATGCGTTGGGCGATCTTGCGACGCATGCCGATCACTGGAATCTGTTCTTCATCGTGACGCTGGGCGTAAGCGGCGGCTGCCGGCGCCGAAGCGTTCGACTGACCTTGCGCCAGATAGGCCTCGAGGTCCTCGTGCAGCACGCGACCAGCCGGGCCGGTGCCGCGTACCAGGCGCAATTGAATGCCCAGATCCAGCGCATGTTTGCGCACGGCCGGGGAGGCCAGTGGACGTTCATCGGCTTCACGGGCAACCATCGGGCCCTGGCAAACGGCAGCCGGACGCGGTGCAGCAGCGGCGACCGGTTTGCTTTCGACCGTCGCTTCAGCTTTCAGCGCAATCGGCGCCTCTTTGACAGGCGCGGGTGCGGCGGACTCCTTCAAGTTGCCGGCACCTTCCACCTCGATGCTGATCAGCACACTGCCGACCGCCATCACTTCACCCGGCTGACCGCCGAGAGCAATCACCTTGCCGTGCACCGGCGATGGAATATCGACCATGGCCTTGTCGGTCATCACGTCCGCCAGCACCTGGTCTTCAACCACCAGATCGCCAACCTTGACGTGCCACTGCGACAGTTCGACTTCTGCGATGCCTTCGCCGATGTCCGGCATCTTGATAACGTGCGTGCCCATTCAGACCTCCATGACCCGTTTCAGAGCTGCGCCCACACGGGACGGCCCAGGGAAATACGCCCACTCTTGCGCGTGCGGGTAGGGGGTGTCCCAACCGGTGACGCGTTCGATCGGCGCTTCCAGGTGATGGAAGCAATGCTCTTGCACCAGCGCGACCAGTTCGGCGCCGAACCCGCAAGTGCGGGTGGCTTCGTGCACCACTACGCAACGGCCGGTTTTCTTCACCGACTTGACGATGGTTTCCTGGTCCAGCGGCCACAGGCTGCGCAGGTCGATGACTTCGGCATCAACGCCGGATTCTTCGGCCGCGACTTGCGAGACGTAGACGGTGGTGCCGTAGGTCAACACGGTCACGTCCTTGCCCGGACGGGTGATCGCGGCGACGTCCAGCGGCACGGTGTAGTAACCGTCCGGCACCTGGGCTTGCGGGTGTTTCGACCATGGGGTTACCGGGCGGTCGTGGTGGCCATCGAACGGGCCGTTGTACAGGCGTTTTGGCTCAAGAAAGATCACCGGGTCATCGTTTTCGATGGAGGCGATCAGCAGACCCTTGGCGTCGTACGGGTTGGACGGCATCACGGTGCGCAGACCACAGACCTGAGTGAACATCGCCTCGATGCTCTGGCTGTGGGTCTGGCCGCCGTAGATGCCGCCGCCGCATGGCATGCGCAGGGTCATTGGTGCGGTGAACTCACCGGCCGAGCGATAACGCAGGCGCGCCGCTTCGGAAATGATCTGGTCGGAGGCCGGGTAAACGTAGTCGGCGAACTGAATCTCGGCGACCGGACGCAGACCGTAAGCGCCCATGCCCACGGCAACGCCGACGATGCCGCTCTCTGAGATTGGTGCGTCGAACACCCTCGAGGTGCCGTACTTGGTCTGCAGGCCTTCGGTGCAACGGAACACGCCGCCGAAATAGCCGACGTCCTGACCGAACACCACCACGTTGTCGTCACGCTCAAGCATCACATCCATGGCCGAGCGCAGGGCCTGGATCATGGTCATGGTGGTCGTGGTCATGGCGGTTTCCAGCTGAATATTGTTGTTGTGATCGTTCATGTCAGATCCCCAACTGCTGACGCTGGCGCTTCAAGTGCTCCGGCATCTCTTTGTAGACGTCTTCGAACATGGTCGCGGCGCTTGGAATCTGGCCGCCGGCGAGGGTGCCGTACTGCTCGGCCTGTTTCTGCGCGGCAATCACTTCGGCTTCGAGCTCGGCACTGACGGCGGCGTGTTCTTCTTCCGACCAGTGGCCGACCTTGATCAGGTGCTGCTTCAGGCGGGCAATCGGGTCGCCCAGCGGGAAGTGGCTCCAGTCGTCGGCAGGACGGTATTTGGAAGGATCGTCGGAGGTCGAGTGCGGGCCGGCACGGTAGGTGACCCATTCGATCATGGTCGGCCCGAGGTTGCGCCGGGCGCGTTCAGCGGCCCAGGCAGATGCTGCATACACGGCGTAGAAGTCGTTGCCATCCACGCGCAGCGAAGCGATGCCGCAACCGACGCCGCGTCCGGCGAAGGTAGTGGCTTCACCACCGGCGATGGCCTGGAAGGTCGAGATCGCCCATTGATTGTTGACCACGTTGAGGATCACTGGCGCACGGTAAACGTGGGCGAAGGTGAGGGCGGTGTGGAAGTCCGATTCGGCGGTGGCGCCGTCACCGATCCACGCCGAGGCGATTTTCGTGTCGCCCTTGATCGCCGAGGCCATGCCCCAGCCGACAGCCTGAATGAACTGGGTGGCGAGGTTGCCGGAAATGGTGAAGAAACCGGCGTCCTTGACCGAGTACATGATCGGCAACTGGCGACCCTTGAGCGGATCGCGCTCGTTGGACAGCAGTTGGCAGATCAGGTCGACCAACGGCACTTCGCGGGCCATCAGGATGCTTTGCTGGCGGTAGGTCGGGAAGCACATGTCGTCGATGTTCAAGGCCAGGGCCTGAGCGCTGCCAATGGCTTCTTCGCCAAGGCTCTGCATGTAGAACGACATTTTTTTTTGGCGCTGGGCAACCACCATGCGGTTGTCGTAGATCCGCGTCTTGAGCATGGCGCGCATGCCCTTGCGCAGGATCTCGACCGGCACGTTTTCAGCCCAGGGGCCGAGGGCGTTGCCCTGGTCGTCGAGCACGCGGATCAGGCCACGCGCCAGGTCGGCGGTGTCGGCGGGTTCGACGTCGATGGATGGTTTGCGCACCGTACCGGCATCGGTCAGATGCAGGTAGGAAAAGTCGGTTTTGCAGCCTGGGCGGCCCGAAGGTTCAGGGACGTGCAGACGCAGCGGTTCATACGCTTGGGTCATGGCTTCTACGCTCGATCTTGTGAATTTCTTGTAGTGAGCTGGCAATCATTCTTGGGTGAAAGAAATCTTGTCCTACAACAATCATAGGCCCGGGCCAGAAGAATATTTCTCTCTGTTTCGTTGCGCTGGAGACGATTTGCAGATAGAAATTCTGCATAAACATAAAAAACAGGTGGTTTTGTCTCATGCGCAAACTGGACCGTACCGACATCGGCATTCTCAACAGCCTTCAAGAGAACGCGCGCATCACCAACGCCGACCTCGCACGCTCGGTGAATCTGTCGCCGACACCGTGCTTTAACCGGGTCAAGGCGATGGAAGAATTAGGGCTGATTCGCGAGCAGGTGACGCTGCTGGACGCCGACCTGCTGGGACTGCATGTCAACGTGTTCATCCACGTCAGCCTCGAGAAGCAGGTGGAGGAGGCGTTGCAGCATTTTGAAGAAGCGATTTCCGATCGCCCGGAGGTGATGGAGTGCTATTTGATGGCGGGTGACCCGGATTATCTGATCCGCGTGCTGGTGCCGACCATTCAGTCGCTGGAGCGTTTCATGATGGACTTTCTGACCAAGGTGCCGGGGGTGGCGAATATTCGCTCGAGTTTTGCGCTCAAGCAGGTGCGCTACAAGACTGCATTGCCCTTGCCGGCAAACGGCCTGACGCTAGGTAACTGAAAGTCAGATGTAGTCATACCGGTAATCGAGCTCTGCGGTATAGAGGGTTTGTCGGACGGTAAAGGTTTGCGCCCAGGGCGCCCGTTCATTGGCAGGATGAAAGATCAGGACGGTTTCGTTCGTGTCTGCCGAGCCAGCTCTATTGGTAAAGCCTGGAGTTCCAGCATGCTGATGTTTCCAGCGTTCCCACAGCAAGTCGAGGTAGCAGTGGTGCAGGAAGAATATCGGATCGTTGGGTGAGGAGGCTTGTGCCATGCTGCCGCCAATCCAGGCATGTACCGGATTGTGCAAAAGGCTTTCCGAGACGTTTTCCCAGCCGCTTTCATCCATCCAGTAAGGCGTTCTGTTCAGGGTCGAAATAACATCCAGCGGGGTGGGCAGTGCGCCGCTTGCCCCCAGATTTCGACGAATGCCGGTGTTGCCAGTGCCCTCGTCCCAGACCCTGACATCGAATTGTGAGTGCTCCCTGGAAAACGGACCGCTGGTGACACGCTGATCTTGCAGGTTGTCACCGTTTGAGCCCATGAAATCCGACGTGAAGGGGTTGTCTGCTCCGGTCAGTTGCCAGTTCCAGTAGGGCAGGGTAATGGTCGGATCATTGGTGGCGGACTGCAGGGCCAGTTCGAACTGGCGAATCAGAATTCGATGCCACGGATAGAACAAAGGGCTGCGATGCGGATTGGGTATCAGCGGATTGGCGCCGCCCATCGAGTTTTTGTGGATCTGCACAAAGTCATCGTAGCGATTTTGCTGTCCGGGGCGCAGGACGCTGTCGACGTTGTTTTTCAGTACCAGGATCGCATCGACGAACGCAGCTTTCTGTTGCGGTGTCATGTCGCGGTGATTACGGCGAATATCCATATTGCGAAAACTCCATTGAATGTTTGCCCGATGGAGTCTGATCGCTGAGAGGATTTTCACCAGTTCATCACTATCGCCAGCGTTCGTAGGAAAAATAATCTGGTGATGGTTCGAGCGACTTTTTCCTATAGAGAGTTGAGCGGAATCTTCAGGTACACCACGCCGTTTTCCTCTGCCGGTGGCAGATTCCCCGCCCGCACATTGACCTGAATCGCCGGCAGCAGCAGCGTCGGCATGCCCAGTCCGGCATCGCGTTTGGTGCGCATCTCGACGAACGCCGCCTCGTCGATTCCGTCATGCACATGAATATTGCTTTTGCGCTGCTCGCCGACAGTGGTCTGGCACTGCGCGGCGCGGCCTTCGGGTGGGTAGTCGTGGCAGACGTAGAGTTTGACGCTGGCGGGGAAGGCCAGCAGCTTGTGGATCGAGTTGTACAGTTGATGCGCGTTGCCGCCGGGGAAGTCGCAGCGGGCGGTGCCGACGTCGGGCATGAACAGCGTGTCGCCGACCAGAATCTGTTCGCCGTCGATCAGGTAAGCCATGTCCGCCGGGGTGTGGCCGGGGACGTGCAGGGCGGTGGCCTTGAGGTTGCCAATGCGGAATGACTCGTTCGGCGCAAACAGGTGATCGAACTGCGAGCCATCGACGCAGAACTCCGGCTCCAGGTTGAACAGCGCCTTGAACACGTTCTGCACTTTGCTGATTGATTCGCCAATGGCGATTTTTCCGCCCAGTTCCCGGCGCAGGTAAGGCGCTGCGGACAGGTGATCGGCGTGGGCATGGGTTTCCAGCAGCCACTGCACCTGCAGGCTGTGCGCGTGAACGAAGGCGATGATTTTGTCGGCCTGGGCGGTGCAGGTACGGCCGGCGGCGCCGTCATAATCAAGCACCGGGTCGACGATTGCGCACTGTCCGCCATCGGCTTCGTAGACCACGTAGCTGTAGGTCGAAGAGGCGGGGTCGAGGAAAGCTTCAATCTGCGCGGGCATGGACACCAACCTGAACAAGGAAAATGGGTTGCAACACTTTATCTAAAAACATAATGTTCACAGCTTAAGTGACGTTGAAGGCATCGTGCAAATGCAATCCAGTCTGACCGAATGTGAAGTCGCCCAATTGCGCGCCTCGGCCTCCAAGGCCTGCGCGCTGCTCAAGGCCCTGGCCAATGAGGATCGCTTGTTGATCCTGTGCCAATTGACCCAGGGCGAACGCAATGTCGGCGAACTGGAAAAAATGACCGGCGTGCGCCAACCGACGCTGTCCCAGCAACTGGGCATCCTGCGTGATGAAGGGCTGGTGGCGACTCGCCGTGAAGGCAAATACATTTTTTATGGCCTGGCCAGTCCTGAAGTGATTCAGGTGATGAAGACCCTGTCCGGGTTGTATTGCGGCGCGGTGCTGAAAAGCCTCGGTCACCCATAAATGCTTGCCAGCACACTACCCCTGCAAGAGTGAGCCTGCTCGCGAAAGCGGTGGGGCAGCCAGCATCTTCTGTGACTGTCACGCCGTTATCGCGAGCAGGCTCACTCCTGCAATGGATTTGTGGGATGGCCGGAAAAAACCTTGCGTGCAGCAATAAGGAACAAGCAATGAACGATCAACACTGGGGCCCATCCATCAGTGCAGACATCGTGGTGATCGGCGGCGGTACGGCGGGCATCGGCTTCGTCGCCAGCCTGCTCAAGCGCGATCCACATTTGAACGTCACGGTGATCGAGCCGAGTGCCCAGCACTACTATCAACCGGCGTGGACGCTGGTTGGCGGTGGCGCCTACGACGTCAAAGACACCGCCAGGCCGATGAGCAAGGTGATGCCCCGTCAGGCCACCTGGATTCAAGCAGCGGTGACCGCTGTCGATCCTGACAAGCGCCAGCTGACCCTCAACGATCAACGCACCGTCAGCTATCAGAACCTGATTGTCTGCCCCGGCCTGCGCCTGGCCTGGGACAAGATCGAAGGCTTGCAGGAAAGCCTCGGCCAGCACGGCGTCACGTCCAACTACAGCTATCAGCATGCGCAATACACCTGGGATCAGGTGCAGAAACTGCGCGACGGTAAAGCGCTGTTCACGCAACCGGCAATGCCGATCAAATGCGCCGGTGCACCGCAGAAAGCGCTATACCTGTCCTGTGATCACTGGCTCAAAAGCGGATTGCTGAACAACATCAAGGTCGAGTTCAACCTGGCTGGCGCCGCGCTGTTTGGCGTGGCGACATTCGTGCCGCCACTGATGAAGTACATCGAAAAATACAACGCGCAACTGGCGTTCAACTCGAACCTGGTCAAGGTCGACGGCCCGGCGAAAACCGCGTGGTTCGAGACCAAGGACGCCGACGGTAACGTCACCCGTGAGGCGAAGACCTTCGACCTGCTGCACGTCGTTCCACCACAGGTGTCGCCGGATTTCATCGCGCAAAGTCCATTGGCCGATGCCGCTGGCTGGTGCGAGGTCAATCCGCACAGCCTGCAACATCCGCGTTATCCGCACGTGTTCGCGCTGGGTGATATCTGCGGCACCAGCAATGCGAAAACCGCGGCGGCGGTGCGCAAGCAAATCGTGGTGGTGGCGCAGAACCTGCTGGCCTTGCGCAAGGGCCAACCGCTGCCGCTGAAATACGACGGCTACGGTTCCTGCCCGCTGACGGTGGAGAAGGGCAAGGTGATCCTCGCCGAGTTTGGCTACGGCGGAAAACTGCTGCCGACCTTTCCCCTCGATGCGACCGTACCGCGCCGTTCGGCCTGGTGGCTCAAGGCGACGCTGCTGCCGTGGTTCTACTGGAACGGCATGCTCAAGGGCCGTGAATGGCTGACCGCCGTGTCCAACGTCGACTGAGAGGCCTCTATGTTGCTGGCTAGTCTGTTTGGCGTGGTGATGGGGTTGGTGCTCGGGCTGACCGGCGCGGGCGGCGGGATTCTCGCGGTGCCGGCGCTGGTGCTCGGGCTCGGCTGGACGATGACTCAGGCTGCGCCTGTGGCCTTGTTTGCGGTGGGCAGTGCCGCGGCGGTCGGTGCCGTCGACGGTTTGCGCCATGGTCTGGTGCGTTATCGTGCGGCGTTGCTGATTGCGGCGCTGGGCGCGGTATTTTCGCCGCTGGGCATCTACTTCGCGCATCAGTTGCCGGAGCAGATCCTGATGATGCTGTTCAGTCTGCTGATGGTCATGGTGGCCTGGCGTATGTTGCGCCGCGAGCGCGCGCAAGCAGGCCCAAGTGACCACGGTCACGCCAGTTGGGGCCAGAAGAACTGCATGCTCAACGAGCAGACCGGGCGCTTCGACTGGACCGCCAAATGCACCGCGACGTTGGCGGCGTTGGGCGCGATTACCGGCGTGGTGTCCGGGTTGCTCGGCGTTGGCGGCGGTTTCCTGATCGTGCCGGCGTTCAAGCAACTGACCGATGTGCAGATGCGCGGCATCGTCGCCACGTCGTTGATGGTGATCAGCCTAATCTCGGCGATTGGCGTGATCGGGGCGTTTCACGCCGGTGTGCGGATAGATGCTCAGGGTGCGGCGTTCATCGTCGCCAGCATCGTCGGCATGATCATCGGTCGCAAGCTCTGCGCACGGGTGCCGGCGCGAGCGTTGCAGGTGGGGTTTGCCAGTGTGTGTCTGGTGGTGGCGGCCTACATGGTATGGCGGGCCTGAAGCAACACCTGTGGCGAGGGAGCGGGCTCCCTCGTCGCAGCGTCGGGGTTACAACACCAGATGCGGTAACCACAGCGAAATCGCCGGAATGTAGGTCACCAGCATCAATACCAGAAACAGCACGGCGTAGAACGGCAGCAGCGCCTTCACGGTGCTTTCGATACTGACCTTGCCCACCGCCGAGCCGACAAACAGCACCGCGCCCACCGGTGGCGTGATCAGCCCGATCCCCAGGTTGACCAACATGATCATGCCGAACTGCACCGGATCGACACCGATGCCGAGAATCACCGGCATCAGAATCGGCGTGAGGATCAGGATCAGCGGCGCCATGTCCATCACCGTGCCGAGCAACAGCAGCATGACGTTGATGCACATCAGAATCACGTAGCGGTTGTCCGACAGGGTCAGGAACAGCGTGGTGATCTTCGCCGGGATCTGCATCAGGGTCATGATGTAGCCGAAGCTCGCCGCGAAGCCGATCAGGATCATCACGATCGAAATCGTGCGCACCGTGCGGTGCATCAGTTTCGGCAGTTCGCTCCATTTATAGTCGCGATAGATGAACATGGTCACGAAGAACGCCCAGAGCACGGCGATGGCCGCCGACTCGGTGGCGGTGAAGATCCCGGACAGAATGCCGCCCAGAATGATCACCATCGCCATCATGCCCCATAGCGCTTCGCCGCAGATCTTCAAGGCCTCGCGCAGCGGGATGACGTCGCCCTTCGGGTAGTCGCGTTTTTTCGCGAAGATCAGGCACAGCACCATCAGGCATGCGCTCATCAACAGGCCCGGGACCACGCCGGCCATGAACAGCGAGGCGATGGACACGGTGCCACCGGCCGCCAGCGAATAAAGCACCGAGTTATGGCTTGGTGGCGTCAACAGCGCCTGCACCGACCCGCTGACCGTCACCGCCGTGGAGAACTCGCGCGGATAACCCTTGCGCTCCATTTCTGGAATCAGCACCGAGCCCACCGATGCCGTGTCGGCCACCGACGATCCCGAGATCGCACCGAAGAAGGTCGAGGCCATGATGTTGACCAGCGACAGACCACCACGCACGAACCCCACCAACACCCCGGCAAACGCCACCAGCCGCCGCGACATGCCGCCCTCGGCCATGATCGCCCCGGCCAGCACGAAGAACGGAATCGCCAGCAAGGAAAATTTATTGACCCCGCCGGCCACCTGAATCATCAAGGCCTGGAACGGGATGTCGATCCACCACGCGCCGATCAGCGCCGACAACCCGAGGGCGTAGGCGACCGGCATGCCGATCAGGATCAACACGATAAAACTGCCTAACAGAATCAATGCGTCCATCAGGCAGCCCCTTCGTTTTCTTCAACCAGGTCGAACCGCACCACGCGGCGATTGCTTTGGTCATCGAACAGCAGTTTTTCCACGACAAAGATCAGCGTCAGCGCGCCGCCGATCGGGATCGGCATGTAGGTGATGCCCACGCGCAAGGTTGGCAGGGCGCTCATGAACTGGTTCCAGGTCGAGGCGCACAGCTTGGCGCCCCAGATGGTCATGAACAGGCAGATGGTGCCCATCAATAACTGCGAGATGACGCTCATCGTTCTGCGCAGGTTGGGTGGTAAACGGTCGGTGACCATGGCGACGGCCATGTGCGCACCGGCGCGATAACTGGCAGCGGCGCCGATGAAGGTGAAAACCATCATCAGCAGGATCGCGGTGGGTTCCGGCCAGCTCGAACCGGTGCCGAGGGCGTAACGGGCGAATACGCCCCAGGGAATGATCAGGGCGATGGCCAGGACCGACAGGCCCGCGACCCAGATGCAGGTCATGTACAGCTTATCGTTGAGGCGCAGCAGCGAATTCTTCATCGGGATCCACCGTAACCGGGCAGCCGCGAGCGTCAGTGGACGCCAGCGCTGCCGGGCCTTTCATTGAGGGCTGGGAGGGTTACTGCACCGCTTCGATACGCTTGATCAGGTCGGCGTAAGGCGCGCCGTATTTCTCGCGAACCGGGGCAGTGGCCTCGTAGAAGGGTTTCTTGTCGACGGTGATGAACTCGACGCCGGCGGCCTTGAGTTTTTCTTCGCTGCTGGCGGACTTCGCGTCCCACAGTGCGCGCTCTTCAAGCTGGGCCGCCTTGGCGGCTTTCTTCACCAGTGTTTGCTGTTCAGGGGTGAGTTTGTCCCAAGTGATTTTCGACATCACGATCGGCTCCGGCAGGATCAGGTGGCCGGTGAGGCTGTAGAACTTGGCGTTCTGGAAGTGATTGTGCTCGAGCAGGGTTGGCGGGTTGTTTTCCGCGCCGTCGATCACGCCGGTCTGCAGGGCGCTGAAGATTTCCCCGGTGTCCATCGCAATGCCGTTGCCGCCCATGGCATTGATGGTTTCGATGAACATCGGGTTGCCTTGCACGCGGATCTTCATGCCCTTGAGGTCTTCGAGTTTGCGCACCGGTTTCTTGGTGTAGAGGTTGCGCGTGCCGCCGTCCATCCAGGCCAGCGCGACCAGACCGAATTCCGATTGGGTGATCTTGTCGAGGATCGCATCGCCGACGTCGCCGTCGATCACCGCACGCATGTGCGCCTGGTCGCGGAAGATGAACGGCATGTTGAACACGTTCACATCCGGCACCACCGGGCCGACGATGCCGAGGCTGACGCGGGTCATCTGGATTGCGCCGACCTGGGCCTGTTCGATGACTTCCTTTTCCGAACCGAGCACGCCGCCCGGGAAATACTTGAAGGTGAGGTCGCCGTTGGTTTCCTTGGTCAGGGTTTTGCCCATGCTTTCTTCCGCGACCACGGTCGGGTAACCGGCGGGGTGAATGTCGGCGAATTTGATTTCCAGCGCCTGCGCGGCGCTGGCGAGAGTAAAGGCAAACGGTAAAGCGACGGCGAGCAAGGTGCGTTTGAAGTACATGGGGGTGAGTCTCCAGTCTTGTTATTGTTGTGTTCAAGGCGCAGCGGTGCAGCAGAGGCGGGTGTTACAGCACATCGTCGAATATCGGCTCCGGCAGGCCCTTGACGTTGGGGTTAAGGGCGAACACGCCGCCGGCCAGGGATTGCGGATCGTGGTCATCGCCGGGACGAATCGAGGTCACGAACAAGGTGTCCATACGGCTGCCGCCGAAGGCGCACATGGTCGGTTTTTTCACCGGTACGGCCAGCGAGAAATCGAGTCGACCGTCCGGCGCGAAGCGGTGAATGAGGCCGGCGTCGTTGGCACAGATCCAGTAGAAACCCTCGGCATCCACAGCAGCCCCGTCGGGGCGTCCGGGGAAATGATTCATGTCGATGAATACACGGCGATTCGACGGCGTGCCGCTGTCGGTGTCGTAATCGAAGGCCCAGATCAATTGCACGGCGGGGTGCGAATCAGACACATACATCGTCTTGCCGTCGGGGCTGAAACCGAGGCCGTTGGGCACGATAAAACCGTCCAGCTGCGCCTCGATCACGCCCGACTGCCCGGTGCCGTAGCGGTACAACCGGCCTTCGGGCAAGTTCAGACCCATGTCCAGCACCATACTGCCGGCCCAGAAGCGGCCCTGACGATCGCAGCGGCCGTCGTTGAGGCGCATGTCATTGCGGCTGTGTGCAACGCTGGCGAGCCGTTCGCTGTCGAGACTGCCGTCGCTGTGCGGGTGCAGATGAAAGAAACCGCTCTCCATGCCAGCGACCCAGCCACCCCGGCGGTGGCGAGCGATGCAGGCGAGCATTTCCGGGGTTTTCCACGCATGGACGTGGCCGGTGTCGGCGCTCCAGCGTTGCAGCCCGCCGTTGGGGATGTCCACCCAGTACAGGGCGTTGTCCTGCGGCACCCAGACCGGGCTTTCACCCACGGCATTGCGGGCATCGACGATCAATTCGACTTGCATATTCATTCCCTTGTGTCGTGGTCAGCGTGATCAGTCACCGAACGGACCCGCCGCGACAAACGCGCCGCCCTGATAGATGCGTGCCGGGTCATCGGCCGCTGGCATCGGTTGTGCCTCGACCTGTTCGCGGAACACTTCAGAGGTGTCTTTCGGCGTGAACCCGAGGTGGCTGGCCAGGCGGTTGTCCCACCACAGGTCCTTGTTGTCGGACATGCCGTAAACCACGGTGTGGCCGACGTTCGCCGTGTACAACGAGTGTTCGAGCAGTTGCGTGAGGTCGTCGAAGCTCAGCCAGGTGTGCATCATCCGGCGGTTTTGCGGCTCGGGAAACGAGGAGCCGATGCGGATGCTGACGGTCTCGATGCCGTAGCGATCGAAGTAGAAACTGGCCATGTCTTCGCCGTAGGACTTGGACAAACCGTAGTAACCATCGGGACGGCGCGCTGAGCTGGCGTCGAGTTTTTCGTCCTGCTTGTAGAAACCGATGACGTGGTTGGAGCTGGCGAAGATCACGCGCTTCACGCCGTGCCGGCGCGCCGCTTCGTAGATATGGAAGACGCCGCAGATGTTGGCCCCGAGGATTTCTTCGAACGGCCGCTCCACCGAGACGCCGCCGAAGTGCAGGATCGCATCCACGCCTTCGACCAGTTGGTGCACGGCGTTTTTGTCGGCGAGGTCGCAGAGCACGATTTCTTCGCGATCATCGGTGGCCGGGGCGAGGGCGGCGATGTCGGACAGGCGCAACACCTTGGCATAGGGGCGCAGGCGTTCACGCAGGACCTTGCCGAGGCCACCGGCAGCGCCGGTCAGCAGCAGGCGATTGAAAGGGGCGCGGGGTGCAGAAGTAGACGTCATGGCAATCCCTTACATGTTTTGTTTTTAAGTTTGTTGTAGGTTGTCGTATGACTGCGCTGAAGTATCGGTAGGGTTTCCGGAACTTGTCAACGCGACTTTTGGTGTAAATGACGGAAGGCCCAAAACACTTTTCGATCACCACAATGCCCACTTGGCAACGCAATCCCTTGCAGGAGCGAGCCTGCTCGCGAAAGCGGTGTGTCAATCAACATCCATGGTGAATCTGCCGCCGCTATCGCTGGCAAGCCAGCGCCCACAGGATTTTGTGGTGAATGCGCTAATTGAAAACAACGCTGATACCTGTGGGAGCTGGCTTGCCAGCGATGAGGCCGGTCCAGGCACTCTTGCTTCGACTGACAAGGCGCCTTTGCGAGCAGGTTCGCTCCCGCAGGGTAAAAAGAGATCTGCTTACAACAACGAAATCGGATAGCTGATAAAGACCCGGTTCTCGTCGAACTCGTTGGTGCTGAAGTCCCGGCGGATCGTCGCGTTGCGCCATTTCACGTTGAGGTTTTTCAACGGGCCGCTTTGCACCGTGTAGGCCAGCTCCGACTCGCGGCCCCATTCCTTGCCGTCGGTCACGGTGCCGGTGTGCACGTTGTCGCCGCTGATGTAGCGGTTCATCAGGGTCAGGCCCGGGATGCCGAGGGCGACGAAGTTGTAGTCGTGGCGCAGTTGCCAGGAGCGTTCCCTGGCGTTGTCATAACTGGCGTTGTAACTGTCGTTGGCCAGGGTGCCGCCGCTGGTGCCGTTGACCCGCATCCAGGCATCGTCACCTGAGAGTTTCTGCAGACCGACATAGAAGGTGTTGCCGCCGTATTTGGCTGAGAGCAGGGCGAAGGCGGTCTTGTTGTCGAGGTCGCCGGCGCGGGCACTGCCGTCTTCCTTGCCAGTGAAAAAGCCGAGGTTGGCACCCAGTGTCCAGTCGCCCAGCGGCTGGCTGTGGCTGACGTTGAAGTACTGCTGCTGGTAGATGTCGCTGAGTTCGGCGTACCACACGCCGACCAGGGTGCGTTTGTCGTTGAAGGTGTATTCGCCGCCGCCAAAGTTGAAGCGATCGGAAGTGAACGCGCCGCGGCCGTTCATTGACATGTCTTCCATGCTTGCGTCATTGCGTGGGCTGTTGCCGCGAAACTGACCGCCGTAGACGGACAGGCCGTTGATCTCGGTGGAGGTGATCTGGCCGCCGCGAAAGGTCTGCGGCAGTGAGCGTCCGTCGTCCGAACGCAGGATCGGCAACACCGGCATCCATTCGCCGACCTTCAGCTCGGTCTTCGACACCTTGGCCTTCAGCGCCACACCGAGCCGGCCGAAATTGTCGGCCGGGCGCCCGTCATCGTGGATCGGCAGCAGTTGCGTACCGCCGGTGCCTTTACCGCCGTCGAGCTTCTGTGAATACAGCCCCAGCACGTCGAGACCGAAACCGACAGTGCCTTGGGTGAAGCCGGATCTGGCGTCGAGGATGAAGTTCTGCGTCCACTCTTCAGCTTTGCCCTGCGGGTAGGCCGGGTTGACGAAGTTGCGATTGAAGTAGGCGTTGCGCAGGTTCAGCGTGGCCTTGCTGTCGTCGATAAAGCCTTCGGCACCGGCGCTCATCGGCAGGGCGAAAGCGAGGCTGCTGCAGCCGATCAGGCTCAAGGTCGTGCGTGGGCGAGGGGCGGAAAAGCGCGAAGGGCGGACGGAATTGCAGACGAGTGTGCTCACTGTGACGCTCCCTGTTTCGGTTGTTGTTTTTATTATTTGTTATACGTCGTCGTACAACATGGTTGCAGATATTTCCTACGTTTTCGGGGAATGTCAACAGCAAGTTATACGATGACTTGCTGGCGCCTGAATGTTCAATTCGCCCCCCAACCCTGTGGGAGCTGGCTTGCCAGCGATTGCGCAGTGTCATTCAACAAGGATGCTGGATATGCCGGCCTCATCGGTGGCAAGCCAGCTCCCACAGGGTTTGGTGGATGACAGGGGATGAGTGTGTTGCCGGTCAATTTGCGGCAAACTTCACCCACGTTTCGCACAAGGCCTTTCCATGGATCAATACGCCCCGCGCAACTGGCAGCCCCACGAAAAGCCCAGCCTGCCCGGTTCTCCTTCGACGCCGTTGCACTCCAATCCCAAGCGCCTGGCGTATGCGCTGGTCGGTGTGCTGGTGGCGGTGACCGGTGGTTTGGGCAACTCGCTGGTGGTCGCCAACCTGCCTTACCTGCAAGGTGCGCTCGGGGCGACCACGGCGGAGATGGCCTGGTTGCCGGCGGCGTTCGTGATGACCAATGTGTCGATGAACCTGCTGCTGGTGAAGTTTCGCCAGCAGTTCGGTTTGCGCGCGTTCACCGAAGTGTTTCTGGTGCTGTATGCACTGGTGACCTTCGGCCATTTGTTCGTCAACGACCTGAACTCGGCGGTGGCGGTGCGGGCGGCCCACGGCATGGTCGGTGCGGCACTCAGTTCGCTGGGCCTGTATTACATGGTCCAGGCGTTTCCGGCGAAGTGGCGGATGAAGGCACTGGTGCTCGGCCTGGGCACTTCACAACTGGCGCTGCCGCTGGCGCGATTATTCTCTGAAGATTTACTGCAGATCGCCGAATGGCGTGGCCTGTACCTGTTCGAATTGGGCATGGCGCTGCTCTCGCTGGGCTGCGTATTGATGCTCAAGTTGCCGCCGGGCGACCGTTTCAAAACCTTCGAAAAACTCGACTTCCTCACCTTCGCCATTCTCGCCACGGGCGTGGCGTTGTTGTGCGCGGTGTTGTCGTTGGGGCGTATCGACTGGTGGCTGGAGGCCAACTGGATCGGCTATGCGCTGGCCGCCTCGATTGCCTTGATCCTCGCCGGTCTGGCCATCGAACATAACCGCAGCAACCCGCTGCTGATGACCCGCTGGCTCGGCAGCGGGACGATGATCCGCCTGGCGCTGGCGGTGACCCTGATTCGCATGGTGACTTCGGAACAGTCCACCGGTGCGGTCGGTTTCATGCAGAACTTGAACATGGGCTATGAGCAGTTGCACAGCCTCTACGTGGTGATGCTGATCGGCAGTGTCGCGGGGCTGTTGACCAGTGCGCTGACCATCGACCCCAAACACCTGCTGATGCCGCTGATCATCTCGCTGGCGCTGATGGCCACCGGGTCGATGATGGACAGCTTTTCCAACAACCTGACCCGCCCGGAAAACCTCTACTTCAGTCAGTTCCTGCTGGCCTTCGGCAGCACGTTTTTCCTCGGCCCGACCATGGTCTTCGGTACTCGCAATGTGCTGACCAATCCACGCAACCTGGTGAGCTTTTCCGTGCTGTTCGGGATCTGCAACAACCTCGGCGGCCTGCTGGGCGCGGCACTTCTGGGCACCTTCCAGATCGCTCGGGAAAAATTTCATTCCAGTCACATCGTTGAGCACCTGACGCTGTCTGACCCGTTGGTGGCCGCGCGCGTGCAGAGCGGCGGTTCGGCGTACGGCTCGTTGCTGGCCGACCCGAGCCTGCGCAACTTGGCGGGTATTCGCAGCTTGTCCAACGCCGCGACTCGCGAGGCCAACGTGCTGGCCTACAACGATGTGTTCATGCTGATCGCCGTGATTGCGGTGCTGACCATGATCTGGCTGTCCATTCGTGCACTGTGGCTGATGAGCACCACCAAAGCCGTCGCCTCTGCGCCTTCCGTACCACCTAGCGGTGCTTCTACTTCATGACCGAACCGACCACCACAACCACCAATGCCATCGCTGCCACGCCTGAAGGTGCGGCGCCGCCGTCCTCGCCCAACACCGAACCGCGCTCGCTGCGGGTGCGGATCATATCGTCGCTGGGCTTTGCCGCGATCGCCATCGTCGGCGTGTTGATCGTGTTGTATGCCTGGCAATTGCCGCCGTTCAGCAGCGCGGTGGAGACCACCGAAAACGCTCTGATACGCGGGCAGGTGACGATCATCGGGCCGCAGCTCAGCGGCTACGTGTTCGAGGTGCCGGTGCAGGATTTTCAGTACGTGAAGGCTGGTGATTTGCTGGTGCGTCTGGACGACCGGATTTATCAGCAACGCCTCGATCAGGCGCTGGCGCAACTGGCGGTGCAGAAAGCCGCGCTGGCTAACGTGGTGCAGCAGCGCAACAGTGCCGAAGCGACCATCAAGTTGCGTCAGGCGGTGCAGGCCGACAGTGAAGCGCAGTTGCGCAAAAGCGAGGCCGATCTGCGGCGCAACAAGGAGCTGGTGAGTGACGGCTCGGTGTCCAAGCGTGAAATGGACGTGGCGTTGGCGGCCAATGCGCAAAGTGTCGCGGCGGTGGCGCAAGCCAAGGCCAATCTGGAAATCGCCCGGCAGGACCTGCAAACGGTGATCGTCAATCGCGGTTCGCTGGAGGCGGCGGTGGCCAGCGCGGAAGCGGCGGTGCAACTGGCGCGGATTGACCTGTCGAACACCCGCATCGTCGCCCCGCGTGACGGCCAGCTCGGGCAGATTGGCGTGCGCCTCGGCGCCTACGTCAACTCCGGGGCGCAGTTGATGGCGCTGGTGCCGAACCAGAAATGGGTGATCGCCAACATGAAGGAAACCCAGATGGACAGCGTGCGCGTCGGGCAACCGGTGCGTTTCACCGTCGATGCGTTGAACCACCGCAGATTCACCGGTCACGTGCAGCATATTTCGCCGGGCACCGGTTCGGAATTCGCGCTGTTGCAAGCCGATAACGCCACCGGCAACTTCGTGAAAATCGCCCAGCGGGTGCCGGTACGGATCACCATTGATGAGGGGCAGCAGGAAGAGGAGCGGTTGCGTCCGGGGATGTCGGTGGTGGTCAGCATTGACACCGCGGCGGGCGACACACAACCTCATTGACCCAATGCATAACCCTGTGGGAGCGAGCTTGCTCGCGAAAGCGGTGTATCAGTGACATTTCTTTATCTGACACACCGCCTTCGTGAGCAAGCTCGCTCCCACAGTTGAACGGCGTTTATCCTGTGATCATCGGGGGCAGGGTGCCGAGTAGCGAAACCGCCGCCACCGCCCCCATCCCCAACAGCCATTCCAGCACCACACTGCGCTTGAGCGCGCCCATCCGTTGTTCGCAATCATCAATCCGCAAGCGGTTGAACAGCGCCAGCGCCAGCATGCCCACCACCAGCGCCGCCTTGATCAGCAGAATCAGGGCAAAACCGCTGAACAACGGCGTCGGCCACCACTGGTCGGTCAGCACGCGCACGTTGATCAATCCGGTGATCAGCAGCCCGGCCACCAGCCAGTAACCGACACCGCTGAAGCGTCGCAACACCTCACGCGGCTGACTCGGCTGACGCAGAATCATCACCAGCAGCAACAGTCCGCCGAGCCACGCGGCGACGCAGGTGAGGTGGATGACCTGGTTGAGAATCAGCAGTTGCCCGCTCAAGCCATCGAGCATCGCACCATGACCGACCGGCGCCAGCGTGGCCAGCAGCGCGCCGCTCAAGCCCAGCCGTAACGCCAGGTTTGAACGCCACGGAGTGAACAGCAATGTCAGTAGCAGCGCATTGATCAGCAGGTGCCAGCGCCACACCTGGCCAAAAAACGTATTGCCCAGCACCAAGGCAACCGTGTCCACGTCAAACGCTGCCGCCGCCGAACCGGCCATGCTCGCCGTGATCAGCAGCGCCCAGGCAATGCCGCTGGCCAGTGCAATGGCCGTCAGCCAACGCGTCAGGCGCGTCAACTGCCGATCCAGCGCCAGCGCTTCACCGTTGAGCAGCAACGGCCGGAACAGCCAGGCGCCGAACAGCATCAACACCACGGTGAAATGCAGGAAGCGGCACAGCACCAGCGCTTCATTCATCAATCACTGGCCAACCTTGAACTGATAGGCGCCTTCGCTTTTGTGCGTATCGACGGACACGGCGTGCCACTCGACTTTGTATTCACCCGCCGTCAGTGGTGCGGCGGGGGTGACGATCAGGGTTTTCTTGTCACCTTGGGTGGTCAGCGGCTTGAGCGCGATCGGTGCGCCATCCCTGGTCAAGGTGACTTTGGTGAAGCTGGCTTCGACGCCTTCGGAGAAGGTCAGGCGCAGGTCGGCCGGTGCAGTGACGGTGCTGTCGGCAGCCGGGGTCTGGCTTTTCAGGTGGGCGTGAGCCAACACGGAGGTGGCGGCGAACAGCGAAGCGAGCAGGGCAGTGGTGGTCAGGACATTCTTGAACAGCATCGCGGATACCTCGTTGGCAGAATAAAAAGCGTCAGTTTAGCTACCCGCTGTCCTTCGTACGAAGTTTTGTTTGTCGCGGTCGCCCGCGCACCAGAGCGGATGCTAGTCTTGGGCAACGCTGTTGCCAGGGAGCCCACATGGGCAATCACAAGATCGAGATTCGTCGCAGTAACGTCGAGAAAATCCTGCTGGCGGCGGAAAAAGTCTTCGCCGAAAAAGGCTTCGGCGGCACCGCCATGGCTGACATCGCCGCCGAAGTGCAACTGCCGCGCTCCAACCTGCATTACTACTTTTCCACCAAGAGTGAGCTGTACAGCGCGGTGTTGTTCGACTTGCTGGAAGTGTGGAAGCAGGATGCGCTGTGTTTCGAAATGTTCGACGATCCACGGGTGGTGCTCAGCAGCTACATCCGCGCCAAGATGAATCATTCGCGCAGCCGGCCATACGGTTCGAAAGTCTGGGCTAACGAAATCATCCACGGCGCGCCGACCTTGGGCGAGGCGCTGGATGTGAGCCTGTACGACTGGGCGAAAATGAAGGAAGCGAAGATCCGCCAATGGGTGGAAGACCAGCGGATTCTGCCGGTGGAGCCGTCGAGCCTGCTGTACATGATCTGGGCCTCGACCCAGCATTACGCCGACTTCGATCATCAAGTGAATATTCTCAACGAACACCAGCCGCTGTCGGACATGCAGTTCGAGCGGGCGGTGCAGACGGTGACCAGTGTGATCTTGCGCGGGATCGGGCTGGAGCCCTGAAAGTAAAAGCCGACCCTCACCCCAGCCCTCTCCCGGAGGGAGAGGGAGCTGACCGAGGTGTGTTGAGAGGTACATCTACCTGTAAGACCGGGTCGATTATGGATTCAAGGCGGTTCGTATCTGTCGATCCCAGTCGATTTTGGATTCAAAGCGGTTCTTATCTGCGGATCCCAGTCGATTATGGATTCAAAGCATCTCTCGTCTGTGAACCCCAGTCGATTGTGGATTCACAACAGTACTTTCAGGTCGGCGGAGTTTGGCAGCATCCCCCAATCGGTCCCCTCTCCCTTTGGGAGAGGGTTAGGGTGAGGGGGCGTTTGGATCAGCCGCCGGTCTAGACCGCAACGTGGTACGGATTCCTCGGATCATGGTTCCAGTCGAGAAACGGCTTGCCCGTCTCCATCGGCACCATTTCGATGCAGTCCTGCACCGGGCAGGTGATCTGACACAGATTGCAGCCCACGCACTCGTCATCAATCACTTCATATTTATGCGTGCCGTCGGCCTGCTTCAGGCTGCTGATCGCCTGGTGTGAGGTGTCTTCGCAGGCAATGTGGCAACGCCCGCAACCGATGCACGCGTCCTGGTCGATCTTCGCAATCACCTGATAGTTGATGTCGAGGTACTTCCAGTCCGTGGTATTGCCCACCGCACGCCCGGAAAACTCGGCGATGTTGGCGTAGCCCTGACTGTCCATCCACCGCGACAAGCCGTCCTTCATCTCTTCGACAATGCGGAAGCCATGCAACATCGCCGCTGTGCACACCTGCACCGCGCCGCTGCCCAACGCCATGAATTCCGCCGCATCACGCCAACTGCCGATGCCGCCAATGCCACAAATCGGCAGGCCCTGGGTCTGCGGATCGCGGGCGATTTCGGCGACCATGTTCAGGGCAATCGGCTTGACCGCCGAGCCGCAGTAACCGCCATGGGTGCTTTTGCTGCCGACGGTGGGCAGGGCGACCATGTGTTCCAGATCGACGCTGGTGATCGAGTTGATCGTATTGATCAGCGACACCGCATCGGCGCCACCGCGATGCGCGGCGCGGGCGGCGACGCGGATGTCGGTGATGTTCGGCGTCAGTTTGACGATCACCGGCAGCGAGCAATAAGTCTTGCACCAGCGGGTGACCTGCTCGACATACTCCGGCACCTGACCCACCGCCGCGCCCATGCCACGCTCGGGCATACCGTGCGGGCAACCGAAATTCAGCTCGATACCGTCAGCGCCGGTGGCTTCGACCAGCGGCAGGATGTGTTTCCACGATTCCTCCACGCACGGCACCATCAGCGAGACGATCAGCGCGCGGTCCGGCCAGTCTTTCTTGACCTGGGTGATTTCGCGCAGGTTGATCTCCAGCGAGCGGTCGGTGATCAGTTCGATGTTGTTGATGCCCAGCACTTCGCGGTTATTGCCGTAGTGTGCCGAGTAGCGCGACGAGACGTTAACCGCCGCCGGGTCCTCGCCGAGGGTTTTCCAGACCACGCCGCCCCAACCGGCCTCGAAGGCACGGACTACGTTGTAAGCCTTGTCGGTCGGCGGCGCGGAGGCCAGCCAGAATGGATTGGGGGCTTTGATACCGGCGAAGACAATCGAGAGATCGGCCATTTACGCAGCCTCCACGTTAAGCATCAGTTGAGCATTGATCGCCTCGGCGGCGCGTTTGCCGTGCTGCACGGCTTGCACGGTGAGGTCCTGATCGAGGCTGGTGCAGTCGCCGCCGGCATACACCCCGGGGATGCTGGTGCGCAGGTTGTCATCGACCTGAATTCGCTCGCCCTGACGCTTGAGTTCGCGGGCCAGCGGGTCGGCGAGGGCGCTACTGTCGAAGGCCTGACCGATGGCTTTGAAGATCGCATCAGCCGCCAGTTCGAAGGTTTCGCCAGTGGTTTGCAGGCGCCCTTCGACCAGATGCGTGCGGGCGAAACGCATGCCGCGCACCTGGCCTTGCGCGTCGAGCAGCACTTCGTTCGGTTGCGCCCAGGTCAGCAGGCGCACCTGATTGGCTTTGGCGATGTCCTGTTCGTGGCCGGTGGCGCCCATGTCCGCCGCACCCCGGCGATACACCAGATTGACATCGCGGGCACCGAGGCGGGCCATTTGCACGGCCATGTCGATCGCGGTGTTGCCGGCGCCGAGGACGATGCAGCGCTCGGCCAGCGGCAGTTGCGAGAGGTCATCGGCCTGACGCAGTTCGCGGATGTAGTCGGTGGCGGCGAGCAGGCCGGGGGCGTCCTCGTGTTGCAGGCCGAGCTGTTTGCTGGCATTGAGGCCGAGGCCGAGGAACACCGCGTCGAATTGCTGATGCAATTCGCTGAGGGTCAGGTTGTCGCCCAGTTTCTGCCCGTGGCGAATCTCGATGCCGCCGATTTGCAGGAGGAAATCCAGTTCCTTTTGCGCGTAGTCGTCGACCAGTTTGTATTTGGCGATCCCGTATTCGTTGAGGCCGCCGGCTTTCTCCCGCGCTTCGAAAATCACCACGTCATGCCCGTGCATGGCGCTGCGATGAGCGCAGGACAATCCCGCGGGCCCGGCGCCAACCACGGCGATGCGTTTGCCGCTGCTGGCGGCGCGCTGGAACGGGTGCTCGGTGAAGTGCGCGTTGTCCACGGCGTAGCGTTGCAGCAGGCCGATCAGCACCGGCGCGCATTCCTGCGCGTTGTTGCGCACGCAGGCTTGCTGGCAGAGGATTTCGGTCGGACAGACTCGCGCACAACTGCCGCCGAGGATATTCGCCGAAAGGATTTTCTGCGCTGCACCGGGCACGTTGTCCTGATGGATGTTGCGGATGAACGACGGAATGTCGATCTCGCTCGGGCACGCATTGACGCACGGCGCGTCGTAGCAATACAGGCAGCGTGAGGCTTCCAGATGCGCCTGCCGGGCGTTGAGCGGCGGCGCCAGATCGGTGAAATGGCCGGCGAGGGCGGCGGCGCTTTCGTGTGGGTGCGGGAGATGGTTCAGGGTCTCGATCACGGTTTTTTGCCTCACGGTTATTTGAGGTTTCTGCCTCTGTCGGGCAGTGGTTTTTGTGGCGTTCGGGATGGCCTCTTCGCGAGCAAGCTCGCTCCCACATTTGGAATGCATTCCCCTGTGGGAGCGAGCTTGCTCGCGAAGGCCGAAGGCCTGGATTTCAGCGTTTCACAGCAGTCGGTTTATGCAACTCAGCGCGCTTGCTCAGCAAATCAAACACCGCCGGATACGCCGGCCGTTCGATGTAGCGCCCGGCCCCGCGCTCGGCGCGCAGGTCGCCGTCCGCCCAGACCACTTTGCCCTGGCTGACGGTATGGCTCGGCACGCCGCGCACGGTCTTGCCTTCGAAGATGTTGAAGTCCACCTGCTGATGGTGGGTCTTGGCGGAGATGGTGCGCGTACCTTGCGGGTCCCACAGCACCAGGTCGGCATCGGCACCCACACGAATCGCGCCTTTGCGCGGGTAGAGGTTGAAGATTTTTGCAGTGTTGGTGGAGGTGAGGGCGACGAAGTCCTGCATCGACAAACGCCCGCTGTTGACCCCTTCGTCCCACAACACTGCCATGCGGTCTTCGATGCCGGCGGTGCCGTTGGGGATCTTGCTGAAGTCGTCGCGCCCGGCGGCTTTTTGCTCGGCGCAGAAGCAGCAGTGATCGGTGGCGGTGGTGTGCAGGTTGCCACTTTGCAGGCCATGCCACAGCGCTTGCTGATGCCCGCGCGGACGGAACGGCGGGCTCATCACGTAACCGGCGGCGGTCTGCCAGTCCGGGTGCTGATAGACGCTGTCGTCGAGCAGCAGATGCCCGGCCAGCACTTCGCCGTAAACCGGTTGGCCCTTGCTGCGGGCATAGGTGATTTCGTCGAGGGCTTCCTTGGTGGAAACGTGCACCAGGTACAACGGCGTACCGATGGTTTCGGCAATGCGAATCGCCCGGCTCGCCGCTTCGCCTTCCACCTGCGACGGCCGCGACAGCGGATGCGCTTCCGGCCCGGTGATGCCCTGGGCCATCAACTTGCGTTGCAAGTGATAGACCAGCTCGCCGTTTTCCGCGTGCACGGTCGGCACCGCGCCGAGTTCCAGGCAGCGCTCGAAACTCGCCACCAGCGTGTCGTCGGCGGCCATGATCGCGTTCTTGTAGGCCATGAAATGCTTGAAGCTGTTGATCCCGTGATGGCTGACCAGCTCGGCCATCTCCTCACGCACCTGCTCGCTCCACCAGGTGATCGCGACGTGGAAGCCATAGTCGGACGCGGACTTCTCGGCCCAGCCGCGCCACTGACGAAAGGCTTCCATCAGTGACTGCTGCGGATTGGGAATCACGAAGTCGATGATCGAGGTGGTGCCACCCGCCAGTCCGGCCGCCGTGCCACTGAAGAAGTCTTCACTGGCCACGGTGCCCATGAAGGGCAGTTGCATGTGGGTGTGTGGGTCGATGCCGCCGGGCATCAGGTATTGACCGCTGCCATCGAGCACTTCGGCGTCGGCGGGAATATCAAGGTGTTCACCAATGGCTTTGATCACGCCGTCGGCGCAATAGACGTCGGCGCGATAACTTTCATCATGGGTAACAACGGTGGCGCCACGGATCAACAGAGACATTCCGAGTTCCTCGCAGGCATGACCGACTGGTATCGGTTCTATATGTTTTATTGATGTACAGCGATGAACGGCGTATTCCTGTCATGGCTGTCAGGAATAGAAACTAGTCGCAGTTTTGAAATTGATCAAGATTATTTTTTATAAGCTTATGAATGTTTTAAGTGTATGAAAAATAAAGATAAAAAACATAAATCACCAAAATGGTGAGGCTGTTCACCATTTTGACGCACTTGACAGGATGGAAATATGAGCAAGATTTCCTATGTGAAATCAGCCGCTTGAAGTTGAGCTGCGGTTGATCGCCCAGAATGAAAAAAATTGCAGTGCACCAGATTGAGTCCTGACAGTTCGAACAACTTGGCAAACGTTTAGCCTGAGCGTGCAGACAGGTTTTCACGGACTCTCTCGATAAATAATTAAAACCGAGCAATATCAGAAAGTTGCAATGTGTTTGAACCACGGCCCGATGCGTAAGCGGGGCACCCGGCACGTTTATTGATGCCGCCGCTGACACCGTGGCCGGTACACGAAAGTTGTCAGTTCCTCCGGCCATCGTCCGGCTCGCACCCTGGTGTGCAGCCGCCTGATGAGCAAAAAAATAATCAGAAGAACAGTGGAGCGGCCATGCAACAGAACAGATCGCAAGTGACCGAGCGCGACGGCTTGTTCGAACTCGAAGCCGGCAGCGACGTCCTCGACAGTCCCCGTTACAACCACGACATGGCACCGACCAAGGTGCGCGAACGAACCTGGAACAAATGGCACATCACCGCGCTGTGGGTCGGCATGTCGGTGTGCGTGCCGACCTACACCCTCGGCGGCGTGCTCACCGCGTATTTCGGCCTGAGCGTGGGCGAAGCGCTGATGGCGATTCTGCTGGCCAACGTCATTGTGCTGATCCCGCTCACGCTCAACGCTTTCCCGGGCACCAAGTACGGGATTCCATTCCCGGTGCTGCTGCGTTCCTCGTTCGGCGTGCTCGGCTCCAACGTGCCGTGCCTGATTCGCGCGCTGGTGGCGTGTGGCTGGTTCGGCATTCAAACGATGTTTGGCGGCCTGGCGATTCACCTGTTTCTCGGTTCGGTGTTCGAGGGCTGGAAATCCCTGGGCGGCACCGGCGAGGTGATCGGCTTCATGATCTTCTGGTCGCTGAACCTGTGGGTGGTGATTCGTGGCGCCGAGTCGATCAAATGGCTGGAAACCCTGTCCGCACCGTTGCTGGTGGCGGTCGGCATTGGCTTGCTGATGTGGGCGATGCCCAATGTGTCGATGACCGAGCTGCTGGCGATTCCACCGAAACGCCCGGAAGGCGCCAGTGTGGTCAGTTACTTCGCCGCCGGGCTGACCGCGATGGTGGGCTTCTGGGCCACGTTGTCGCTGAACATTCCTGACTTCAGCCGTTATGCCAAGAGCCAGAAGGACCAGATCCTCGGGCAGATTTTCGGCTTGCCACTGACCATGTTCCTGTTCGCCTCGCTGGGTGTGGTGATGACCGCCGCCTCGGTGAAACTGGTGGGTGTCACGGTGTCCGATCCGGTCAGTCTGATCGGCCACATTCAAAGCCCGGTGTGGGTCGCGGTGGCCATGGCGCTGATCATCATCGCCACGCTGTCGACCAACACCGCGGCGAACATTGTTTCGCCGACCAACGACTTCCAGAACATTGCGCCCAAGGTCATCAACCGCACCAAAGCAGTGTTGCTCACCGGGTTGGTCGGGCTGGCCTTGATGGCCCACGAACTGCTGAAAAAGCTGGGGCTGATCGTTTCCGACGTCAGCCTGGAGACCGTGTATTCCAACTGGCTGCTGGGCTATTCGAGCCTGCTCGGGCCGATCGCCGGGATCATGGTTGTGGACTATTTCATGATCAAGAAACAGCAACTGGACCTGGCCGGGTTGTACCGCGACGACGTGTATCCGGCGTGGAACTGGGCCGGATTTACCGCGTTTGGCGTGCCGGTGCTGCTGACCCTGTTGTCGCTGGGCAGCGATGCGTTCAGTTGGTTCTACAGCTACGGCTGGTTCACCGGCTCGGCGCTGGGCGGGGTGATTTATTACGGGTTGTGCGTGATGCGGGCGCAGCCTTCGGTCATGAAAACAGCGGTGTAAGGGAAGGCCTCATCGCTGGCAAGCCAGCTCCCACAGGTTTTTGGGTGTGCCCACAATTTGTGTACGACTCGATCCCTGTGGGAGCTGGCTTGCCAGCGATGGCGGCCCAAAAAGCACCACAGAAATATCATAAGAAACTGCCTGAGGAGATCAACATGAACGCAGCCGTAGACGTTCTGCAATCCACCCATCAGCACATCAACCGCGACCGCCTCTGGGCCTCGCTCATGGAACTGGCCAAGCTCGGCGCCACGGTCAAGGGCGGGGTCTGTCGCCTGGCCCTGACCGACCTCGACCGCCAGGCCCGCGACCTCTTCGTGCAATGGTGCAAGGACGCCGGGTGCAGCGTCACGGTCGATCAGGTGGGCAACATCTTCGCCCGCCGTCCGGGGCGTAATCCCGATCTGCCGCCGGTGATGACCGGCAGCCACATCGACACTCAGCCCACCGGCGGCAAGTTCGACGGCTGCTTCGGCGTGCTCGCCGGCGTCGAAGTGTTGCGCACCCTCAATGACCTCGGCGTGGAAACCGAAGCGCCGCTGGAGGTGGTGGTCTGGACCAACGAAGAGGGCTCTCGTTTCGCCCCATGCATGATGGGCTCCGGAGTGTTTGCCGAAAAATTCACCCTCGAAGAAACCCTGGCCAAGGTCGATGCCGAGGGCGTCACCGTCGGCGAAGCGCTCAACGCCATCGGCTATGCCGGGCCGCGCAAAGTCAGCGGGCACAAGGTCGGCGCGTATTTCGAGGCGCACATCGAGCAAGGCCCGATCCTTGAAGACCAACAGAAAACCATCGGCGTGGTGCTCGGCGCGCTCGGGCAGAAGTGGTTCGACCTCAAGCTGCGCGGCGTTGAAGCCCATGCCGGGCCGACGCCGATGCACCTGCGCAAGGACGCCCTGGTCGGTGCCTCGGTGATCGTCGGTGCGGTCAACCGCGCCGCCCTCGGCCATCAACCCCACGCCTGTGGCACCGTCGGTTGCCTGCAGGCCTATCCCGGCTCGCGCAACGTCATCCCCGGCGAAGTGCGCATGACCCTCGATTTTCGTCATCTGGAGCCGGCACGCCTGGATTCGATGATCGCCGAGGTGAAACACGTCATCGACGCCACCTGCGAAGAGCACGGGCTGACCTATGAACTGACCCCGACCGCCGACTTCCCGCCGCTGTACTTCGAGAAGGGCTGTGTGGCGGCGGTGCGCGGCGCGGCGAAAGGGCTGGGTCTGTCGCACATGGACATCGTCAGTGGCGCCGGGCATGACGCGATTTTCCTCGCCGAACTCGGCCCGGCCGGGATGATTTTTGTGCCGTGCGAAGGCGGCATCAGCCACAACGAAATCGAAAACGCCGCGCCGGATGATCTGGCGGCGGGGTGTGCGGTATTGCTGCGAGCGATGCTGGCGGCTTCGGCGATGGTGGCGAGCGGTCAACGCGCAGCGTGAGCACGCATTAAAAACGGGATAACCACTCAATAGCGGTTATCCCGTTGTCATTGTTCAGACGTCGAAATCTCTTCGTCTTGTCATGTTTTCGTCATCAGAGTGTGCAATTTTGCCCCTGCCTGAAACATGGGGTAACGGGTTCGGAGTGGGGGTAACAGGAAAAACCACCTGTCCAATACCGTTACGCAATTGGGCTACCCGGCGGATTTCCATCGCAGAAGAGGTGGAAGTCATCCACCATCATCCCGGTTACGAGCAGTACTGAGCGCAGAGACTCGGCTCTGCCGCCGATATCCAGCCGATCGGTGCTGCCGTCACACAGGTCTTTCAGCGTTGGGACAAGGCGGAGTTGTTGCTGAAGTTCAGTCAGCAAAGCGCTGCGCTCCTGGCTACGTCGATACTCGACAACACCCTGAATTTCACCGGGAAAATGACCACGGCGCAGTATGTGCAGGCGTATGCGGTGCTCGCGCGGCTGGTGAATTCTTCCATGCTACGCAAGGAATTACTGAAACTGGGACTGTGCGCTGGCCATCAAGGCGCGCCAAACACCATCGTCCAGTAAACCCCTTCATCACTGCGCGCCTCACTGGCGAAGCCGGCGCCGACCTGGGTGAACATCGGGTTCATCAGGTTGGCGCAATGCCCGGGGCTGGCCAGCCATCCGGCCATCGCCTTGCCCGGTGAGCTCTGCCCGGCGGCAATATTTTCGCCGATTTGCCGGCCACGGTAGCCCGCTGCCCGGGCGCGGTCGGCGGGCAGGTCACCGTCCGGATCGCGGTGAGCGAAATAGTTGCCGTAGGCCATCGCTTTGCTGTGGCCCTGCGCGGCGGCACCGAGCGCGGCATTCCAGCTTAAGGGGCGGGCGGCGGCGAACCGCTGACGGCCACACATTCTTGGGCGCGCCCGGGCGGCGTTGACCTCGGCGAGCAACGCCTTGCCGACGCTGCGGTTATCGCCAACACGACTGTCGAGCACCGGCTGTGCCAGCACCACTTGCCATTCATTGCGCGAACGACTGACGCCGATGTCGGCGTAGCTCGCATCCAGCAACGCGGCGCAGTGGTCGTTCTGCAGCAGGTCGAAGGCTGCTTCGGCGTCCTCGGCACCGACCACGCGAATACTGCGCACCGCCACGGCGGAATACCCGGACGACTTCAATGCTTCACGCATGCCACCGGCGTAGCGATAACCGATCGGCAAGGCCAGGTTCGACTTCAATGCCAAGGGCGCCAGGCGTTGTGCGGGGCGGCGATCGCAGCGTTGCGGATGGGCACGGTAGTCATTGATGGCCGCCACCAGTTGCCGTTCCGCACCCGCATGGGCGGTTTCAGCGAACAGCGGCGAAAGGATCAGCAGGCACAGCGAAACGAAGCGAGACGAACGGACGGCGTGGCGCATGGGACAGACAGCTCTGAAAAAGGGGAACAGCGCTTGAGTGGGGTTCACCGCAGAACACGGCGCGCGTAGGACTGGGCTTTTCGGACTTGGTTCAAGGGGCGGCAAAGGCTTTTTTTTTCGAGGCGACGAAGCGTGGGTCAAGCAGATATTCAAGTGGCCTTGGATGGCCCTGTCGCGAGCAGGCTCACTCCTGCAGTTGAAATGCATTCCTCTGTAGCAGTGAGCCTGCTCGCGATGGAGCCATGAAAGCCACACGACCCTCAGCGATTCAACACATCCCCCATCCACTGCAGATATTCCCGCCGCTCGGAAATCGAGTTATGCCCCGAATCCGGCACCACCTTCAACACCGCCACACCCTTGGGAAAGCTGCTCAGCAAGCGCTCGGTACTGGCCCGTGCAATCACCTCGTCATCACTTGCCGCGAGCAGCAACGTCGGCACACGGATATGCGCGGCGTACTTGCCCGACTCGAAGCGATCCCTGAGCAACCATTTCACCGGTAGCCACGGATAATGCTGTTCGGCGATTTCTTCGAGACTGTTATACGGCGTCACCAGAATCAGTTGCTGCACCGGGCGCTGACTGGCCAGGCGTACGGCAACGCCGGAACCGAGGCTGCGTCCGACCACGGCTATCTGTGGATGACTGGCGTACACCTGATCGAACAGTGCCAGGGCGTCCTTGGCAATCGCCTCCTCAGACGGCGAGCCGCCGCTGCCGCCGAAGCCCCGATAGTGCAGGAAATACAGCGCGTCATCCGGAAAGGCTTCGGCGAACCCCGGTAGATTGCGCGACACGTCCTCGGCATTGCCGCCGAAATAGATCACTGCTCGCGGTCCGGCACGTGCTCGTGTAGTCACCCAAACGTCGGCATCCGGCATCGACAGTTTCAGGCGAGCGTCCGCTGCTTCGACCGCAGCGGGCCGCGGGAAGTAGATCAACGAGCGCTGAAACACGAACAGCGCGGCGCACAGCGCCAGGTACAGGGCAACGATCAAGGCGACGAGTGACATCAGGCGTCGGGACATTCGGCTACTTTTAACGGGTGTGAGGGTTCGCTGTCGCAGTGTAGTCCAGCATGGCGAGCGGACAGCCTGCGCACACAACGTGCAACAGATCCAGGCAGCAGGGGAACCAGCATGAGCCACACTGAGGGTTACTCCCGTCGCCGATTGCTCACACTGGCTGCCGGGGTTTCGGCGGTCTTCACCCTTGAGCGGGCGCTGGCCATTGCCACCACGCCCGCGATTTCCGGAGGCCAGACCATGCAGACCCGCGCCATCCCCTCAAGCTCCGAGTCGCTGCCCATGGTGGGCCTGGGCACTTATCGCGGTTTTGACGTTGCGCCGGGCGATCCGGTCTACCGGCAACTGCCGGCCGTGCTCGATGAGTTGTTCGGCAAGGGCGGCACTGTCATCGACAGCTCGCCGATGTATGGCCGTGCCGAACAGACCACCGGTGAACTGCTGTCGATCCACGAACCGCGCTCGCCAGCGTTTCTGGCCACCAAGGTGTGGACCCGCGGGCGCGCCGAGGGCATCGCGCAGATGGAGCAGTCGTTCAGCCTGCTGCGCACCGAACGCATCGACCTGATGCAGATCCACAACCTGCTCGACTGGCAAACCCACCTGCCGACCCTGCGGGAGTGGAAAGAGCAGGGGCGCATCCGCTACATCGGCATTACCCATTACACGCCTTCGGCTTATGACGAAGTCGAAGCGGTACTCAAGGCCGAGCCCGTCGACTTCCTGCAAATCAACTACGCCCTCGACGATCGTGGTGTGGAAAAGCGCCTCTTGCCGCTGTGCCGCGAGCGCGGCGTGGCCGTGATCTGCAACCGGCCGTTTGGCGGCGGTGGGGTGCTCGCCAGGCTCAAGGACAAGCCGCTGCCGGGCTGGGTCTCGGACGTGCAGGTCAATAGCTGGCCGCAACTGGCGCTGAAGTTTCTGCTGGCGCATCCAGCGGTGACCTGTGTGATTCCGGGCACCAGCAATCCGCGCTACATGGCCGATAACGCCCGGGCCGGGTTCGGGCCGATGTTGACGGATGCGCAGCGGCACCAGTTGATTGCGTTGCTTGGTTAGGGCCGCTCAACCGCGAAACCGCAACGCCTCCAATAACAAGGCAAACGCCGGCGCCGCCTGGCGTCGGCTCGGGTAGTACAGGTGATAGCCGGCGAACGTCGGGCACCAGTCCTCCAGAACTTGCTGCAGACGGCCCTCGGCCAGATACGGCGCGACGATGTTCTGCGGGATGTAACTCAGGCCAAAGCCATCCAGCGCCGCATTGAGCAGCGGGTAGACGCCGTTCAGGGTGATCTGCCCCGAGACACGCACTTTCAGGCGTTCGCCATCCTTCTCGAACTCCCAGGTATAGAGCCCGCCGTTGGTCGGCAGGCGCAGGTTGTTGCAGGCATGCCCGGTCAAATCCCGTGGGGTGTGCGGTGCCGGATGACGGGCGAAGTACTCCGGCGCACCGACCACCGCCATGCGCATGTCCGGGCCGATGCGGGTGGCGATCATGCCTTGGGCGACGTCCTCGCCCAGGCGCACGCCCGCATCGAAGCCTTGTCCCGCAATATCGACGAAGCCGTAATCGCAGCAGACCTCGACGGCGATGTCCGGATACTTGGGCAGAAAGGTCTGCAGCACCGGGCGCAGCAGCCAGTCCAGCGAATGGTCGGTGGCACTGATGCGGATTCTGCCGGCCGGGGTTTCACGCAGGTGACTCAGGGCGGCGAGTTCGCGCTCGATCTCTTCGAAACGCGGGCCGATGCTTTGCAGCAGGTGTTCGCCGGCCTCGGTGGGCGAAACGCTGCGGGTGGTGCGGGTCAGCAGGCGCAGGCCCAGACGGGTTTCGAGGGCGCGGATGGTGTGGCTGAGTGCCGATTGCGAAACGCCCAGTTTGGCGGCTGCCTTGGTGAAGCTGCGCGCGCGCGCGACGGCGAGGAAGGCGAGCAGGTCAGTGGCGTTTTCCCGAAGCATTGATGAGTGTCCTGCATAAGTTTTTTCGAATTCTAGTCGATTATCTGAAGAGTACGGCCCGCTAAAGTGACCTGCAGGCGCTGCCGAAGGCTGCACCTACCGATTTTTTTTGCATTCTGGAGGGCATGTCATGAACCCGATTACTGCTTCAGCGTTGACGTTGTCTCTGTTGGCTGCGGATGTGCAGGCCAATGAAAGTTCACGCGTGACGGTCACGCCCAATGGCTCACAACCTTCGGCCCGCGGCCCGGCGGATTGGTTCACCGGAATCGTGCGGGTCGATGCGCCGTTCAAGGGCTCGGATGCCGCGCGGGTCAGCGGCGCCACGGTGACGTTCGAGCCGGGAGCGCGGACGGCATGGCACACCCACCCGTTGGGGCAGACGTTGATCGTGACGGCCGGTGCCGGTTTCGTGCAGGAATGGGGCCAGCCAATACGCGAGATTCGCCCTGGCGACACGGTGTGGATTGCGCCAGATGTGAAGCATTGGCATGGCGCAGCACCGACGACGGCGATGACGCACATTGCGATTGCCGAGGTGCTGGACGGCGAGGTGGTGGAGTGGATGGAGCAAGTAGGGGAGGCGCAGTATCCGCGGAGTGAGTGACGCGCCAGTTCCCCATGCCCATGTGCTACAAGGCCCTCACCCAATCCTCTCCCTTTGGGAGAGGGCCAGGGTGAGGGGCTTTCAGATCATCTCGGGCAAGGACGAGAGAATTTTGTCCAGGGTGATCGGATAATCGCGCACCCGTGCTCCGGTGGCGTTGTAGATCGCATTGGCCACCGCCGCGCTCACCCCGCAAATCCCCAGCTCACCTACACCCTTGGCCTTCATCGGCGACGAAAGCGGATCGGTCTCGTCAAGGAAGATCACCTCCTGATGCGGAATGTCGGCGTGCACCGGCACTTCATATCCGGCCAGATCATGGTTGACGAAGAAACCGAGCTTCTTGTCCACCGCCAGCTCCTCCATCAACGCCGCACCGACGCCCATGGTCATCGCCCCGATCACCTGGCTGCGCGCTGCTTTCGGGTTGAGGATGCGCCCGGCGGCACACACCGCGAGCATGCGTCGCACACGCACTTCACCGGTGGCGGCATCCACCGCCACTTCGACGAAATGCGCACCGAAGGTCGACTGCTGATACTGCTTGTCCAGGTCGCCGAATTCGATACTGTCCTCAGCCACCACCACACCATCGCGCGCGGCATCGCGCAATGGCACGCGCTTGCTGCCGACGCTCACCTGGCCGTCGACGAACGCTGCCTGATCCGCTGCCATGCCCAACTTGCCAGCGACAGCTTCACGCAACTTCATGCACGCGGCATACACCCCGGCCGTCGAGCAGTTGCCGCCAAATTGTCCGCCGGAACCGGACGACACCGGAAAATCCGAATCGCCCAGACGCACCACGACATCTTCTAATGCCACCCCCATCATCTCGGCCGCCGTCTGCGCGATGATCGTATAGCTGCCAGTGCCGATGTCGGTCATGTCGGTTTCCACCGTGACCTTGCCATCACGTTCCAGACGCACCCGTGCGCCGGACTTGAGCAGCAGGTTGTTGCGGAACGCTGCGGCGACGCCCATGCCGATCAGCCAACGGCCTTCGCGGCGGCTGCCGGGGGTGGCAGCGCGTTGATTCCAGCCGAATGTTTCGGCGCCGGTCTGCAGGCATTCGATCAGGCGTCGCTGGGAGAACGGACGCTCGGTTTTCACCGGATCGACCTGGGTGTCGTTGAGGATGCGGAACTGAACCGGATCGAGCTTGAGCTGCTCGGCCATCTCGTCCATGGCGATCTCCAGAGCCATCAGGCCTGGGGCTTCACCCGGCGCACGCATGGAATTGCCCTCGGGCAGATCCAGCGGTGCCCGACGCATGGTCACCCGGCGGTTTTCGGCCGCATAGAGCAACTGACTCGGCTGCGCCGCGACTTCGACCTTGCCGTCCTTGAGGTTGCCCGACCAGCCTTCGTGGGCAATGGCGCTGAGCTTGCCGTCGGCCGTGGCACCCAGGCGAATGCGCTGGATGGTGGCCGGGCGGTGGGTGGTGTTGTTGGCCATTTGCGGGCGGGCGATGGCGACTTTCACCGGTCTGCCGGCCATGCGCGCGCCGAGGGCGGCGAGGATCGCGTCGGCGCGGATGAATAATTTGCCGCCGAAGCCGCCGCCAATGTAGGGCGAAATCAGGCGGACTTTCTCTTGGGACAAACCGAGGGTGGTGGCAACGTCGTCGACACTCCAGGCGATCATCTGGTTCGACGTCCACAGGGTCAGTTGATCGCCTTTCCACGCCGCGAGTGTGGCGTGCGGCTCCATCATCGCGTGGGATTGATCGGGGGTGGTGTAGGTCTGGTCGAACTGCACCGGGGCGGCGGCAAAGGCCGTGTCGAAGTCGCCATGGGTGACGTCGGGCAATTCGTCTTTGTCTTCGACACCCTGGTCGCGCACGTTGGCCAGATCGAACTGGCCTTTGTCCGCGACGTAATCGACCTTGACCCGTTGCGCGGCGGCGCGAGCCTGCTCGAAGGTTTCGGCGACCACCAGTGCCACAGCCTGGTGATAGTGCTGCACCTCGGGACCGGCGAGCAGCGGCGCCGCGTTGTATTTGCCTTTGCCGAGCTTGCCGGCGTTGGCGGCGGTGACAATGGCCAGCACGCCGGGCGCGGCTTTGGCGGCGTCCAGATCAATGTGGGTGATCCGACCCTTGGCAATCGCCGAACCGACCATGAAACCGTAAGCCTGATTGGCCACGGCCTCGTGTTGCTCGTAGGCATACGGCGCCTGGCCGCTGGTTTTCAGCGGGCCTTCGATGCGGTCGGTGGGTTTGCCGACGACCTTCAACTGGTCGATCGGGTTGGTGGTGGCGGGCGTGTCGAATTTCATGCGTCTTCCCTCGCTTGCGCCAACACCGAGCCGAGCGTGCGCTCGACCAGGGTCAGTTTGAATTGGTTGTCGCGGGTCGGCGTGGCGCCGTCGAGCAGGCGCTCACTGACCGCTTTTGCACCGTTGGGCAGCAGCGCTTCGGCCGCTTCGACCCGCCAAGGTTTCGGCGCGACACCGCCGACCGCGACACGACCGCTGCCATCCTTGTGCAGAATCAGCCCGACCGACACCAGGGCAAAGGCGTACGACGAGCGATCGCGCACCTTGTGATAAAGGTGCGTACCACCGACCGGGGCGGGCAGCGTCACCGAAGTGATGAACTCGCCGGGGCTGAGGCTGGTTTCGACGTTCGGTGTGTTACCCGGGAGCTGATGGAAATCGGCGATGGCGATGCTGCGGATGGTGCCGTCCGGCTTCACCGTTTCCACCTGCGCGTCGAGTGCGCGCATGGCAATCGCCATGTCGCTGGGGTGGGTGGCGATGCAGGCGTCGCTGACACCGATCAATCCCAGTTGCCGACTGACCCCGCCAATCGCCGCGCAACCGCTGCCGGGCTGACGCTTGTTGCAGGCCTGATTGACGTCATAGAAGTACGGGCAACGTGTGCGTTGCAGCAGGTTGCCGGCGGTGCTGGCCATGTTGCGCAATTGGCCGGAGGCACCGGCGAGCAAGGCGCGGGAGAGCAGGGCGTAGTCGTTACGCACGCGGTGGTCGGCGGCCAGGTCGGTGTTGCGCACCAGGGCACCGATGCGCAGTCCGCCGTCGGGCGTGGCTTCGATTTGATCCAGGCCCAAGTGGTTGACGTCGATCAGATGCAACGGGGTTTCGATGTCGAGTTTCATCAGGTCGAGCAGGTTGGTGCCGCCGGCGATGAACTTCGCGCCTTCGACCTGTGCCGCCAGCGCTGCGGCTGCGGCAGGGGAATCGGCGCGGCTGTAATTGAACGGTCTCATGCGGGCACCTGCGCGACTTCAGTGATGGCATCGATGATGTTGGAGTAGGCGCCGCAACGGCAGATATTGCCGCTCATGCGCTCCTGGAATTCACTGGCGATCAGATGCGGCGCTTCGGTCAGGCTGGGGCTGACGTGGCTGGGAATGCCCTCGCGAATCTCCTTGAGCACCGCCACCGCCGAGCAGATCTGCCCTGGCGTGCAGTAACCGCACTGGTAGCCGTCGTGCTTGATGAACGCGGCTTGCATCGGGTGCAGGCTGTCGGGCATGCCAAGGCCTTCGATGGTGGTGATCTCGCTGTTTTCGTGCATCACTGCCAGGGTCAGGCAGGCATTGATGCGGCGGCCATCGGCGATAACGGTACAGGCGCCGCACTGGCCGTGGTCGCAGCCTTTTTTGCTGCCGGTCAGGTGCAGGTGTTCGCGCAGCGCATCGAGCAGCGTGGTGCGGTTGTCGACCTCAAGGGCTTGAGGTTTACCGTTGACGTTGAGGGTTACTTTGGCCATGGCCGGTTGCTCCAGACTGGCCGCGTAGGCCTTGAGGCTAATGAAAGGCGGCATTGCAAACGCGGTGGCGGTCACCGCGCCGAGGATCAGGAATCTTCGTCGGGAAATCGTCATGCTTCGATTCCTCTCTGGCTTAATCAGGACGGCAGGGATTGAAGGCTCAATCGGGCGCGCCGGCATGCTTGCCGGTCTCGTTCTTGAAATGACCTGCACGGAGGGGAAAAGGTTTTTGCGGATTTTCGCTATAGAGTTATGCGCAGAGCTCATGAGTCTGCTGCGCGACTCAGCGCCCACAGGGGAGGGAGCTTGCTCTCGACAGTGTCGGATCAGTCAGCCTGTTGGCTGAATCACACAGCGCCTTCGCGAGCAGACTCTCACAAACGCCATCAACACCGGACTGATGCCGAGCTGTTCCGATGTGACCCGCTGCAGCCCGCCAAACAGCACGTTGGAGGCCGTGTCCGAACCGGTCAACGCCACCCCGAGCCAACCAAGCAAGGTGCCGGACATCGGATAGAAAATCCCCGTCGCCGCGAATGCCAGGCCCATGGTCGCGTCCATCGCTGGCCAGTGAATCATCGGCGTTTTACCCGGTCTTATCTGCGGCTGCGCGCACCGCGTCCTGAAGGCAAGGGCAGCGTTGGCCGATTCCGTCGTCAAGACCTTGGTTTTAGGGAAGTGTTGAATGAAGCGTGTGACAACGATGCTGCTGACTGTGACTGCCGCCGTTTTGCTGGGCGGGTGTGTGGCGGATTTTGATGAGGGTCACCGCCATGGCCGGCACTACGACCGCGATCATGAGCGTTATTACGATCATGACCGGCGCTGGGATGACCGGGATGACGACCGCCGTGATGGCCGTCGCTACTACCGCGATCGGGATGATGACTGACTGAATCCCGCGCTCCGCAAGAGGCTGGAATCGTGCGACGGGAAGGGCTGGACGCAATGATGGCAATTCAGTAGCATCGGCGTTTTTTTGCCCCTTCCCCTCAAGGATGATCATGTCTGTCGCTTGTTCGTTGCGTCGCTCACCCGTTGTTGTCGGTGCCGTTCTGTCGGCGCTTTTGCTGTCAGGCTGCACGCAGATGGGCACCTATCAGGATGCTGCCGATCCCGATGCCGCCAAGCTGCGCTTTGTTGCCAATACCGATAACGCGACGGTGGACTATTACGATGCCGAGCATTGCGACGGGCAGACCACCGGCATCATCAACAATCTGTTCATCGCCGACAGCCAGCGTCGGGTCGGCATGTCGGTGGCCCCGCCGGAAAAGGCCAGAGGCTATCTGGAAATCAAACTGCCGCCGGAAAAGGACATGTACCTGAAGGTCAACACTCAGGTCGGGTATGCGGTGTGCGGGTCCGGTTTCACCTTCAAGCCGCAGCGTGGCACGGAGTACGAACTGACCCTCGACCTCAAGGGGCGTCACTGCTCGACGCTGATGCAGCGTGTGCAGCGTATCGACGGCAAGGATGTACGCACACCGGTTGCGATCAAACGCGAAGGACTGGCGGCCTGCGCCGGGCGCAATGCGATCTTCCCGAAACCGCCGGCGTTGCTGCCGGACACCCCGGAACGCACGGCCATGATCGACCGCATCGTCAATGGCAGCCTCTTTGTGGTGATGAAGTCTGGCGCAACGAAGCCGACGACGTTTACCCCGGAAAAGCTCGATTCGCTGATCAGTGAGCGCAAGGCCAAAATGAACATTGCCCTGCCGGACGATTACTGGACGCTGTACCGCCAGAATCTGGTGCAGTTCGATACCGAGAACGCCAGTAATGCCGACGAGGCGATCAAGCGCGCCAGCGACGAGTATCGCCAGCGTTTGCGCAGTGTCGATGACAAGCGCCTGAAAGATTGGTCTAGGCTCAAAGGCTCGGACGGTAAACAAGTTAACGCCGCGCCGAACGAAATGGAGACCGACATGATCATGTACTACTTCCAGTCGTCAAAAGGCGTGGTGGTTGAAACCGTCGGACGCCATCTCGAGCGCATGGCCAAGATGGATGCCCAGTACAACGTCTGCTCACGTTACGCCGACTGCTGGAAGCGCTGATCTCCGTAAGGCCGATGTGAAAAAGCCCACTGCGCCGAAACGGCCAGTGGGCTTTTTTGTGCGTGCTGCGATTAAAAGTGAGCGCTCGCCTGGACGCGGGATCGCGCAGGCAGCGAGGCCTCGAGATCCAGCAAATGGGTGGCGAGAATGTCGCTCAGAAAACGGAACTGATCGTTGAAACCGACCACTTCATTGCTGAAATGATTGCTGGCAGCAGGCATCAGCAGGTCTTCGAAATCTTCGTTGAACACCAGCGCCCGGGCTTTGTGCGACACCGCGTGCTGAGCGTAATAGTTGCTGCCGAACACCGGGAAACTCACGGAGAGTGTGACGATGGTGTGAATCATGATGTGAACTCCTCGTTGTGTCTCGGATGGGTGGATCGTGCCTTTGAAGGGCGGCGGGGGGAAGGCAATCGTCGCAATGGTGAGTATTGATGGCGTTGATGGTTCGGGTTTCGGGCGGGCGATGAGGTCGGTGCATCCAGCATCAGGCCCGACTGACCCACCTATACTCAAATCTGCCTCCCACTCATCTCAAGGAAAACCCCACCGTGGACCTGCGCGCGCTGGTGGTTGCCGCACTGTTTCTGCTGGCTGGCTGTGCCACATCGGCGCGGGCCCCGGTGACAGCGCCACAGGCCATCGTGGTGTCGCCGGCCACCTGGCAGCAGATCGACCGTGAAATCGTCAGCGCCTCGCAGCAGTCCACCGAGCAAGTCAAGGTTTTCGCCCGTGGTTCGATGGAACATTGGCGTACTCGCGTCTATCAGCAAACTGAAGAAAATTTCATCCCGTGGTTCAGCAGCTATTGGACTCAGGAATGGCTGTCGATGAAGGTCAGCTGGTACACCCTCAGCGCCGGTGGCGAGCAGGACGCCTCGGCCAAGCGCCTGGCGGCGTATCTGCTTGAGCAATATCAGGAAAGAGTGCTGGCGCCGGTGGCGGTCGAGATTGATCCGGACGCGATCCTCGGCCAGGCCACGGCGTTCTATGCGCAACTGATGGCGCAGCAGATGCCGCTCATCGCCCGGCGTCATGGCGTGCCGGTTGCGCAGCTCAACGGGCGGTTGCAGAAGATCCCGGCGATTGCCCTCGGTCCGCCGCCGGCGCGGGATGCTTCGCTGTATCAGGTGGTCAGCACCGAACCGTTGAACACGCTACCGGCCTATGCGGCGCTGATCGACAAGATCCACACCGACGGCGGGTCCAAAGGGATTGCCTCGACCGACGCGGGCATGGCGCCCGTGGCCAAACGCGCCAGCCAGCGCATGGAAGCGGAAATGGCCCCGCGCGGCGCCGCGAGTGCGGTGGCGGCAGCGGCGGGGAAACTGGCGGGGGCCATGATCTCCGTCGGAGTGGCGGGCATTCGCGCCATCCTGCAGGCCAATGACCGTCCCGACAGCGAGGCGCTGATTCGCAGCAGTCTGGGCAATACCTTCGACAAGGCGTGGCTGAAACTGGTGCAGAACCCGACCACCGGCGTCATGGCCGGCACGCTGCACATGGCTGGGCAAGTCGAGCGCAATCTGGGCGGCACTGATGAGCCGTCGGTCGGGTTGGGGGGCAATCGTGTCGACTGGCAGCCGCCGCAATCGACCAATCAGCAGATCGAACCCAACGTGCAAGGAGAATGACCATGGCATACATCGACATCTTTGTGGCCCCCGTACCGACCGCCAATCGCGAGCAATACAAAAAACACTGCGTCATCGCCGCTAAATTGTTCAAGGAATACGGCGCCCTGAGTGTCGTCGAATGCTGGGGCGATGACGTGCCGGACGGCAAGGTCACGTCGTTCCCGATGGCGGTGAAACTCAAGGAGGATGAAACCGTGGTGTCCGGCTGGCTGATCTGGCCGGACAAAGCCACCCGCAACGCCGGCATGGCGAAAATGATGGAGGACCCACGCATGAAACCCGACGTGAACCCGATGCCGTTTGACGGGCAGCGCATGATCTATGGCGGCTTCATCGACCTCCTCGAATCCTGAGGCCTGCACCATTGCCATTGCGGCATGCGTTTCATCTCAAATACGCAATTGGACAGGTAGGAGCGGGCTTGCTCGCGAAAGTGCTGCGTCAGATAACAACGAGGTCGACTGACACGACGCCTTCGCGAACAAGCCCACTGCCACTGGTGTGCTGTTCACTCCGTGGCGGGGGTGATGCGGCAGCTTTTACGCTGACGAATTTCTTCGTCGGTCGGACGTTCGCGGACAAACTCGAAACGCGGTTCACCCTCGCTGTAATGCACCAGCCAACCCCATTCCAGCTCGGCTTCATCCTGCCCGGGATTCGGTGGGCGGGCCCACCACGGTTCTTTGCTGAGGACCTCGCGCATGGCGGCCTCCGGTTGATGGCAATCCTTGAACTATAGCCCGGTGTCGCGAGTCGGCTGCTCAGGCCGTGTAGAATCCTGGCCGATGACCACGAGCGAAGGGGCAGGACGATGACCGATGACACGCGCAGGGATGAACCGTTCAAGCGGCTGTTTTTTGCCCTGGACTGCCCGCCGGCGCAGCGCAAGGCTATCGCTCAGTGGCGCAGCGAGCTGGGCCTGCGAGCCGGCAAACCGGTACCGGCAGATAACTTTCACTTGACCCTGCTGTTTCTCGGTGCGGTGCCCTTGGCGCAAATCAACGAAGTCTGCGAAGCCGCCGGCAAGGTCAACACGCCGAAGGAAATCTTGAAGATTTCCCTGGATCGTCTGCAGGTCTGGCATCGCGCCGGGGTGTTGTCACTGGCGCCCGAACAGGCACCGCCGGCGTTGTTGCGCTTGGTTTATGCGCTGGAACAGGCGATGTTGCCATTCGGTTTTGAAGAGACGCCACGCGAATTTCGGCCGCATCTGACCCTGGCCCGAGACTACCGTGCACCAGAGCCGGAATCCGCCACGCCGCCGGCGTTTTTCCTGCGCGCCGAACGCTTCGCCTTGTTCGAGTCGCACAAGGGCCGCTACCGGATCCTGCAGGACTGGCCGCTGATCTGAACCACAAAAAAAGGCGCCCGTGGGCGCCTGAAATTCACCTGAACCGAGGAAGCCAGGTGAGGCCGTTCATTGCAGGGTGCAGCGGTGGTAAGGCGCTGCGTGAACGGGAAATCATTGAATTACTTAAGCTAAGAAAATCCTGGGCCTGGCACTGTCCGAATGTGATCTCAAAACCCTGTGGGAGCTGGCTTGCCAGCGATGGGGCCAGCACATCCTGCATCACCTTTGCCTGACCCACCGTCATCGCTGGCAAGCCAGCTCCCACCAATTCATCAGTGTTGTTGGAATCCCGACTCCGCAGGCTTACTTGCCGAGTTTCACCCGGGTCCAGCCACGGGTCATGATCCGTTGCGTGGCAATCGGTTGATCCGGTACCGCATACAGCGTCGCCATCACCGCTTGCGACGGGTACGAACCCGGATCGTTGCGGATCGCTTCGTCTACCAGTGGCGTCGCCGCCGAGTTGGCGTTGCTGTAGCCGTTGCTGTTGGTGATTTCGGCGATGATCTCCGGACGCATCAGGAAATCCATGAACAGGTAGGCGTTCTCGACGTTCGCCGCATCCCGCGGGATGGCGACCATGTCGTAGAAGCTGCCGGCGCCTTCCTTGGGAATGCTGTAGTCGATCACCACGTTGTTGCCCGATTCCACCGCACGGGCCTTGGCCTGCAGCACGTCACCGGAGTAACCGACCGCCACGCAGATGTTGCCGTTGGCCAGGTCCGAGATGTACTTGGAGGAATGGAAGTACGCCACAGACGGGCGGATCTTCATGAACAGCGCTTCGGCTTCGAGGATGTGCGCCTTGTCCTTGTCGTTCACCGGATAGCCCAGGTAGTGCAGGGCGGCCGGGAGCATTTCGGTCGGCGAGTCGAGGAAACTGATGCCGCAGGCCTTCAGCTTTTCAGCGTTTTCCGGCTTGAACAGCAAGTCCCAGGAGTTGGTCGGGGCATTGGCACCGAGCACTTCCTTGACCTTGGCCGGGTTGAAGCCGATGCCGATCGAGCCCCACATGTACGGGAACGCGTGGGCGTTGTCCGGATCACTGGCGGCGGCGTTTTTCAGCAGCACCGGGTTGAGATTCTTCCAGTTCGGCAGCTTCGATTTGTCCAGGGTCTGATAGACGCCGGCCTTGATCTGCTTGGCCAGAAAACTGTTGGACGGCACGACGATGTCGTAACCGGATTTGCCCGCCAGCAAACGCGCCTCAAGGGTTTCGTTGCTGTCGAAGACGTCATAGGTCACGCGGATGCCGGTCTCGTCTTCGAACTTCTTGACGGTGTCCGGCGCAATGTAATCGGACCAGTTGTAAACACGCAGCACCTTGTCGTTGGCCTGGGCGCCCATGACCATTGCGCCCATTAAGGACAGTGTCAGCAGAGTCCTGCCAAACATTTTCATCGGTGAAACTCCATTCTTTTTATTCAAAAACACAAACCGGGTGTACATAGAACTTTGGGAGAGAGCTTCTGTGGCGAGGGGATTTATCCCCGATCGGCTGCGAAGCAGTCGCAAAACCAGTGCATGCGGTGTTCCTGGTATACCGCAAGTGCCTGGCTTAGGGCTGCTTCGCAGCCCATCGGGGATAAATCCCCTCACCACAATGGATCTCCATCAAGCCGTCAGGCAGTTGTGGCGGCGCGCTGAGGTTGCCACGACTCATTCGCCGTCTGATCCATCGCTTCCTGAATCGCTTTCTTGCGATTGGCTTCTGCCTTGCGGCCGAAGTACCAGACGAGGAAGGTCACCAGCGACACCGCCAGCAGAATCAGACTGGCCACGGCGTTGATCTCAGGCTTCACGCCGAGACGCACCGCCGAGAACACTTCCATCGGCAGTGTCGTCGAGCCCGGGCCGGAGACGAAGCTCGCCAGCACCAGGTCATCCAGCGACAGGGCAAACGACATCATGCCGCCCGCCGCCAGCGACGGCGCAATCATCGGAATGGTGATCAGGAAAAACACCTTGAACGGCTTGGCGCCGAGATCCATCGCGGCTTCTTCGATCGACAGATCCAGTTCCCGCAGGCGGGCGGAGACTACCACTGCCACATAGGCTGCACAAAACGTGGTGTGGGCGATCCAGATGGTGACAATGCCACGCTCCTGCGGCCAGCCGATCAATTGCGCCATCGCCACGAACAGCAGCAACAGCGACAGACCGGTGATCACCTCAGGCATCACCAGCGGCGCGGTGACCAGGCCACCGAACAGGGTGCGGCCCTTGAAGCGCGTCACACGAGTCAGCACAAAAGCGGCGAGGGTGCCCAGTGCAACGGCGGCAATCGCGGTGTAGCAGGCGATTTCCAGCGAGCGCACCACCGAGCCCATCAGTTGCGTGTTGTCGAGCAGCCCGACGTACCACTTCACCGACCAGCCACCCCACACCGTCACCAGTTTCGAGGCGTTGAACGAGTAGATCACCAGGATCAGCATCGGCAGATAAATGAACATCAGGCCGAAGATCAACATGAACTTGGAAAAACCGAAGCGTTTCATCCCCGTGCCTCCATCTCTTTGGCCTGGCTGCGGTTGAACAGCAGAATCGGCACAATCAGGATCAACAGCATCACCACCGCCAGTGCAGACGCCACCGGCCAGTCGCGGTTATTGAAGAACTCTTGCCACAGCACGCGACCGATCATCAGCGTCTCCGGGCCACCCAGCAGTTCCGGAATCACGAACTCGCCGACCACCGGAATGAACACCAGCATGCAGCCGGCGATGATCCCGTTCTTGGCCAGCGGTACGGTGATTTTCCAGAAGTTGTTGAAGTTGCTCGAACCCAGGTCCGACGCTGCTTCCAGCAGGCTGCCGTCGTGCTTCACCAGGTTGGCGTACAGCGGCAACACCATGAACGGCAGGTAGGCGTAAACCACACCGATATACACCGCGGTGTTGGTGTTGAGGATCTCGATCGGGTGATCGGTCAGGCCAGTCCACATCAGGAAACTGTTGAGCAAACCGTTGTTGCTGAGGATGCCCATCCACGCATAAACGCGGATCAGGATCGCGGTCCAGGTCGGCATCATGATCAACAGCAGCAGGACGTTTTGCGCTTCCTTGCTCGCCTTGGTGATGGCGTAGGCCATCGGGAAACCGATCACCAGGCACATCAATGTGCTCAGCGCTGCGACCTTCAGCGAACCGAGGTAGGCCGACAGGTACAGCTCGTCTTCGCCGAGCATGGTGTAGTTGCCGATGTTGAGCATCAGCTGGAATTTCTGTTCGGCGTAGGTGTAGATCTCCGAGTACGGCGGGATCGACAGCGCGGCCTCCGAGAAGCTGATCTTCATCACCAGGAAGAACGGCAGCATGAAGAACAGGAACAGCCAGATGAACGGGATGCCGATGACGAACTTGCGCCCGCTGGGCACCAGGCGCAGGCATTGCTGATTGAAGGTTCTCATGAGCGCAGTACCACGCCGCTGTCGTCTTCCCACCAGACGTAGACCTTGTCGTCCCAGGTCGGGCGCGCGCCACGGCGTTCGGCGTTGGCCATGAACGACTGGACGATTTTGCCGCCGGGTAATTCGACGTAGAACACCGAGTGACCGCCGAGGTAGGCGATGTCATGCACCTTGCCTTCGGACCAGTTGTAGCGGAACTCCGGTTGGGTGGTGCTGACGAGCATTTTTTCCGGGCGAATCGCGTAGGTGATCGACTTGTCCTGCACCGAGGTGCTGACCCCGTGACCGACGTAGATCTTCTGCTGCAAGTCCGGGCTGTGAATGATCGCGTGACCTTCAAGGTCCTCTACCACGGTGCCGTCGAAGGCGTTCACGTTGCCGATGAACTCGCAGACCATGCGGCTGACCGGTGCTTCATAGATGTCGACCGGGCTGCCGATCTGGGCGATCCAGCCCAGGTGCATGATTGCGATGCGCTCGGCCATGGTCATGGCTTCTTCCTGGTCGTGGGTCACCATCACGCAGGTCACGCCGACGCGCTCGATGATCTCGACCAGTTCAAGCTGCATTTGCGAACGCAGCTTTTTATCCAGCGCGCCCATCGGTTCGTCGAGCAGCAACAGCTTCGGACGCTTGGCCAGCGAGCGGGCGAGGGCGACGCGCTGACGTTGGCCGCCGGATAACTGATGGGGTTTGCGTTTGGCGTATTGGGTCATGTGCACCAGGCGCAGCATCTCTTCGACGCGGGCGTCGATTTCGCTGGCGGGCAAACGGTCCTGCTTCAGGCCGAAGGCAATGTTCTGCGCCACGGTCATGTGCGGGAACAGCGCGTAGGACTGGAACATCATGTTGATCGGCCGCTCGTATGGCGGCATGTCGGTGATGTCCACACCGTCGAGCAGAATCCGCCCTTCAGTCGGGCGCTCGAAACCGGCGAGCATGCGCAGCAGGGTCGATTTGCCCGAACCGGAGCCGCCGAGCAGGGCAAAGATTTCGCCCTGATGGATCTCCAGGGACACATCGTCCACAGCGGTGGTTTCGTCGAACTTCTTGGTGACACGGTCGACTTTCACCAGAACCTTTTTCGGTTGCTGATGACCTTCAAGTGCCTTCCTGTAAGTGCTGGAGGCGTTTGCCATGTGAAACTCCCAACAGGTTTCGTTCGCTCGGCCAACGCGGCCGGGCTTAAGTGGATTGCAAGCCTGCAGGTGCATTCCCGGTCGGATCACATCCCCCTGTGGGAGCTGGCTTGCCAGCGATGGCGGTGGGTCAGTCACCATTAATGTTGAAGGTGACGGCCTCATCGCTGGCAAGCCAGCTCCCACAGGGTTTTGCATTGTTCTGACAGGTATTGCACTTACCGATCCGGCTTGTTCGGCGCCGCCGTCCTGGCTGCCTGGGTCGTACTTGTTGTTATTACGGATGTTGTTGTTCACGAATGACGGATGTGCGCAGGCACACCCGACTTCCGAGGGGGCAGTAAATCGTTACGTATTCTTGGGTTGAGTCAGCGCTGGTTGCGTCGCGCCGCCCGTTGCCGGCTAGCCTCACCGAACGCCTGGAAAATCTTCAGGTACGGCGGGTTGTCCAGCACTTGCCATTCCGGATGCCATTGCACGCCGAGGGCGAAAGTCGGGCTGTGCTCGACCGAGATCGCCTCGATCAGGCCATCCGGCGCCACGGCTTCGGCACGCAGGCCGGGGGCGAGGCGGTCGATGCCCTGGCTGTGAATCGAGTTGACCTGGAACTCGCCCGGCAATCCCAGCGCTTCGAACACACCACCGCCGAGTGCTGTCACGGCATGGGCCGGTGCGTATTGCACGGCGACATCCGGACTGTCGGCTTCGCGGTGATCGAGCATGCCCGGCAACTCGTGCACTTTCTGGTGCAGGCTGCCGCCGAACGCCACGTTCATTTCCTGGAAGCCGCGGCAAATGCCGAGCACCGGAACGCCCGCCGCGATGGCTGCACGCAATAAAGGAAGGGTGGTGGCGTCCCGCGCCGGATCGTGATCCGTGCCGGGGGCGCTGGCCGGGCCGTGATAGTGGAAGGGCTCCACATTCGAGGGCGAGCCGGTCAGCAGCAGACCGTCGAGTTGACCGAGCAGGTCTTCGATTTCAGTCAGGTTGCCAAGGGAGGGAATGACCACTGGAAGCCCCTGAGCGCCAACGCTGACAGCACGTACGTACTTGTCGCCGCTGATGTGATAGGGGTGCAGGCCAATCTGTTTGACGCACGCAGTAACGCCGATCAATGGCTTGAATGCCATTTTTATTCACCTCGAAGTTTGACACTTGAACGAGCTTTTCCGGAGCTTAGCCTCGTTGATTTTAATTAACAACTGCCATGTAAAAAATTCTAAACGCAGCTCATCAAATCTTCATGAATTCCGGCCTTGTGGCGCCTGCGTTGGGACGTGAGTGTTAAAAAAGGCCCGAAAAATAAACGCTGAACGGCCAGGTGTTCGCTATTGACTTCACTTTGCCTTTCGGATTGACTGGCTCGGCGAAACAGCAGTGAACATAATAATTAACAGCTAAATAGGTGCATCATGTCGGTCCCTCTGCGTACCGTTCAACTCAACGAAGCAAACGCATTCCTTAAGAAATATCCTGAGGTTTTGTACGTCGACCTTCTGATTGCGGATATGAACGGTGTGGTGCGCGGCAAGCGCATCGAACGCACCAGTCTTCACAAGGTTTACGAGAAAGGCATCAACCTGCCGGCCTCGCTCTTCGCTCTCGACATTAATGGCTCCACGGTGGAAAGCACCGGTCTGGGCCTGGACATCGGCGACGCTGACCGCATCTGCTACCCGATCCCGGGCACCCTGAGCATCGAGCCGTGGCAGAAGCGCCCGACCGCACAACTGTTGATGACCATGCACGAACTGGAAGGCGAGCCGTTCTTCGCCGATCCGCGAGAAGTGCTGGCCAACGTCGTGCGCAAGTTCGATGAGATGGGCCTGACCATCTGCGCCGCGTTCGAACTGGAGTTTTACCTGATCGACCAGGACAACGTGAACGGCCGTCCGCAGTCGCCACGTTCGCCGGTGTCCGGCAAGCGTCCGGTGTCGACTCAGGTGTACCTGATCGACGACCTCGACGAATACGTCGACTGCCTGCAAGACATCCTTGAAGGCGCGAAAGAGCAGGGCATCCCGGCTGACGCCATCGTCAAGGAAAGCGCCCCGGCGCAATTCGAAGTCAACCTGCATCATGTCTCCGACCCGATCAAGGCGTGCGATTACGCGGTCCTGCTCAAGCGTCTGGTGAAGAACATCGCCTACGACCACGAAATGGACACCACCTTCATGGCCAAGCCTTATCCGGGCCAGGCGGGTAACGGTCTGCATGTGCACATTTCGATTCTGGACAAAGAAGGCAACAACATCTTTGCCAGCGAGGATCCCGAGCAGAACGCCGCGCTGCGACACGCGATCGGCGGTGTGCTGGAGACCCTGCCTGCGCAAATGGCTTTCCTCTGCCCGAACGTCAATTCGTACCGTCGTTTCGGCGCGCAGTTCTACGTACCGAACTCGCCGAGCTGGGGCATCGACAACCGCACCGTGGCCGTGCGCGTGCCAACCGGTTCGCCGGACGCCGTGCGTATCGAGCATCGGGTCGCCGGTGCCGACGCCAACCCGTACCTGCTGATGGCGTCAGTGCTGGCCGGGATTCACCACGGCCTGACCAATGAAATCGAGCCGGGCTCGCCGGTCGAAGGCAACAGCTACGAGCAGAACGAACAGAGCCTGCCGAACAACCTGCGCGATGCACTGCGCGAACTGGACGACAGCGAAGTCATGGCCCGCTACATCGACCCGCTGTACATCGACGTGTTCGTCGCTTGTAAAGAAAGCGAGCTGGCCGAGTTCGAGAACTCGATCTCCGACCTTGAGTACAACTGGTATCTGCATACGGTGTGATGGGTTCGGGCCTTTAAAAGCCGAAGAGCCCCTCACCCTGACCCTCTCCCGGAGGGAGAGGGGACTGACCGGGTTGTATTGAGATAGTCAGCGACCTGAACGATCGAGTCGATTATGGATTCGGCAAAGATTTTTCAGGTCGGCGAAGATTCCAAGCAACCCCCAATCGGTCCCCTCTACCTCCGGGAGAGGGCTAGGGTGAGGGCAGCCATCTCAAGCCAGACACAACACCCCGACACCCCCAATCCCCCCCTTGTCGAGCCACAACAATGACCACAACCCGCAACGACTGGGAACAGCGCTTCCAGTCCCTGACCATCGAATCCCGCGCCTTCATCAACGGTGAATACCGCCCGGCAATCAGCGGCGCCACCTTCGAATGCCTGAGCCCCGTCGACGGCCGTTTCCTCGCCTCCGTGGCCAGCACCGACGAAGCCGACGCCAACCTCGCCGTCGAAGTCGCACGTCAATCGTTCAACTCCGGCGTGTGGGCCAACAAGGCTCCGGCCGAACGCAAGCGTATCCTGATTCGCTTCGCCGATCTGATCCTGCAACACCAGGAAGAACTGGCGCTGCTGGAAACCCTCGACATGGGCAAACCGATCAGCGACTCGATGAGCATCGACATCCCGGCGACCGCCAACGCGATCCGCTGGAGCGCCGAGGCCATCGACAAAATCTACGACGAAGTCGCTGCCACGCCGCACGACCAGCTCGGTCTGGTGACCCGCGAGCCGTCCGGCGTAGTCGCCGCGATCGTGCCGTGGAACTTCCCGCTGATCATGGCCAGCTGGAAATTCGCCCCGGCCCTGGCCGCCGGTAACTCGTTCATCCTCAAGCCTTCGGAAAAGTCGCCACTGACCGCGATCCGCATCGCGCAACTCGCGCTGGATGCCGGCATTCCGAAAGGCGTGTTCAACGTCCTGCCGGGCTTCGGCCACACCGTCGGCAAGGCGCTGGCGCTGCACATGGACGTCGATGTGCTGGCCTTCACCGGCTCCACGGCGATTGCCAAGCAACTGATGATTTATGCCGGGCAAAGCAACATGAAGCGCGTCTGGCTCGAAGCCGGTGGCAAGAGCCCGAACGTGGTGTTTGCCGACGCCCCGGACTTGCGCGCAGCAGCCCAGGCGGCGGCCGGCGCCATCGCGTTCAACCAGGGCGAAGTGTGCACCGCCGGTTCGCGTCTGCTGGTCGAGCGTTCGATTCGCGAGCAATTCATTCCGCTGCTGGTGGAAGCGCTGCAAGCATGGAAACCCGGTCACGCCCTCGACCCGGCAACCACCGTCGGCGCCGTGGTCGATCAGCGTCAACTGGACAACGTGCTGCGCTACATCAGCATCGGTCGCGAGCAGGGCGCCGAGCTGATTGCCGGCGGCCAGCGCACCCTCGAAGAAACCGGCGGCCTCTATGTGCAACCGGCGATCTTCGACGGCGTGACCAACGCGATGACCATCGCCCGCGAAGAAATCTTCGGCCCGGTGCTGTCGCTGATCACCTTCGACACCGTTGAAGAAGCGCTGCAGATCGCCAACGACAGCATCTTCGGCCTCGCCGCCGGCGTCTGGACCAGCAACCTGAGCAAGGCGCACACCTTCGCCCGTGGCCTGCGGGCCGGCAGCGTGTGGGTCAACCAGTACGACGGCGGCGACATGACTGCGCCGTTCGGTGGTTTCAAACAGTCGGGCAACGGTCGCGACAAATCGCTGCACGCGTTCGACAAGTACACCGAGCTGAAAGCGACCTGGATCAAGCTCTGATTTTCTACAGCGGTGGTCGCCTTCAATGGGCGACCCTCGGAGAACAATAAAATGAAGCAACAACACGTCAACAGCTACTACGCCGCCACCCGCAACGAAGTCATCGACTTCCCGACCCTTGAAGAATCGGTCGAGTGCGACGTCTGCATTATCGGCGCCGGCTACACCGGCCTGTCCTCGGCGCTGTTCCTGAGTGAAGCGGGCTATAAAGTGACCGTGCTCGAAGCGGCGAAAGTCGGCTATGGCGCCAGTGGCCGCAACGGCGGGCAACTGGTCAACTCCTACAGCCGCGACGTCGATGTGATCGAAGAGCGCTACGGCGAAAAGACCGCAGAAATTCTCGGCAGCATGATCTTCGAAGGCGCCGACATCATCCGTTCGCGGATCAAGGAATACGACATCAAATGCGACTACCGCCCGGGCGGCATTTTCGCAGCGATGAACAAGAAACAACTCAACGGTCTGGCCGAGCAGAAGCGCAATTGGGAACGCTACGGCAACCGCAATCTGAAGATGCTCGACGCCGCGGACATTCGTCGCGAAGTCGGCTCCGACGCCTACGTCGGTGGCCTGCTCGACATGCAGGGCGGTCACGTGCATCCGCTGAACCTGGCCCTCGGTGAAGCCGCAGCCATCGTGCGTCTGGGCGGCAAAATCTACGAGCAATCGGCTGCCGTCGAAATCAAATACGGCGAACCGAATGTCGTGCGTACCGCCAAAGGCCAGGTGCGCGCCAAGTACCTGCTGATCGCCGGCAACGCCTACCTGCCGCAAGGCCTCGACAACCGCGTGACCGCGAAAAGCATGCCATGCGGCTCGCAGATCGTCGTCACCGAGCCGTTGACCGAGAAACAGGCGCGCAGCCTGATCACCAACAACTACTGTGTCGAAGACTGCAATTACCTGCTGGATTACTACCGCCTGACGGCCGACAACCGTCTGCTGTACGGCGGCGGTGTGGTTTACGGCGCGCGTGAACCGGACGACATCGAAACCCTGATCCGGCCGAAGATCCTCAAAACCTTCCCGCAGCTCAAGGATGTGAAAATCGACTACCGCTGGACCGGCAACTTCCTGCTGACCATGTCGCGCATGCCGCAATTCGGCCGCATCGAGAAAAATGCCTACTACATGCAGGGCTACAGCGGTCACGGCGTCACCTGCTCGCACCTGGCCGGCAAACTGATCTCGGAAATGATCCGCGGCGACGCCGAACGCTTCGACGCCTTCGCATCGCTGCCGCACATGCCCATGCTCGGCGGCCGCACTTTCTCGGCACCACTGACCGCCCTCGGCGCCGTCTACTACTCGTTGCGCGACCGTTTCGGCATCTAAGTTACCTCCCCGGCGGCGGCCCCCAAGGCCCCGCCGGTTTTTGACCTGCCAGTGCAGCCACCCTCACTCCCGCTGACACACCACAAAACCTGTGGGAGCTGGCTTGCCAGCGATAGCGGTCTTTCAGCAAAAGGGATGTTGAATGTGCCACCAATCGCTGGCGAGCCAGCTCCCACAGGTTTTGCATTTACTTCGCAATTAGCACCAGCAGGCTCTTTTACCCCACCGTCCATCGAACCTGCTGAGCAACACCGACAAACGTGATTTAATAGCCGCCTTTCACGGTTCCGGGACACGGGAGCAACGTGATCCGCGCCCTCGGCGCGTCACCCGCCACCCACCCCCATCGCCCTTAAGTCGTTCTCACATAAGGCAGTCATGGATACGGGTTCTCGACTCAAACTAGTACGCGAAAGCTACAAACTCTCCCAGCGCGAGCTGGCCCGGCGTAGCGGCGTGACCAATGCCACCATCTCCCTGATCGAACAGAATCGCGTCAGTCCCTCAGTCAGTTCACTGAAAAAACTGCTCGAGGGCATCCCGATGTCCCTGGCCGACTTCTTCACCTTCGACCAACCGCCACGCGAACACCAATACGTGTTCCGCGCCAACGAACAGCCCGACCTCGGCCGCCACGGCCTGCGCCTGCTGCTGATCGGCGCCTCCGTCCCAAGCCGCCAGATGCGCCTGCTGCGCGAGCAATACGCACCGGGCGCGAGTTCCGGGGAAGAGCCGATTGTTCACTCGGAAGGTGAGGAGTGTGGGTTGGTGACGCGGGGAACTGTTGAGTTGACCGTGGATGGCTCGGTGAGTGTTTTGAATGCGGGGGATGGGTATTACTTTCCTACCACGCTGCCGCACAAGTTCCGCAATATCGGGGCGGATGAGGCTGAGATTATTAGTGCGAATACGCCGGCTAACTTCTGATTGATGCTCTAGGTAAAAACCATACGCTGTAAGAAAATCCGACGCCTTGTTGAAGGGCGTCGGATTTTTTTTGATTCGAGGAAAGGTTTGTAGGTTTGATGGTTTTCATTTGTAGGAAGGCTCTGAATGAGTGCGTGATGATGCAGGGTTAATGACGTTAGGGGATTTCTGGCATGTTTACATTGCTACGCGCGATTTTTTAGGGCGAAGGTGGTGGTGGAATTATGAGTATTCGGGAAAAATGTCTTGTTTCACTCTCAATGATAAAAGGATGTCATATAACGTTCTTGAGGCGTGTGAAGTCGTGACGTTAAGATTTATAACTCAAACAATATTTTTATTTTTATTGACTTTTGCTTTGAGTGGTATTGGCGCGTTAGTGCAAGTGAATTTTTTCAGTGGGATGTTTTTAGTGTTGAAGGATGTAAAAGAAATTGTAAGTGGTCTGATTTTCGTATTGCTTCTGTATGTTAATTTTCGCTACTGCTTTCCTGATCAGCTGGCTGAGTTGCGAGGGCGAAATGTCCGAAGTGATCGGTATCCTGTATGGGTGAGGCAGTATATTCTCTTTAATTGTGCCTTGTTTGTTGAGGAGGTTTTTTATTACACAATTAAGGATCTGGTGAGTCTGTCTGAAGTTGTTTTTAGGTTGTTAGGTTTTTTGATCTTTGCTTCTGTTTATGCTTACATGATGTCTAGTGAGGAGTTCAAGATAAAATGGTGATTTATTTGTTTTGTCGAAAGTCTATCTCTTCGCTTATGTTTTTGACTGTTATGCTGTCGATCAGTAGTTCAAATACCAAAGCCAGATTCCCCGTTTGGTTGTAAGCGCGCTCGTAATTAATTGGGTCATGATGGAATAGCTCTATTGAACCTGGTTTCCGCACGTGCTGCAGCATGCCAAACCCCGAAAGAATTAGATCTACGCTGTAGTAAGCAGTGTTTCCTATATGAGTATCGTTTGTCACTAATTGATAGAATTTACGAATCGGACCCACTGTGCTTTGAGCATCAGGGCCGTTGTAGATATTTACTACCCCTTCATGAATGTTGTTGATGCCGTGCGCCGAATAGAGTGCTCCTGCAAATATACCTTGTGGGCTTTTGCTGGAGAATTGTATGGCACCTATGTGCAATTGCATCATCCCCGCTGCAACACCTACACCGTTTTGAGCATAAAAAGATACTTTGTTCAATAACTCAGCGTGTTCCTCCCTAAGCTCTTGCAACCCCTGCTTGGCACTAATAACACCTTCATCTACCACCCGAATAATCTCGTTCGCATAAGACGAGACAATCTCGCCAAATTTGAGCTGGCTGAAGCTATCGTACAACTGAGTCGCGCCGATGTGGCACCCGAATGCGACCAGATCGGAAGCAGCTCGGGTAACGTCGTTGATGTCACACGAATCCTCATTCACCGTCATTTCCCCAAGTGCTGAAACCGCACGTGCCTGCCTGGATATGTGTCCAGCTGATTTCGCGATAAGTAAACGACACCAACTCTTGCGGCTGGGCGTCGTTCAGGTGAATGGCGTGGGGAACCTGAAGGTTGATGTGTGCGATTTTTGCGCCGGTTATGTGGATTTTGAAGTACTTGTCCTGTGTGCCAGCGGGGGAGGTTCGGTAGAAGAAGATTGTGCAGTCCAGCACTTCACGCTCATGAAGTGCGGCGGCCAGTAGTGGTGAGGATTTGTCGATGTTTTTGGTGATCATGATCGGCAGGTGTTTGCCACGGTCAGCGGTAACGCCGCCGTTATTGCCGGTGATCATGTTGTGCGAGTAGGCCAATACCATTATTTCGTCAAGGTGACCCACTTGGCACTTGTTGCCGATAGAATTAGTGTCGGAACAGCCGGCGGAGATCAGTCCTTGTAGGTTTCCGGTAATGCTCATGTAACTGTGGTTGGCCATGGATGCTCTGCTTTATTGAACGGAATACTCTTGTTTGAAGAGTAACCGTCAACTAAAGCCGGAACAGTGAGGCGTCGGTCCGCTGTTGATGATATTCAGACGCGTCTTACAAGGGGCGCGGAAGACAGGAGGTGATTATTCCGAAGTGCCAACGACGTTATCGCTGATTGGATGACCGGGCGTTTATGAAGTTGGCACTTTGGTAATGTGTTGGTTATCAGGCTGGCGCGTCGAAACCTCGCTGCTCGATTACCCGAAACACATCACTCACATCCTGCACCATGATTCTGGCAATGTTGGTGATGGTGTTGATGTCGTGTTCGGCGTAGTCGGGGAGGCTGGTGCAGGCGATGAGGTCGAGGTATTTGAGGACGGCGTTTAGGCGTTCGGCGAGGCAGGCGTGGAGGTCGCGTAGTGGGGCGTCGGCGTTGATCAGGAGGACAGGGTGGTCGGTGGCGGGGTGTGACATGTGGGCGTAGTGGTGGAGCGGTTTTTTGATCGTCATAAGATTGCTCTTCAAATAATTAAGAAGTGCCACCTTTCTGCTGCGAAACAAAGGGGTGGCAGCTGTATGCGGGTTCGCAGACCGGAGAAGAGTCAAACCGGCAGACCCGAAGGTCTCCCACACACAGCCGCCATATAACGAAACGGCGGCGAATTTTGCCACAGTTGTCATCTAGCGGTGTGTGCCACTTCTGAGGGCTGCGAAACCCATCGCCAACTGCGGTCAGCGACAGCCCCACTCTAGGCAGCAATTCCCGCACCCACAACCGAACTGTAGGACGCAAACCCGGCCTTGTGGCGAGGGGATTTATCCCCGATCGGCGACGCAGTCGTCGTAATCCGGCGCCCACGTTGTGTCAGGAGAATTCAGCTCGCCGGTTTGGGGCTGCTTCGCAGCCCATCGGGGATGAATCCCCTCGCCACAAGGTGTGTTTTCCTACGTGTTTTTCAGACTTCAAATTCGGTCGAATCTCAAATCATGGCTTTGCATGTTGGTACAGGGGCTGCTTCGCAGCCCAGCGGGAGCAAGCTCCCTCGCCACAATGGATGTGTTGATGCACGAAAAAGGGACACCCAGCGGTGTCCCTTTTTATGTGTCCTAAACAACCGTCACTTCGCCTTCCAATGCCCACCGCCACTTTCACAATCAATCTTCGCCTGCCCCAGATTCTCCGCGCCGTAGTAATACGTGGTCACCTGCGCGCCCTCCGGAATGTTCAACGCTTTGGCGTTTTTGTCCTTGCTGGTGGAGTGCGGGTTGGCCAGGGATTCCTGGGTGAGGGTGGCGATGCAGGTGGCTTGATAGTGGTCATCGCACTGCGGGACCTTTTTCTTGACGGCGTTGATCATGTCCTTGCTTTCGTTGCTGCATGACCAGTCGATGGAATTGACCGGCATGCCCTCGTATTCGTAGCAGCTGTGGCCGGAAGCGGTAGGCACGGAGGTGCTGGAGGAGCGGGTTTCGACGTCGCAGCCTTCGGCCATGACGCAGGTGGGGATGACGCAAAAGGTGGCGAGCAGAAGCAGGAATCGAATGTTCATCGGGGTTTCCTCTTCAATGGCGCCGGTTTTGATCAATGAATTGGCGCTTATGGTTTCGAGATAGCGCAGGGGAAGGAGGTTCCATCAGGTTTTTGATTTGCGCTGTTCGCGTAGACTGCGAAACAATCGGACACATCTAGCGCCCAAGGATTGGAATATTGCCCATGATTGAAATCGGCAGCCGCAACAACGCCCCCACGTCGCAGCACCCAACCCACGACGTCTACATTTTCAACATCGACCTGTCCCGAGCGGCCACGCCTTTCTGTTTCGAACAATCGACGGCCGGGGGGCATGGTGGGCAGGGCGGTGCGCGCTGGTTGGCGCTGGATGAGCTGGAAGCCTGGCCCGGTGAGTGGCGTGAGCACTTGAAGAAGTCTGATTGTGCCTGGGTCGCTGAGTTGATCGACGCGCATCCTGGTGCGGATCAAGTGACATTGGTGTCGATGATTCTCAAGCGTCACGCCGAGCCAGCGAAGCCAGTCGGTCGCTTGAAGGCCATTGGTGCCTGGCTCAAACGCAATATCCACGTTGGCGGCCGGTATGGCGTTTAACCCGAGGAAACCCCTATGACTCAAACACTCGAGCGCGCCATTGCCATCGCTGCCACCGCACACGCGGGGCAGGTGGACAAGGGCGGGGCGCCGTACATTCTGCATCCGCTGAAGGTGATGCTGCGCATGACCTCGCTGGAGGAACGCATCGTCGCGGTGCTGCACGATGTGGTCGAGGATTGCGAAATCAGTCTTGATGACTTGCGCAAGGAAGGCTTCAGCGAAGAGGTGCTGACGGCGATTGCATCGGTGACCAAAGTGCCAGGCGAGTCCTACGAGGATTTCGTCGAGCGCGCGGCGCAGAACCCGATCGGCCGGGTGGTGAAACTGGCGGACCTGGAAGAGAACAGCGACCTGTCACGGATCGCCTCGCCAAGCTGGGAGGATCTGGAGCGGATCGAAAAATACCGGCGGGCGATTGGACGGTTGCGCGCTTAAGCCATTTGAATAGCCAGGAAGGCGACCATGAAAACGATTCTGTGTCTGTTGATCGCCGCCGGTTTTGGCGCGGTGCTGCAATCCCTCGGTGTGCCGCATGGCTTGCTATTGGGTTCGATCCTCGTCACGGCACTGCTCGTGACAAAATCGGGTTTCGCACCCGCGACGCCTTATGGGCTGGGTTATATCCAGGTCACCCTGGGCATCGCCACCGGGCTGATGTTCGAGGCGTGGGACAGTGCGACGGCGTCGACCATGTTGCCGAGCCTTGGTGTGTTGCTGCTGTGCTTGACGGTGCAGATTGCGCTGGCCGGTTGGTGGCTGACGCGCGGCGCAGGGTGGAATCGCACGGATGCGCTGCTCGCAGTGTATCCGGGGGCACTGGCGGCGGTGTTCGATTTGCTGGAGTCGGAGAAGGCGTCGAGCAAAGTCATCATCGTGCACCTGATGCGGTTACTGCTGATCACGGTGCTGGTGAGTTTTTTGATTCCGGGGCCGGTGTCGATTGCTGCTGTTGAAAGCGCTCCGTTGACCACCGGCATGGCGTTGACGGTTGTCTCGGTCATCGGCTTGAGCGTCGTGCTCGGTCGCTTGCTGCTGGTGATCGGCGTGCCGGCGCCCTTCATGCTCACGGCGATCATCATCACCGCCGTCTTTGTAAAAGCAGGGTGGTTGCACGGTTTTCACATGCCCGACTGGAGCTTGAATCTGGCCGCGCTGATTCTCGGCGTGCGCATCGGCTCACGGTTTCAAGGCTTGGGCATCAGGGAATTGGGGCTGCATGGTCGCACGGCGCTGGTTTCGGTCGGGCTGATGATCGTCGTCGCGGCGGCATTTGCTGAAGTGGCGGCGCGATGGTTGGGCAGCGATCCATTGTCGCTCTGGCTGGCGTACATGCCGGGGGCGATCGAGACGATTGCGATTGTCGCGTTTGCGGGTGGTTTGAATGTGGTGTTTATCCTCACTCACCACTTGGCGCGGATGGTGCTGCTGCATTTTGCGCCGGCGTTGTTGGTGCAGGTGCGGCGGGTGCGGGAAGGGGCTTGAGCGAATCAATCGTCGCCGTACATCAAGTCCAGTTGTTCTATCCACGCGGCGCAGGCATTGAATCTGGCGTAATAGCGCTGTTTTTCAGCGTCACTCAAAGAAGTAAAAAACGGCAGGAAATAACGCTCGTTGTAGAAACCTTGGGCTCCTTGCATATTGCCGCCCCACCACGAGTGGGTGTAATCCTCGAAGGCAACCCACGGTGGGGGGACAGCGAGTTTTTCGTGGTTCAGCCAGTCGAGGAACTTCGCGCTGTTAGTCACTAAATGAATCGTGACCGCGTTGAACGCTTGGTTGGCGGTGAAGAATATCAAGCGCTCTTTGCTCAAGGCGTCCTCATATTCAAAGATGCGCAGGCCGTTGAACGTGCTTTCCCTGACCTTTTGGAAGGACGAGTCGACCCACTGCCGGAAACGGTTGACGTCGTTTTGCTCAGTCAGAAGTGAGAGGTAACAGGCCAATACTCCGGATTGCTCAAGCGATGTCATCATCGGCAGGTTTGGCAGTCTGGCGACCGACAAAGGCATCACAAAGTACGACTGCAGGACTTTCAGGCTGTATCCGGCAAAAAGTGGCTTCGCCTCAGGCTTGATCAGCGCGGCGAGTCGGCTCAGTAAACGACGCATCGGAATCCGTGATCAGCGAAATTGAGGGTGTCGGGATGGTATCCATAACGGCGAGTGCGAACCACTGCTTCCACAACGTTGAGTGCCGTGTTCAAGAGTTCCTTGCCGAACACTTTGAACTAGACTCTCTGATTACCCCGCATCACAGCCAACCCCAGGCCCCGCCGGAGGTAATCATGAATCGCCTGACGCCCATCCCGCTATTGATCGCTGTCGCCCTGTGCGCCACTCAAGCCAGCGCCGAATCCGTCGTCCCACTCAAAGGCCAGACCTCGCAACAAACCCAGATCGACATCAACGACTGCCACTCCATCGCTTCAACCTCCACCACTTCCACACCGCAAGCCGGCGGCCGTCTCAAGGGCGCCGCTGTCGGTGCGGCGGCGGGCGCGGCAGGTGCGCAAGTGCGCGGCCGTCAACACGACGAGCTCTACGAACGCGTCGACGATGACCGCAAGCAGGATTACCGACAAAACCGCGCCAAAGAGACTGCAGCCGCCGGTGCGGTCATCGGAGGCTCGCGGCAGCGCCAGGAGCGACGGGCACAGGGCAAGACCGAGGCGGCAGCAAGTTCCAGCGCTTACGCCGGATGCCTGCAAGGGCGCGGCTATCAGATCACACCTTGACGGCTCGGCTTGTGCGCTTCGAGCAGGTGCATCATCAACGCACTATAGAGCGTCACCAGAATGAACAGGCCCATGCGCACCGCAAACGCGGTGTACACGTCCTTGCCCGCCGCACTGTCCTGCACCGATTGCCCGAGCAGGATGATCATGGTGATGAATGTGTTGATCCAGAATCCGGGGCTGAATTGCGTCGGGCTCAGGCGATAGAGTTTGCGCGCCAGCCACAGGCCGAACAGCAGCGTCCACAGAAAGAACATCCACAGGTGCACGAACAGACTCAGGCCGCACCACAGCAGTACCGCCAGTACGCCGGCGAGTAGCGTCGAACCCAGCAGTTCGCGGCCGGCGTGGTGAGTCCGGGTGGTGGAGGTTTGCTGGCCGAGGCTGACGGCTTTGAGGATGATCGGCAGGTAGCTCGCCGGATCGCTCAGGGCCAACAGAAAGGTCGGCAGCACGATCAGTGTGGCGCGCAGGGCCACGCGGGGGACGTCATCGGCAGGCATGGCGGGTGGTTTCGGCGCCGTGGGGCTGTCGGGGCGTTCCGGGAATAGAGTGTGACTGAGGCCGACCACTGCAACCGCCAGCAACAGGCCTTTGACCAGCGCGCCAATCACCGCCATCGCCAGGTCGAACTCGGCGAAGCCGGCGGCGGAGATCATGGTCATGCCGATCACCAGAAACATCATGATCAATGGATTGCCACCACGCAGGCCGAAGCGGAACACCAGGAACAGACCGAGGCCGATCAGTAGCACACCGCTCACCGGGTAGTAACGCAGCAACGGTACCAGCAGCAGGCCGATGTTGGTGGTGAACGCCGCCACCAGCGCCAGTGCCAACGCACCTTTCAGTGGCAGCGGGCGGGGCAGACTGGCGAGCAGCAACACCGCCAGCACTGGCGAGATAAAGGGCAGCGGCAAGGCAAAAGCATAACTGGCGGCGGTGCACAGCGCCGTGCCGAACGCCAGGCGCAACGCCCGTTGCGCCGGCACGCTGCGTTCAATAGGCATACGACAGCCAGCTCATCAAGCCGACAAACAGCCGCCCCAGCGGATTGAGCAGATTGCCTTCGCTTGGAAATGCCATGACCTCCGCCTGGCCGCCGGCGCGGATGGCACGGCTGTCGAACAGACGTTTTTTCGCCTCGTCACTGAACTCGATGATCACCGGGAAACGTTGCGCCGGACGCAGCCAGTCGCGGCTGTTCTGGATGCTCGGCAAGGTGCCGGGCGCCGGCGTCTGGCCGACGCTGACGCCATAACCGACGCTACGCACGCGACCGTCAAGCACTTCGCCGGGCAGCGCGTCGAGGACGATCGCCACCGGGGTGCCGGGTTGCACGCGGCCGAGGTTGTTTTCGGTGAGGTCGGCGCTGATCCACACGTCGTGAATGGCGATCAGGGTCATCAGCGGGCTACCGACCGCAGTGAACTGGCCGACGTCGGTGCGCAGGTCGGTGATCAGTCCCGCCGAACGCGCGCCGATGCGGGTGTTGGCCAGATCCAGTTCCGCCTTGGCCAGTGTGGCGGCAGCGCTGAGCAGTTTGGCGTTGGTGTCGGTGTTGCCGCCTTCCTGCTCCTGCGCACGCAGCACTTCGGCCCGGGCGGCGGCGACTTTGCTGACCGCCGCTTCGTGGTTGGCCCGGGACACTTCCAGAAGCCTTACGGACACCGTGCCCGGATCTTCTTTGTACAAACCTTCAAGCCGTCGATTGTCCTGCCGCGCCTTGAGTTCATCGGCCTGGGCTGCACGCAGCGATGCCTGGGCCGAAGCGATACCGGCGGTGCTGGCGCCAACTGTGCGACGGGTGTTTTCCAGATCGGCACGGGCGCGGTCGACGGCAATTTGCAGCGGCTGCGGATCGAGTTCGAAGAGGATGTCGCCGGCTTGCACGTCCTGATTGTTGCGCACGTTGACCTTGATCACCCGGCCCGCGACTTCCGCCGCCACCGGGATCACGAACGCGCCGACCCGCGCCTGCTGGGTATAGGGCGTGTAGCGGTCGGCCAACAAGTACCAGGTCAGGCTCAGCACAATCACCAGCAGCACCCAGCGGATGCCTTTTTTCGCCGGATCCGGCGGCGCTTCATCACTCATGGCGGTCTACCTGCGAGGGAATCGGATAGGTCGGTTGCGGCGGCGGGGCGCTCAGCAGTTCGCCCCAATCGGTGCGTTGCCGCATCTGCTGCCGGGTCGCTGGATCGATCTGCGGCCCGGCGCTTTGCCAGCCGCCGCCGACGGCGCGGTACAGGGCGATCAGGTTACTCACGGCGTTGCTGCGGCTGACCAGGTAGTTGTCCTGTAACTCCAGCAACGCACGCTGGGCGTCGAGCACCCGCTGAAAGTCTGAATAGCCTTCTCGATATTGGGTGTTGGCCAGCACCAGAGAACGCCGCGCCGCGCCTTCGGCCTCGCCGAGAATGCGTTCGCGTTCCAGTGCTTTGGTCAGGCCGCTGGCGGCGTCGTCGGCTTCGCGGGCGGCCTGGCGGACTTTGTCGCGATAGGCTTCGATCAGTTGCTGCAGGCGCGCGTCCTGCACGCGGATGTTGTTGCGGATCCGCCCGTAATCAAAGATGTTCCAGCGCAGGCTCGGGCCGCCGATCAGGTCGAGGCTGCGCGGGGTGGCGCCGAGGGTGTCGCTGGACCAGACGATGCTGCCGAGCAGGGTCAACGAGGGATAAAGGTCGGTTTCAGCCACGCCGACCAGCGCCGATTGCGCGGCAACGTTCAGCTCCGCTGCGCGCACATCGGGGCGGCGCAACAGCAGGTTGGCCGGGACATCTTGCAACACGGCGCGATCCACCAGCGGAATCAGCCCCGCTTGCTCCGCCAGGAACGCCGCGCCACCGGGTGGCTGGCCGACCAGCACCGCCAACGCATTGCGGGTGCGCAGCAACTGGTCTTCGAACGCCGGAATGCTGCTCAACGTGCCGAGGTATTGGGTTCTGGCCTGTTGCAAATCGAGTTCGGCGGTCTGGCCGCTCCGAAAGAGTTTTTCGGTGATCTCGAAATTGCGTTTTTGCTGGGCGGCGTTCTCCCGGGCGACTCGCAGCCGGGCTTCGGTGGTGCGCAGGGCAAAGTAGGTGTCGGCCACTTGCGCGCGAAGCAGCACGAGGGCGTCTTCGTAATTGGCCTGGGCGGCGAAGTAGCTGGCGTCGGCGGATTCGATGGCGCGACTGAAACGACCCCAGAAATCCAGTTCCCAGCCGACATCGAACGCGGCGCTGTGCTGCCAGAAGTGCACGTCTTGCGGGTTGTTGCCGCCGGACTGGTGGCGGTCGATGTACAGGCTGTCGGCGCTGGCCTGTTGCAGTTGCGGGTAGCGACCGCTGTCGGCGATGCCCAGTTGCGCCCGGGCTTCGAGGACCCGCAGGCCGGCGATCTTCAGGCTGCTGTTGCGGGCTTCGGCGTCGCTGATCAATCGGTCGAGCACCGGATCGGCAAACACCTGCCACCACTGGCGCAGATCCGGCAGCGTGCCGCGTTCGCTGGCCTGCTCCAGTGCCGGACTTTGCCACTGCTTGCTCCAGGCCTCGGCCGGCGGCTGGAAATCCGGGCCCAGCCGCAGGCAGCCGCCAAGGCTCAGCGCACCGAGCAGCAGCAGGTGGCCGGGATGGATCAGCAGGGCTGGCGTTGCAGGCATACCGGGAGGCCCCAGTGGGAAATGTCACTGGAGCATAGACCGCAGATTGCGGGTTGATCGAAGCAATCAGCTGCTACGCTTTTTCAGGCGAACTCCCCTGAACCGCCCCCGACGAAAAGGTAGGAAACCATGGACACTGCTCAAGATCCGCTTGCCCCCACCAGCGCCACCTGGCGTTTCAAGGTCGGCGTGGCAATCATCTGCCTGATGCTCGGTTCGTGGCTGATGGTGCCGATTGCCGCCGCCCTCGATGTGCCGGGCTCGAAAGTTGCGGCGCTGACCGGGGTGTTGTTCATCAGTAACAAGGTGCTGTTGCTGCTGGTGATCGCGGTGATGGGCAAGGCCGGGTTCGCCGAACTCAAGCGCACGATCGGCCACTATATTTCCGGCGTGATTCCGACCCCTGTGGCCGAAGTCAGCCCGATGCGCCACAAGATCGGCGTGGTGATGTTCTGCCTGCCGCTGCTGTCGTCCTTCCTGGAACCGTATTTCGACAACTTCTTCCCGGGCGTACGGCCCAACCTCTGGCAGATGCAGGCGCTGGGCGACTTGATGTTCGTCGGCAGCTTTTTCGTGCTGGGCGGCAATTTCTGGGAAAAGGTCCATGCGCTGTTCGTGCGCAAGGCGCGGGTGGTGGCGGAGTGAAAGCAGGTAGAGGACTGATTTGAAGGGTGGTGAATGTCTGGATACGGCGCCGTATCCAGACATTCACCCGCCTCGAACAGTGACACGTCTGGGTATGGCCCGTGGCCCAAGCGATCGCGCTTCAGCGCAAGCATCAAGGATATGCCGGTCTTCCCCGCAATCGATTCGCCGATAACGGCAAGGTCGTGATGAAACGCCTCGGTTATCGAGTCGATATTGTCTATCGTCAGCTTCCGAACGGGTTGGCGCATGTTGATCTCTGCAAAGCATCTGGAGCCGACAACGCTAGATTTTTGCTTTGCGGGTGTCTAGAGAAATCATCGATGGCAAAAGTCTGAGCCCGGCGCAGGATTAGTCCTTGATCAGGCGTGCCCGAGCGCGATGGCAAACGACACGACGACCATGCAGGCAAAAGCGAAATTGAGGTTCATGGGGTGTTCATCCTGGTCCTTTTGAAAGTGGGGCCATTCTGCCGGGGTCGGGTCAAAAGAAAAAATTCTGCTTCGTGATTCCAATGATCGAAGCCATTGATACCGGCGTTGTGTTTGCAAGTTTGCTTGGCTAAGCTCGCACAAACCTGCAATGACCAGCACAAACAGGCAAAACCATGCACGATCATTCCGCTTCAGAGCTTCCCTCCCTGCGCCGGCAGAAAATACTTTTGATCCTCGAACGTGACGGCAAGGTCATGGCGTCCGAGTTGAGCCAGCACTTTGCAGTGTCCGAAGACACCATCCGCCGCGATCTCGCCGAACTCGACAGCGCCGGGCTGGTGCAGCGGGTGCATGGCGGGGCATTGCCGCGGCCGAAAGACACCGGCAAGGATTATTTCACCCGGCTGGAGGAATCCGATGAGGTCAAGGTGCGTCTGGCACAGTTGGCGGCGCAGAAGGTCGAGGACGGGCAGATTGTGCTGTTCGACTCCGGCTCCACCACGTTGCAGGTGGCGCGCTCGTTGCGTGCGGATATCCGCATCACGGCGGTGACGGCGGCGCCGATGACGGCGATTGCCTTGTCCGAATACAAGGACGTCAAAGTGATCCTCGCCGGTGGGCAGTTGAACCCGCGCACGATGTCGGCCGGCGGCCTTGAAGCGGTGCGGCTGCTGGCCGGGATCAAGGCGGATCTGGCCTTCACCGGGGTGTGTGCGATTCACCCGGAAGTGGGGATTACCTCGCTGCATTTCGATGAAGTGCCGGTGAAGCAGGCATTGCTGGACAGTGCGGCGCGGGTGATTGCGGTGACCACGGCGGACAAGCTCGGCGCGGTGGAGCCGTTTGTGGTGGCGTCGTGCACGCGCCTGCATACGCTGATTACCGAGCGGCATGTGGCGTCGGGGAGTGTCGAGGATTATCGGCGGCTGGGGATTGCGGTGGAGCAGTTGCCGGACTGAGGTTTGTGCTGGAACTGCTGGCCTCATCGCTGGCAAGCCAGCTCCCACAGGTTTTGCGGTGTACATGAAATTTGGGTACGCCACGGACACTGTGGGAGCTGGCTTGCCAGCGATGGGGCCAGTCCCGTCAACGCAACTTTTCAAGCATCTGGTAGTACCACATCCCCGCCGCCAACAACGGATTGCCCAGCAAATCCCCCATGGGCACGCGAATGTGCTGGCACTGGGCAAAAGTGTCGAACTGCTCCAACTGCCCGGTGATCGCCCGGCTCATGATTTCACCCATGATGTGGGTGGTGGCGATGCCGTGCCCCGAGTAGCCCTGGCAATACCAGACGTTGTCCGACAGCTTGCCCAGTTGCGGGATGCGGTTGATCACGATGCCCATCGCGCAGCTCCACTGGTAGTCGATCTTCACGCCTTTGAGCGCCGGGAAGGTGTGTTCGATGCACGGGCGCAACTCGGCGGCGATGTCTCGCGAGTCCTTGCCGCTGTAGTTGGCGCCGCCGCCGAACAGCAGGCGCCCGTCGGCGGTGAGGCGGTAGTAGTCGAGGACGAAACGGCAGTCGTACACCGCGAGGTCTTCGGGGTTGATCTGCCGCGCCAGATCGCCCAGCGGCGCGGTGGTGACGATGCCGCCCATGGCCGGGAAGATCTTGCCCTTGAGCTGACCCGGTTCGAGCTTGTGATAGACGTCGCCGGCGAGCATCACTTGATTGGCGTCGATCTGGCCGTGAGCCGTCCTGACCCCAGGCGTCGCGCCGTGGATGATTTCCAGCACTTCACTGTTTTCGAAGATCAGCGTACCGAGACTCTCCGCCGCCCGTGCTTCGCCGATGCACAGATTGAGCGGGTGCAGGTGCATGTTGCGGGTGTTCTTGATCGCGCCGTGGTAGAGGTCGCTTTGCAGCAGGTCACGCACTTGGCTTCGGTCGAGCAGACTGACTTCATCGCCCAGGCCGCGGCGCACGGCTTCCTCGTAATCGTTGCGCAAATCCGTCATGTGACTGGGCTTGTAGGCAGCGTGTAAATGGCCGTGTTTGAGGTCGCACTGAATGCCATATTTCGCCACGCGCTGCTGGATGATTTGATGCCCGCGCCAGCGCAGGTGCCAGATGAAATCGTCAACCGCATCACCGAGTTTCGGGCGCATCTGTTTACGCATCGCGCCGTCGCCGGAGAGGCTGCCGGTAACCTGGCCGCCATTGCGCCCGGTGGCGCCCCAGCCGATCTTGTTGCTCTCGACGATGGCAACCTTCAAACCTTTTTCGGCAAGTTCGACGGCGGTGGCAACGCCGGTGAAACCGCCGCCGATGATCACCACGTCGACTCGGTGTCGGCCGCGCAGGGTCGGGTAGTCGGTGTCCTGATTGAGGGTGGCGGTGTAGTAGGAATTGCAGCGTTGGCTCATGTCAGTGTCCACACAAAATTCAAATCGGTACGCGATCCCCTGTAGGCGCGAGCAGGCTCACTCCTACAGGGGGATCAGTGGTGAGTCTTCAGGCTTCGGTCAAATACCAGCGCCAATCCTGTTCACCCACCTCGGCCATGAAATGTCGGTACTCGGCGCGTTTCACCGCCAGGTACACGCCGAGAAATTCCTGGCCCAGGGCATCCCGCGCCCACGCAGAATTCTCCAGCGCTTGCAGTGACGTCAGCCAATCGGTCGGCAGCAATTCCTTCGCCTGCGCATAGCCGTTGCCCTCGACCGGTGCGCCCGGATCGAGATTTTCACGAATGCCGCGATGGATGCCGGCCAGGATCGCCGCTGCGGCCAGGTACGGGTTGGCGTCGGCGCCGCAGATGCGGTGTTCGATGTGTCGGGTATGGGCCGGGCCACCGGGTACGCGCAGGCTGACGGTGCGGTTGTCGACGCCCCAGGTCGGCGCCAGTGGCGCGTAGCTGTTGGCCTGAAAGCGCCGGTAGGAGTTGGCGTTGGGGCAGAACAGCAGCAGCGAATCGAGCAGCGAGGCGAGCATGCCGCCAATTGCCGTGCGCAGCAGTGGGGTGCCGGCCGGATCCTCGGAGGCGAACAGGTTGCGCCCCTCGCCATCGGCCAGGCTGACGTGCATGTGCATGCCGGTGCCGGCCAGATCATCGAACGGCTTGGCCATGAACGTCGCCTGCATGCCGTGCTTGTGCGCCACGGCTTTGACCAGGCGCTTGTAGCGCACTGCCTGATCCATCGCCTGCAGTGCATCGCCGTGTTCGAGGGTGATTTCCACCTGGCCCGGTGCGTATTCGGAGATCGCCGTGCGCGCCGGAATGCCGTGCAGTTTGCAGGCGCTGTAGAGGTCGGCGAGGAACGGTTCGATCTGCTCCAGTTCGCGCAAACCGTAGACCTGCGTGTGTCGCGGTCGGCCACCGTCGGCATCCAGCGCCGGTTGTGGGCGACCGTTGTGATCGCGTTTGGCGTCGAGCAGATAGAACTCCAGTTCGCAGGCCATCACCGGGTGATAACCCTCGGCCTTGAGACCGTCGATGATCCTGATCAGCAAATGGCGCGGGTCGGCGATGCTGGCGGGCATGCCCTCGGTCGGGTGCATGCTGACTTGCACCGCAGCGGTGGGAATCTGCCGCCACGGCAGGCGCACCAGACTGCCTTCGAGCGGGTAGGCGCGGCAGTCGATGTCGCCAACGTCCCAGACCAGACCGGAGTTTTCCACGTCCTCGCCCTGTACGGTCAGGCCGAGAATGGTGCTTGGCAGCGGGCGGCCGCTTTCATAGACGGCGAGCAATTCCTCGCGGTGCAACAGCTTGCCTCGTGGCACGCCGTTGGCGTCGAGGATAAACAGCTCGATCATGTCGATATCAGGGTTTTGGTCGAGAAACAGGCGTGCGTCTTCAATGGCTGCGAATTTCATGGTCAATCACTCACGAGGGCGCCGCACAGGCGCGCAGATTCGGGCCGGACGCAGGGAGGGCGTCCTGGCAGGGATTTCAAATGCAGATCAGTCAGAGGTGACACAGAACCTGTGGCGAGGGCGCTTGCTCGCGCTGAGGCGCAAAGCGGCTCTCGCTTTTCGATTCAAAGGCAGGGGACTGCTAAGCAGTCCAGCGGGAGCAGGCTCCCTCGCCACAATGCGGATCTTGACTGACTGGCGGAATCAGCAGGCGATATCCGGCGGGCGTGCGGAGTGACGCAGCTTGGAACGGCGCAGGGCCATGGGCAGATTGACGATGCGATTCATGCGCGGCCCCTTTGACAGAGGGCGCACACCGCGGAGACGTTCAACGATTTTAGTTGTTGTGGTGACGTACTCATAACGCGTGTTTCCGTTGGCGGAAAGCGTCGGTGGCGGGGCAATCCCGTCGACCGGTGTGCCCGGATAGTAAGGGGGAACCTCGGGAGCTGTAAACGATGAATGTGAAATATCTTGAACGCCCCGATCATCCGGCATCACCGTCTGGATCGGTCACTCAAACAACCGGAGCTTCAATCCCGAACATCTTGCGCGCCTCGGCAAAACACTTCTCGGCAATCGCCGAACGTGGTTCGGTCTTGCGCATCACCAGCCCCAGCGGGGCCAGCACACTGGCATCCGGCAGGGTCATGAATGACAGGTGTTCGATCGGTGCTTCGAGGCCACTGTCCAGCGGCATGATCGAGCAGCAGAAACCCTGGTGAATCGCCTGCAATAGCTGATACGTCGAATCGCTTTCCAGGATCGGCTGCGGATTGAGGCCACGGCTACGGAAGCTCAGGTCAATGGATTTGCGGTAATGCATGCCGGTGGTGATCATCCCCAGTGGCAGTTCCGCTGCATCCTCCCAGCTCATTTCATTGCCTTCGAACTGGAAGTGACGGTTGTCGTACAGCAGGCCGACGCGGGTTTCGCCGATCTCGAAAAACTCGAAATAGCTCGGGTTGACGTGGTCGAGATAACACACGCCGAGGTCGAGTTGATTGTTGCCAAGACCGGCGATGATCTCGTCGGAACTCAGCGAGGACAGGCTGAATTTCAGTTCCGGATACGTACCGGACAACGCCTGAATGTAATTGACCGGATTGAAGTTGCTCAGTGGCACCAGGCCCAGGCGCAAGCTACCGACCAGTTGCCCGCGACACGCCGCCGCTTCGGCGAACAGCCCATCATGTGCCGCCAGCAGCGTGCGCGCCCAGGCCAGCACACGTTCGCCGGCCTGAGTGAAACCTTCGAAGCGCTGGCCCCGATTGACCAACACCAGATCCAGCTCGTCTTCCAGGTTGCGCAGGCGCATCGACAGGGTCGGCTGGGTGATATGGCAGCGGGCGGCGGCCTGGCCGAAGTGACGGGTTTCGTCCAGTGCGATCAGGAACTTGAGTTGTTTGATGTCCACGATGGCACCTGCTCGACGGGAATTTGGATTGAGTATTGACGCAGAGGCGCAAGGCGCGTGAAACGCGCAGGGTGCGACGATCTCATCTGATGGCGCATTCGTCCAATCGCAAGCGTTCAAAGGGCGATGGATCGGCTTTGTCACTCACGGTTCAAGGGGCTCTCAGCGCGGTGAGGTTCCGCGATAGAGCCGCTCGAAAATATGGTTGGCGAGAGTGAAGCGGCAGGTAACCTGTGGCAGCTGGCAAGCCAGTTCCCACTGGTTCTTGGGTGTCATGGGCGGGGGATTCAGCTCAGTACATAGTCCACTGGCAGCAGCATCGGTGGCAGGTCGGTCACGCCCAGTTCGCTGAGGATGTCGCGCTCGATGGTGCGCACCAGCGAGTCGGTCGCGAGGTCGTTTTCGTCGCGGCCGAACGGGTCTTCCAGTTCATCGGCAATCGCGTCGAGGCCAAAGAATGTGTAGCTGACAATCGCCGTGAACAGCGGCGTCAGCCAGCCCAGCGGCTCGGCCATGGCGAACGGCAGCAGGATGCAGAACAGGTAGATCGTGCGGTGCAGCAGCAGGGTGTAGGGGAAGGGCAACGGGGTGTTCTTGATCCGTTCGCAGACCGCTTGCGCCTGGGTCAGGCTGGTCAGGTGGTTGGCCAGCAGCATGTAGCGCCACTCGCTCAGTTCGCCGTTCTGATGCAGGTCGGAGCATTGCTGGCCGACCTGCTGCAGTATCCGCCCGCTGTAATCCGGCACCTGCGCATCGTGTTTCGGTGTGATCCAGGCACTGCTGGCCGCGGCCTCGCTTTCCCGGCGCAACCGCGCATTCAGCGCGTGGGCAAACCCGCAGAGGTTGAGCAGTAACGGCTTGCGCTCGGCGGACTCGCGGATGACATGGGTTTCGCGAATCACCGAGCGAATGTGCACCAGCACATCGCCCCAGGCCTTGCGCGCCTCATACCAGCGGTCGTAGCAGGCGTTGTTGCGAAAACTCATGAAGATCGACAGCGACAGCCCGAGCAAGGTGAACGGCGTGGCGTTGACCTTGGTGAAGTTGCTTGGGTGAAGTATTTCAATCAGGACGATGGCCGACGCCAGCAGGGTGACCATCAGCGTGCGCAGGGCGATGCGTTTGGCAATCGACCCCTTGAGGGTGAAGAGAATGGCGAACTGGTTGACCTTGGGTCGGATGATCATGCTGGACGGTCCCGGTGACGCAGGGTGAGGGCGGCTTCAACCGCCGGTCATGTTCATGAAGCGCACGACCTGGACGTCGTCGTTCACTTCGAAGTTATGCCGGTATGGCTTGAGCTTCATCGCCTCGATGATGGCGTTCTCCAGCCGTTGCGGTTGCCCCGGATGGGCGCGCAGCACCGCTTTCAAGTCCACTGAATGCTCGTTACCCAGACACAGTAGCAGGCGCCCCTCAACGGTCAGTCGCACGCGGTTGCAGGTGCCGCAGAAATTGTGGCTGTGTGGCGAGATAAAACCCAGGCGTATCTCTGGCGCCTCGGCCAGTCGCCAGTAGCGCGACGGGCCCTGGGTCGATTCGGCCGAGTCGATCAGGGTGTAGCGCTCGGCAATCTTCTGGCGTACCTGCGCACTGGAAAAAAACGACTCGGCGCGGCTGTGTTCGCTGATGATCCCCAGCGGCATTTCCTCGATGAAGGCGATGTCGAGCTGGTGGTCGATGGCGAAGCTCACCAGGTCGTTGACCTCTTGATCGTTGCGCCCCTGCATTACCACGACGTTGAGTTTAGTGCGGGTGAAACCGGCCTTGCGTGCGGCATTGATGCCATTGATCACCTGCGCCAGATCGCCGGTGCGGGTCATTTGTCTGAAGCGCTCGGGGTCGAGGCTGTCGAGGCTGATATTCAAGCGCTTGACTCCGGCGTCGAACAGCGGCGCGGCGAGTTTGCCCAGCTGCGAGCCGTTGGTGGTCATGCACAGTTCGCGCAGGCCGGGCAGGGCGGCGATCTGCTCGCACAGTTTGACCACGCCCGGACGGATCAGCGGCTCGCCGCCAGTCAGGCGAATCTTGCGCGTGCCCAGTGCGACGAAGCTTTGCGCCAGTTGATAGATTTCCTCCAGGGTCAGCACTTGCTGACGTGGCAGAAACTGCATGTCCTCGGCCATGCAATACACGCAGCGGAAATCGCAGCGGTCGGTGACTGACATGCGCAGATAGTCGACGCGGCGGTTGTAACCATCGATCAAGACGCGTTCTGACATGACAGCCTCGCAAGAGTGGAAACCCCTGTCGAAGGGGATTGGCCCGCGCAGGTTAGGGGCTGCGTTGAGTACCGTCCAATCACTGTTTCTGAACGGCTGATTGATCCCGTCGATGATGAAATGTTTTTCGCCAAATTGGCGTCGTCAGGTTTACAAGGATTGGTAATGAAGGTTTTTTGCGCTTGGGATACCGGGCTGCATCTTGAGGTGAAGCCCTCCGATGCGAGCCTGCTCAGGTGCTGTGAAAACCCCCTGAGCAGACTCGCTCCTGCAGCAATGACGGTGCGCCAAAGAGTTACTGCGCGCCAAACATCGCGGTCCAGTAAATCCCCGCACTGCTCTTCGGATCGGTCGCATAGGCCGCGCCGAGTTCCTTGTATTGCGGGTTCATCAGGTTGGCGCAATGGCCAGGGCTGGCCAGCCAGCCCTCGACGACTTTGCCCACGGTGTCCTGGCCGGCGGCGATGTTTTCGCCGACCAGTTGGCCGCTGTACCCGGCGAGTTCCGCGCGATCGCCGGGGGTGCGGCCGTCGCGGTCCTTGTGGTCGAAGTAATTGTTGTTGGCCATGTCACGGCTGTGATCCTGGGAAATCGTGCCCAACGTCGCGTTCCACGCCAGCGGTGCGGCAGCGCTGAAGGACTGACCGCCACACTGACGAGCCTTGCTGCGGGCGGCGTTGAGTTCGCTCAGCAATTTCTGCCCCTCACTCTGCGCATCCCCCAGCCTGGCCGACAGCAACGGCCGCGCCAGCACAATGCGCCAGTCGCGGTCGGCACGGCTGACGCCGACATCGACGAACTGCGGATCGAGCACCACCTGACAGAAACTCTCTTGAATCGCCTTCATCGCCGACGCCGCATCGCGCGGGCCGTTGAGCGTGATCGCCTGGACATTGACCATCGGGTAACTGGCGCTGGCCATGGCCTGTTGCAGATCAACCATGCCGGTGGCCGGCAAGCGCAGCCGCGGATCGGCCGACAGCGGCGGCAGTTCAGTGGACGCCTGGCTGCCGCAGCGCTGCGGTTGGCTGCGGTAGCTGTTGATCGACTCGATCAATTGCGACTCATCGGCGGCCATGGCCGGAATGGCCAGCACCAGGCCGACGGACAACGCGGCGAAACGCAAAACGGATGGCATGAAGCGCATGGAAATCTCCCTTGAGCTGAGTGCGCCCATGATGCGCGAAAGGCCCCCGGTGGACGCAATGTCTTTTTCTTCATCCGGCGCTTTTTTCTGCGCAACTTTGTCGAAGTATTTGCCGTCTACACTCTCCGAAGACCCCGGAATCCGGGTGTCTCCCCGACGTAACACCTTGCCCGGACCGGGCGCTGCCGGAAGAACTGACATGGGATTGAAAGCGTTGGCTGGCTGTTTCGCGTTAATGCTGTTGACTGGCTTGGCGGGGGCCACCGATCAGGCCCCGATCAAGGCGAAGGCTGAAGAAAAAGCCCAGGTGCTCGAAGAGAAAGCCGCCGACCAGGTCAGTGCGGCCCCGGCGCCCAGATCCGAGGCCATCACCCCGACCGAAGCCCAAGCGGTTGACCCGGCCGGCGCGGCGCCGCTGGACGATCCACTCACCTGCCTGGCGCGCAGTATCTATTGGGAAGCCAAGGGCAAGGACACCCCGGAAATGGAAGCGGTGGCGAGTGTGGTGATGAACCGCCTCGGCCACGAAGGGTTCCCTGACACGGTGTGTGCCGTGGTCAAACAAGGCTCGGAAACCAAGAGCTGCCAGTTTTCCTGGTGGTGCGATGGCAAGCCGGATCAAGTCAAGGAAGATAGCGAATACGCCTTGGCCAAGGAAATCGCCGGCAAGGCCCTGAATCGTCAGCTCAAGGATCGCACCCACGGCGCGTTGTATTTCCATGATCGCAACGTCCATCCGAGTTGGGCCAAGGAATACCGCAAGACGGCCGAGACCGGCAAATTCCTGTTCTATAAACCCGCCGGCGGTGATGCGCGTTAGGCACAGACTTCGCGCACGCAATGGCGCAGCCAGCGGTGCGCCGGGTCTGCGTCCATGCGCGGGTGCCAGAGCATGGACACGCTGATCGGCGGCATCTCGAAGGGCAGGGCGAAACTGTGCAGGCCGCTGCGCAGCTTGCTCGTGTGACGTTCCGGCACCGTGGCGATCAGGTCTGATTCACGCACCAGCGTCAGCGCTGCGGAGAATCCACCGAACGAGGTGACGATGTCCCGCGTCAGGCCAAAGGCGAGTAATGCTTCGTCCACCGGGCCGCTGCTGCGCCCGCGTCGCGAGATCAGAATGTGTTCGCCACCGGCAAAGCGTTTGCTGCTGATCTTGCCCGCGCTCAACGGATGCCCCTCACGCACCACCCCGATCCAGTGATCCTGAAACAGGATGCGGCTGTGCAACGTCGGATCCGTGGTGTCGTCGACCACACCCGTCTCCAGGTCCACCCGGCCTTCGCGCAGCGGCGTGCTGTCCTTGTCGGCTTTTTGCACAAAACGCAGGCGTACCCCGGGCGCCTCTTCGCCAATGCGGGCGAGCAGGGCAGCGGCAAAGGTTTCCACAAAACCGTCGGTGTTACGCAAGGTGAACGTGCGTTGCAACCGGCCAGGGTCGAGTGTCTCGGCGGGGCGCAAAACCGCCTCGGCGGCCTGCACCAGATGACCGACCCGCTCGCGCAATTCGAGCGCCCGCGGCGTCGGCACCAGGCCACGACCGGCGCGCACCAGCAACGGGTCCCCGGTGGTTTCGCGCAGACGGGCGAGGGCGCGGCTCATGGCTGACGGGCTCAACCGCAGGCATCTCGCGGCGCGGGCGACGCTGCCTTCGCGCAGCAAGACGTCGAGGGTGATCAACAGGTTCAGATCCGGAGCGGTCATGACATGGCGTTCCATGCAGGTATTGAGTGCAAAGCATGCGTCTTGCGCCGTGTATTGTCGAGGCTCAGGCTACGGCGTATCACCCTTGCGCTGCGAGCACCTCATGCCCCGAGAACCCCTGAACTCCACAGCCCGCTGGGCGCTGACCAGCCTGGCACTGTCGATGTTGATGCCGTCTCTGGACACCAGCATTGCCAATGCCGGATTGCCGACATTGGCGGCGGCGTTCGATGCGACGTTTCAACAGGTGCAATGGATCGTGCTGGCCTACCTGCTGGCGGTGACCACCTTGATTGTCAGCGTCGGGCGTCTGGGCGATGGCGTTGGGCGCCGGCGCTTGCTGTTGGTCGGGATCGGCCTGTTCACCGTCGCGTCGTTGGCCTGCGCACTCGCACCTGGATGGATCTGGTTGATCGGCGCACGAGCAGTGCAAGGCGTCGGCGCGGCAATCATGTTCGCGTTGACGGTTGCACTGGTCGCCGATGCGGTGCCCAAGGCGCGGGCGGGCAGTGCAATGGGCTTGCTGGCGACGATGTCCGCCACCGGCACCAGCCTCGGGCCGTCGCTGGGTGGGCTGTTGATGGAGCATGTCGGCTGGCCGTCGATCTTTCTGCTCAACGTGCCGTTGGGGTTGCTCAATGCGTGGCTGGTGTATCGCTATTTGCCGGCCGATCGCACCGCCCGCACGCCCGTGACGTTTGATTACGTCGGCTCGGGAGTACTGGTGTTGACGCTGGCGGCCTATGCGCTGGCGATGACGCTCGAAGGTTTCACCCTCGGATTGCTAGTGGTCAGCCTGTGCGGCGCGGGGTTGTTCATCGTGGTCGAGAAGCAAGCCAGGGCGCCGCTGATACGCCTGTCTCTGTTCGCCGACCCGCGACTGAGCAGCAGCCTGGCGCTGACTTTGCTGGTGACGACAGTGATGATGACCACACTGGTGGTCGGGCCGTTTTACCTGAGTCTCGGGTTGGGCCTGAGCAGTGCCATGGTCGGATTGGCGTTGTCGGTCGGGCCGTTGCTGGCGGCGTTTGGTGGCGTGGCGGCCGGGCGGCTGGTGGATCGCTTCGGCGCGCGGCGCATGGTGCCGGGCGCGTTGCTGGGGCTGGCCGGCGGTTGCGCACTGCTGGCGCTGTTGCCGACGCATCTGGGGCTGCCGGGGTATTTGCTGCCGATGACGCTGGTCGCCGGGAGCTATGCGCTGTTCCAGGCGGCCAACAATACCGGATTGATGGCGGGTGTCAGTCAGGATCAGCGCGGTGTGGTGTCGGCCCTGCTCGGGCTGGCGCGCAATCTCGGATTGATCACCGGGGCGGCGGTGATGGGGGCGGTGTTTGCCCTGGCCACGGGTGGCCCGACCCAGGCACCTGCCGAGGTCATCGGCCGCGGCTTGCACATCACTTTCGCCGTCGCTACAGCGCTGATGCTCATGGCCCTGATCCTCAGTCGCGCCAAGATCAAATGTGGCAGCGGGCTTGCTCGCGAAGAGGCCGGTACAGCCGACATCTCCAGCGACTGAGCCACTGCTTTCGCGAGCAAACCCGTTCCCACAGAAGCACCGCGTGGCGGCAAAAACTGCAACCGCTGTGGTGCTTTGTCAGCTGGCGTGGGTACTGAGAATGCTCGCCACCTGCTGCGGCTGACAATTGAGGTACGGCGACGAGCGCAGCCAGCGCTGGTCGGGGTACCACGAGAATATGAACTGACCGTTCTTGAGTTTATCGATCACTTGTCGGGCGATCTGCGGCCGTACCGCCGGGCAGCCCTGGCTGCGGCCGATGCGCCCCTGGCGCTTGCTCCACAACGGATTCACGTAACTGGCGGCGTGGATCACGATGGCACGATCGCGGGCCAGGTCGTTGAAGCCCGGTTCGAGGCCGTCCATGCGCAGCGAGTAACCGTGGGTGCCTTCGTAGCTTTCCTGGGTGCGGAACAGGCCGAGGCTGGATTGATAACTGCCTTCACGGTTGGAAAACTGCGTGGCGAAGTTTTCCCCGGAGTTGGAGCCGTGGGCGACCAGATCGCGCAGTACCAGTTTTTTCCGGTTCAGGTCGAAAATCCACAAGCGGCGCTCGGTGGACGGTTGCGAATAGTCGATGATGGCCAGATGGCGGGACGGTTTCGCACCGTTGTTGACCGCGCATTGCATGGCGTTCAAGGCACCTTTCAGCGCTTGGGGATTGAGTTCTGGCGCGGCGTGCGCGAGGCTGGTAAAGAGCACCGGCGATGGTTTGCCGGCGGCAAAAACTGGACTGGTCACGGCGACAAGGGTCGCGGTGGTCAACAGAAGTCGGCGCAAAAACGTCAACATTTATAAAGTGTCCTCACTGTCTACATATTTGGCACTTTGGCTCCTGACTCCCAGTCATACCCGACAGACCCCGGATTCGGGCCTGACTGTTCAGCGCACCTGATGTAAGGTTGACCGTCATTGAGACGGCTACGGATTGGAGTAAAGCAGTTGTTCAAAAAGTACGCATGCTACTTGAGCATTTGTTTGCTCGCAGCGCCGTTTGTCGCTTGTGCCGATGAGCCGTTGCCGCCGCTGGAGACATTGCCGACGCCGCCTGCTGAAAGGCCGGTCGAGCCGCAAAGTCCGCTGCAGGCGGTGCTGATCAGTTTGCCGCAGTCGTGCGCGGCGATTGCCGCGCAGCTCAATGGCCCGGCGCTCACGCAATTGCAGGCCTTCTACGAACAGCAGGACTGGATGCCGGTGTGGGCCAGTGACTCCGCACGATTGCCGGCCTTGCACGCGCAATTGCAACTGTTGGCCGACGATGGGCTGAATCCCAAGCGCTACCCGCTTCCGAGCGCAGCGCCGCAGGATGGCGAGTTGTGCGCCGACATCGACATCAGCCGCAACTACCTCCAGGCCCTGCAGGATTTGCATTACGGTCGCCTGCTGCAATCGCATTTCGAACCGCTGTGGCATGCCGACGACACCCCGCGCGACCGTCAGGCGGAATTGCTGGCCATCGCCGTACCCGGCATGCACGACATCGCCGGCGCGTTCGATCTGGCCCGTCCGCGTCTGGCGCAGTATCAAAGCCTGCGCCAGCTCTACGCCGTGCAACGGCTCAAAGCGTTGCCGCAATGGCAGTCCGTGGGCAACGGGCCGCTGCTGCGCCCGTCGATGGAAGATAAACGCGTCCCGGAACTGGCGCAGCGGCTGTTCAGCGAAGGCTATCTGACCCACGCCTTAGGCGCGCCGGGCAATGCCTATGACGGCGTGCTGGTCGATGCCGTGAAAAGTTTTCAGGCCAGCCATTCCTTGCAGGCCGACGGGGTGGTCGGGCCGGGGACGATTGCCGAGCTCAACATCAGTCCGCTGAACCGCCGTGAACAGTTGCGGGTCAACCTCGAACGCTTCCGCTGGCTGGCCCAGGACATGGAACCCAATGGCCTGCTGGTCAACGTTGCCGCCGCCGAACTGACTCTGTATCAGGGCGGTCAAGCCGTGTGGCAGACCCGCACTCAGGTTGGCCGCGCCGAGCGCCAGACACCGTTGTTGAAGTCTCGCGTCACGCGTCTGACCCTCAACCCGACCTGGACCGTGCCGCCGACTATCTGGAAAGAAGACAAGCTGCCGGAAATCCGCAAGGACCAGACCTTCCTCAGCCGGCAGAACCTGCAAGTGCTCGATGCCAATGGGCAACCGCTGGCAGCGGCGGACATCGACTGGGACAACCCCGGCAACATCCTCCTGCGTCAGGATGCCGGGCCGCGTAATCCGTTGGGGCAGATGGTCATCCGCTTCCCCAACCCGTTCTCCGTGTACCTGCACGACACGCCGAGCAAGGCGCTGTTCGAGAAAGGGCCGCGTGCCTTCAGCTCCGGCTGCGTGCGGGTCGAGCACCCGATGCAGCTGCGCGACCTGCTCCTGACCCCGGCGGAAAAGGCCCGCACCGACACCTTGCTCGCCACCGGCACCACTCACGAATTTCGCTTGTCGGCGCCAGTGCCGATCCTGATGACCTACTGGACCGCGCAGGTCGATAATGCCGGTCGGGTGCGCTACGCGCCGGACATCTACAGCCGTGACAGCGCGTTGCTGGCGGGGCTGGACCGGGCGCATTGAGCCTCAGCGGGTGTGGCGTTGCCAGAACACCCGCGCCAGCCACGCATCGACGCTCAGCTTGCCGGCACCGGCGAACAGCAGTGGCAGCAGTGCAGCCAGGTAAATCGCCGGCAGCTTGAAGTTGCCGAAGCCCTTGTTGGTGATCGCGTAACCCTGCGCCAGTTCGCTCAGCGTCGACCAGTCGGCGGGCCAGTGCACGGCGGCGGTGGCGACCATGGTCACCACGATCAACGCAAAGGCCGAAATCCGTGTGCCGAAACCGCACAGAATCGCCAGCGCGCCGATCAGCTCGGCCCACATCGACAGCTCCCAGTTCAGCGACGCCGGCAGGTGATCGAAGGGAAACGGGAAGCGCGCCTGGATGTCTTCGAACCAGTTCTGCCCGTTGAATTTCTCCAGCCCCGACTCGAAAAACTCCCAGGCGATAAACAGCCGCAGCGTCAGGGGGGCGAGCCAGGTGCCGGCGCGGTCGAGGTTCAGGTGCAGCCCTTTGATGGCGGTTGAAAGGGTTGTGGTCATGATGCATCTCCGGTGAGTCGGGCCAGTTGAATCGACCGGGGTATTTCAGCCTTGAGGTGTATCGGGGATGTGTCGGCGGGGCGGGGGATTGTGCGTTGGGTGTGTCTGCGGCTTCGGGGTATACAGTGCGATACAGTCAAAAGCCCCTCACCCCAGCCCTCTCCCGGAGGGAGAGGGAGCTGACCGGGTTGTCTTGCGTTCTCCACCGACCTGAAAAATCCCGTCGATGATGGATTCGCCGAAGCAGATTCAGGTCGGTATGCATCCTCAATATCTCCCGTGTATGTAGCGGAGGGAGAGGGCGCTGACCGGGTTGTCTTGCGTTCTCCATCGACCTGAAAAAACCAGTCGATCATGGATTCACCCACGCACATTCAGGTCGGCGTACATCCTCAATATCTCGCGATCGGCTCCCTCTCCCTCTGGGAGAGGGCTGGGGTGAGGGAACGAGGGCTGGACGCGCACCTCCGGCCCCGTCAGCATAATCTACAAAAAACGGACCAGCCCCATGCGAAGACTTCCCTCACTGGCCGCCCTGCGCACTTTCGAATGCGCCGCCCGTCACGCGCATTTCGGCCGGGCGGCGGCGGAATTGTGTGTCACCGACAGCGCCGTCAGCCATCAAATCCGCCAGCTCGAAGAGCAACTCGGCGTCGCGCTGTTCATCCGCGAAGGCCGGCAGATTCGCCCGACCATCGCTGCCGGACGCCTGATGCAGAGCCTGCAGCAGGCCTTCGAACTGATCGGCGACGCTTGTGATGAATTGCGCGACCCATCCTCGCTCGCGGTGTTGCGTCTGGCTGTCACCGCGGAGCTCGCGCAGAAATGGTTGATGAGCCGCCTCACCGATTTCTATGCGCGTTACCCGCACATCACCTTGCACCTCTATGAACAACCGATCGACGCTGCGGCGCCCGGGGAAGACATTGATCTGGCGATCACCTACGGCACCGGCCCGGTGGACAGCAGTGCGTATTTCGTCCGGCCGCTGCCCGACCTGCAATTTTTCCCGGTGTGCAGCCCCGGACTGTTCAACCAGGGCAGCCTGAAAACGCCAAGGGATCTGGCCCGTCACTGCCTGCTGCACGATGATCAGGACGGCAAGACCTGGACCGCCTGGCTGACTAGCCACGCCGGCGATCAGCGGCCGCAACGCCAGTTGTATTTCGCCCATGCCGGGCTGGCCCTGGAAGCGGCGGCGCAAGGGCAGGGCGTGGCGATGGGCGACAACCTCACCGCCCAGGAGGATTTGCAGAGCGGGCGACTGGTGCGACCCTTCGCGTCGAGCATGACCGCCCTCGGTCAATACGCGCTGGTCTGCGAACGGGTGCGTCTGGAGCGTCCGGCGGTGGCGCAGATGCTCGAATGGTTCAACGATCAACTGGTCGATTGATGAGTTGAATTCAACTGTTCCGTAATAATCATCGTTGGCGAGCGCAGCGCCTGCGCCCTTAGCCTGTGGTCATTCCCAACCCGAAGACGAGGTTTGACCATGGCACGTTTGCTCGACTCCACCCCCAAACAGGACGGCTTCCGTCTGCCCGGCGAATTCGAAGCGAAGTCCGGCTGCTGGCTCGGCTGGCCGGAGCGCACCGACGTCTGGCGCAACGGCGCCAAGCCGGCGCAGAAAGTCTGGGTGCAGATCGTCAGCGCCATCTCGCAGAGTGAGCCAGTCACCGTGTGCGCCTCTGCCGCGCAATTCGCCACCGCCCGCCGGCAGTTGCCGCCGCAGGTACGCGTGGTCGAGATGACCTGCAATGACACCTGGTTCCGCGACAGCGGTCCGTGCTTTGTCGTCAACGATCAGAGCGGCGAAGTGCGCGGCGTCGACTTCGAGTTCAACGCCTACGGCGGCCTCGACGGTGGCTTGTATTACCCCTGGGACAAGGACGACCAGATCGCCAGCAAGATCCTCGAAATCGAGCGCTTCGACCGCTACCGCGCGCCGTTGATTGCCGAACTGGGCGGTATCCAGAGCGACGGCCAGGGCAGCATCCTCACCACCGAGCAATGCCTGCTCAACCGCAATCGCAACCACCACCTGGGCAAGGACGAAGTCACCCGACGCCTCACCGATTACCTCGGTGCCGAACAGGTGATCTGGCTGCCACGGGGCTGCAAGTTCGACGAAACCGACGGCCATGTCGACGACCTCGCCTGCTTCGTGCGTCCCGGCGAAGTGGTGTTGCAATGGACCGACAACCGCGATGACCCGCAGTGGGAAATCTATCAGGAGGCCTACGACATCCTGCGCAGCACCCGTGACAGCCGGGGCCGCGAGCTGATCGTGCACAAACTGCCGCAACCGGACGCACTGGAGTGGACCGCCGAAGAAGCCGAAGGCCTCGATCAGCAGGACAGTACCCACACCCGACAGGCCGGCACCCAAATCTGTGCGTCATACATCAACTACTACGCTGGCAACCGCTCGATCGTAGTGCCGCTGTTCGGTGACCGCAACGATCAGGTGGCACTGGCGACACTCGCCGAACTGTTCCCGCAGCACAAGATCGTCGGCATCGAAAATTCCCGGGAAATCCTGCTCGGTGGTGGCAACGTCGCCTGCATCACCATGCCGCAGTACGCCGGCAAGGGGGTGTGATGATGGGCCTGCACAAACTGACTCAAGCGTTAATGCTGGTGCTTGCACCCCTGTGTGTGCAGGCCGCCGATTCCGCCAAACCGGTGGTTAACCTGTACATCTGGGGCGAGTACCTGGCACCGGACACACTGAAGAATTTTGAAGCGAAAACCGGCATTCATGTGGTCGCCGATCACTTTGATTCGCTGGAAACCGTCGAGACCAAACTGCTCACCGGGCGCAGTGGTTACGACCTGGTGCTGACTGCCGGCCAGCACTTGTCGCGGGCCATCGAGAGCGGCGCAATCCAGCCGTTGGACAAGGCGCGGGTGCCGCACTTTGCCGGGGTCGGTGATGAGTTTCGCCAGCACATGGCGGTGTTCGATCCGGGCAATCGCTATGCGGGGATCTACGCCTGGGGCACCACCGGCGTCGGTTACCAGGACGAGGCGATCAAGCAGCGCCTGCCGAATGCGCCGACCGACAGTTGGGCGATGCTGTTCGATCCGGCCGTGGTGGCAAAATTTGCCGATTGCGGAGTCAGTCTGCTCAATGATCCTAACGAAGTGTTCGCCGCCGTGATGAAGTACATGGGCCTGGACATCAACCGGCAGAACCTCGACGACTTGAAACTCGCCGAGCAGCAACTGGCGAAGATCCGTCCGTACATCCGCTACTTCGACAACGACCTGAACATCAGCGACCTGGCCAATGGCAACACCTGCGTGGCGATGTCGTGGAACGGCAACGTGGCGATTGCGGCAGGGCAGGCGGAGGCGGCGAACAAACCGTTCAAACTGAGTTACCACATCCCGAAAGAAGGCACGTTGATCTGGTTTGACGCGATGGTCATTCCCAAGGACGCGCCGCACCCGCAGGCCGGGCTCGCGTTGATGGATTATCTGATGACGCCGGAGGTGATCGCGCCGATTACCGACACCATTCATTACGCCAATGCGATCACGGCGGCGGACGGCCTGGTCAATGCGTCGATTCGCAATGATCCGGGGACGTATCCCCCGGCCGACGTCAGGGCCACGCTGTACAGCAAAAACGACAACGGCAAAGCCTTCAATCGGGCGTTGATCCGGGCGTTCAGTCGGTTGAAGTCCGGGCTGTGAACAGATGACCCTCAACCCAGCCCTCTCCCGGGAGGAGAGGGGGCCGACCGAGATGTCTTGCGTTATCCATCGACCTGAAAAACCGGGTCGATTATGGATTGCCCCATCAAGTCCTGGCGATCATGTATTCAGAGGCGCTATTTCAGGTCGGCGTAAATCTCCAATATCCCCCAATCAGTTCCCTCTCCCTCAGGGTGAGGGCAGCGGTTTCGGCACCCGCCACAAATACCACGCCGCCACCGTCCGATAGGGGCTCCACGCCAGGCCGGTCTCGATCATCTGCCTGCGCGTCGGCTGCACTTCCAGTCCCTTCAGTCGCCGATAACCCTCGCGCACACCAAAGTCATCTGCCGGCAGCACGTCCATGCGCCCCAGGCCGTAGATCAACAACATCTCCACGGTCCAGCGGCCGACGCCGCGCAAACTGACCAGGCGCTCGATCAGCGCTTCGTCCTCCATCACCAGCGCCGTGCTGTAATCCGGTACCACGCCGTCCAGTGTTGCCTGGGCGATCCCTTGAATCGTCGCGATCTTGCCGGCGGAAAACCCGCAACTGCGCAGGCGTTCGAAATCGGTCGCCAGGATCTGTTCAGGTCGCGCAAACGTCTGCCCGGGAAACAGCCCCACCAGCCGCCCGACAATCGCGTCCCCTGCCTTGGCATGCAGTTGCTGATAGGCAATCGCCCGCACCAGCGATTCATAGGGATCGCGTGTCGGGTGCGGTTGGTGCAGGCACGGGCCGATGGCCGCGATATGTCGGTGCCAGTCCGGGTCGAGCGCGGCCAGCAACGCGCTGGCCGCCTGGTAGGTGTCGGGCATGCTATTTCAGCAGGCCGTTGACTTCGCCATAGCTCAACGCCTTGAGACCGTGGGTGTCGAGCTGGCCTGTGGCGAGGAAGCTTTTCACCAGCCCGCCCATTGCGCCGTAGAGGAACTCGGCGATGCCGGAACCGGCGCTCAAGCGGCGCACGCCGAGCGCCTGCAACTCCGAGGGCGACGGCAGGCCAGCGAAGCCGAGCACGTTGACCGGCAATGGCGTGCCCTTGCAGATCGCCTCGATTTCATAAGCTGCCGTCACCCCCGCGGCAAACAAGCCATCGGCGCCCGCCGCTTGATACATTGCGGCGCGCCGCAGGGTTTCGGCAACGCGGTCTTCGGCCGGTACAAGGTTTTTCAGATAAACATCGGTGCGGGCATTGATGAACAGCTGCACATTGCGTTTGTCGGCAACCTGGCGCGCCCGTTCGATCTTGCGTGCCAGCAGCTCGGGCGCTGCCGAACCGTCTTCGATATTGATGCCCACGGCACCCGCCGCGATCACCGCATCGAGCACTTCGGCGACACGGCCGAGGTCATCGGAATAACCGGCTTCGACATCGACGGTCAACGGCACGCTGATTACCCGGACGATGGATTCCACGGTCGACACCAGGCGGTCGAGGGGCAGGGTGTTGCCGTCCGGGTAACCGTGGGCCCAGGCCACCGCCGCACTGCTGGTGGCGATGGCTTTGCCGCCGAGGTGTTCGACCAGTCGTGCGCCGGTGGCGTCAGCGACGTTGGTCAATATCAGCAGCCCTTGCTGGTGCAACTGGTGAAACGGCGTCGCGAGCGCGTTCATCAAAAATCCTTCTTGTCAGTTGATTCGGTTCGTCACAGTGCCAGTTGTTGCGTGAGCTGTACGGCAGCGTTTTCCAGCCTGAGCAGGAACGCCTTGCGCGGCTGCCCTCCACCATAGCCGGTCAGCGAGCCGTCCGCGCCGATCACCCGATGACACGGCACGACAATCGACAGCCGATTGTGCCCGTTGGCCAGACCGACTGCCCGGCTGGCACCGGGTTTGCCCAACCCTGCGGCGATGGCGCCGTAAGTGCTGGTCTGGCCGTAGGGGATTTGTTGCAGTGCCGCCCACACTTGCCGGGCAAAGTCGCTGCCGGGCGCGTGCAGTGGCACGCTGAAGGCGCTCAGCTTGCCGGCGAAATATGCCGCCAGTTGCTCTTCGATCTGCTGCAAATGCGCATTGTGCCCCGGTGCAACCGCGTAGCCATAACGGTGCTGCAGGTCTTCCACTTCGCGGGTCAGCGCCGGGCGGTCGAGAAACTCCAGCAACACCAGCCCACGGCGCTCGGCCATGGCAATCATTGGCCCCAGCGGCGTGGTCAGCCGGGTGAACAGCAGCGGTTCACTCTGGGCGGCGCGGCCGGGGGTGATGTGGAATGACTTCTGGAAGGCATCGCGAAAACCACTGAGTGATTCATAACCGGAATCGAACGCCGCGTGATCAATCGACGTGCCCTGACGGATTCCGCCCAGTGCCACGCCCAGCCGGCGTGTGCGCAACCAGGCGTGGAAGGTCATGCCGAAATGCTGTTTGAACCAGCGCCGCAGTTTCAGCGGCTCGATGCTGTGCGCGAGCAGTTGCGCATCGCTCCAGCGCCGCTCCGGATCGGCGTCCACTGCCTTGAGCAAGCGCTGCACCCAGTCCGGCGCGATGGCTGCTGCGTCCAGCGGTTTGCAGCGCAGGCAGGCGCGGTAGCCGGCCGACAGGCACTCATCGGCATGAGCGAAGAATTCGACATTCTCCGGTTTCGGCTTGCGCGCAGTGCAACTGGGGCGGCAGAAGATCCCGGTGGTTTTCACGGCCGTGAAGAATACGCCTTCGTAGGCGGTATCGCGTTCGAGCATGGCGCGAACCATCTCGGCGTGGGGGGGCAGGACAACGGTCGGTATGTTCATGGCTCGAGAGTAAAACCAGTTTGTCGATGGCTCCACCGAAAAATCGACAGTGAATTTTTTCGATTCTGCACCACAATGACCGGGTCGCTGAATGTGAGGAGCCCAACCCATGCAGCCGTTTTCGATTCAACATATTGATCACATCGTCCTGCGCGTTGCGGATCTGCCGCGCAGCATCGCGTTTTATGGCCAGGTCTTTGGCGCCGACGTGGTCAAGCGCAACGAGCCGCTGGGCCTGGTGCACCTGCGCGCCGGCACCTCGATGATCGACCTCGTCGACCTGGCCGGCGAGATTGGCCGCAAGGGCGGCGGGGCGGCCGGTGCCGAGCGGCGCAACGTTGACCATTTCTGCCTGCGCATCGAGCCGTTCGATGAAGCGGTGCTGATCGCGCACTTGCAATCCTTCGGCCTGACCGTGGCGAAAGCCGAATCACGCTTTGGTGCCGAAGGCAAAGGCCTGTCGCTGTACTGCTTCGACCCGGATGGCAATCAGGTCGAACTCAAAGGCCCGTCCGTGGCTTAAGCCCGTTTCGCCATCAACAGCGCCGAGGCCGCAGCCGACAACAACCCCGCGCAGCAACGATTGAAGATACGTTTGCCGCGCGGCTCGGCGAACCAGCGGCGCATGTGCAGGCCCATGTACGCGTAGGCGCTGATGGCAATCCATTCCAGTAACAGAAACAGCACGCCGAGCACAGCAAATTGCGTCGGCACCGGGCGGGTCGGGTCGACGAACTGCGGCAGAAAGGCCGTGAACAGCAGAATGGCCTTGGGATTGCCCGCTGCCACCAGAAACTCCTGCCGCGCCAACGCGAAGAAGCCCGCTGCTGCACCGGTCACCTGTTGCCCGGCGTCGGGGTTGGCCCGCCACAATTGCCAGGCCAGGTACAGCAGATACGCCGCGCCAATGATCTTGATCGCCTGGAACAGCCATTGCGACGTCTGCAACACCACCGACAACCCGGCGCCGGCCAGCGCAATCATGCCGGCGAACGCCAGAATCCGCCCGATCCCGGCCGTGCAGGCACGGCGAAAGCCGTAATGGGTGGCATTGCTGACCGACAGCAGATTGTTCGGGCCGGGTGCCATGTTCAGGGCGAAACAGGCGGGCAGAAACAGTGACAGCGTGGCGAGGTCCATGGGCGCGGGCTCCAGAAGCGATTGCGGTTTTTTATCACAGGCTGCAAGCGCGCTACCCCATACAGTCAGGCGCCAGAGTCACGGTACAGCGCCCGACGCTCAGTGAATCTTGTCGAACTTTTGTGAATCGTCTGAACTCTGAAAGGTCGGAAGGTGATGGTTTTCGCAGAAAAATCTGCCTGTCCGGTCAGAAAAGGCGATTGCCGTGTAAGCTTTCGTCCCCAGCAGCACACACCCCGCACGGCCCCAGGTGGCCCCACCAAGAGCGATTTACATGCAAGCAAAGGCCCGTGAAGTTTATGTGCCACCGGTGCTGCAAGATCTGCGTGCCGGCACTGCCGAGCTGCACATCGCACTGGAAAAGCGTCTGCCGTTTTTTTCCGATAGCCTCGATATACCTGCGTTCAAGCGCCTGATGTCGGCGTATTACGGCTTTTATGAGCCACTGGAAAGCCTGTTGCAGATCAACGGTTGCGTCCCCGCCGATTTCGATCTCGGCCCACGGCGCAAGACCCCGACGCTGCGCACCGATCTGCAAGCGCTGGGGTGCACTGCCGAAGCGCTCGAACAATTGCCGATGTGCGCTCAATTGCCGGTGATCGACTCCAGCGCCGCCGGCCTCGGTGTGCTCTATGTGCTCGAAGGTGCGACGCTCGGCGGGCAGATCCTGCGCCGGGAAATCGCTACGCGACTTGGCCTGGATGCCTCCAACGGTGCGGCCTTTCTCGATATCTACGGCGCCGCCACCGGTCGCCGCTGGCGGGAGTTCATCGAATACCTGGGCAATCGCCCGATGTGCGCCGAGGAGCGCGCAGCTGTCGTCACGGCGGCACAAACCACATTCAGCTGTTTCGAGCGCTGGCTCGAGCGCCGGGAGGTACTGGCATGACCCCGCAAGACAAAGAAACGTTTGAAGAATTGCTGGCCAACTGCGCCGACGAGCCGATTCGATTCCCCGGCGCGATCCAGCCCCACGGCGTGCTGCTGACCCTCAGCGAGCCGGCGCTGGAGATCATTCAGGTCAGCGCCAACGTTGAATCCATGCTGGCCCGTGCGCCGCAGAGCCTGATCGGCCAGCCACTCGAAAGCCTGATCGGCGCCGCCGAAGCGACGCAAGTGCGCGAGGCCCTGCTGCACCCGGCACTGTCCGACGGACCGCCGCTGCGCTTCCGCGTCAATGGCACCGCGTTCGAAGGTTTGCTGCACCGTCACCAAGGGGTGCTGATTCTGGAACTGGAAATCCACGTCGAAAACTTTCAGCCCCGTAACGTCGCCGGCAAACAGACCCATCTGGGGCGCATGCTTCAGCGCCTGCAAGCGGCCACCACGTTGCAGGCGCTGTATGACATCAGCGTCACGGAAATCCAGGCCATGACCGGTTACGACCGGGTGCTGATCTACCGTTTCGAAGAGGAAGGGCACGGCCAGGTCATCGCCGAAGCCTCCGATCCGTCGATGGAGGTGTTCAACGGCCTGTTCTTCCCGGCTTCGGACATTCCCGAGCAGGCGCGTGAGTTGTACCGCACCAACTGGCTGCGGATCATCCCCAACGCCGATTACCAACCGGTGCCGCTGGTGCCGAAGCTGCGTCCGGACACCGGCACGCCGCTGGACCTGAGTTTCGCCACCCTGCGCAGCGTGTCGCCGATTCACTGCCAGTACATGAAGAACATGGGCGTGCTGTCGTCGATGAGCATTTCCCTGCTCAAGGGCGACCGGCTCTGGGGCCTGATCAGTTGCGGCAATCGCGAGCCGCTGCACGTGCCTCACGAGTTGCGTGCGGCGTGCCAGACCATTGGCCAGGTGCTGTCGCTGCAGATCAGCGCCATGGAAGCGCTGGAGATCAGCCGCCAGCGTGACGAAAAACTCGAGGCGTTGGCGCTGCTCAATCAGGCGATGATCGATTCGCCGCAGAACGTCTTCGACGGTCTGGCCAATCAGCCGCAGGCATTGATGGCGCTGACCAACGCCGGCGGTATTGCGATCATCGAAGACAAACAGTTGCACCGCTACGGCAATTGCCCGGAACCGGACGACATCCGCGCCTTGCACAAATGGTTGCAGGCGTCCGGTGAGCCAGTGTTTGCCAGTCATCACCTGGCCAGCGTTTATCCGCCGGCGGCGCAGTATCAGCAGGTGGCCAGTGGCGTGCTCGCCATGAGCCTGCCGAAACCGGTGGACAACGGCGTGCTGTGGTTCCGCCCCGAGGTCAAGGAAAACATCAACTGGAGCGGAGACCCGCGCAAGCCGCTGGATCTGGAAAACTCCGACGCCGGGTTGCGTCTGCGCCCGCGCACTTCGTTCGAAATCTGGAAAGTCGAGATGGCCGGGATCTCCACCAAGTGGAGCCACGGCGATGTGTTCGCCGCCAACGATCTGCGCCGCTCGGCGCTGGAGAACGATCTGGCCCGGCAAGTGCGCCGAGAGCAGGAAGCGGTGCGCGCTCGCGACGACCTGGTTGCGGTGGTGTCCCACGACCTGCGCAATCCGATGACCGTGATCTCGATGCTCTGCGGCATGATGCAGAAGGCGTTCAGCTCGGATGGTCCGCATACTTCACGGCGGATCTCCACGGCCATCGACACCATGCAGCAGGCTGCCGGACGCATGAACACGTTGCTGGAAGACTTGCTCGATACCTCAAAAATCGACGCCGGGCGCTACTCCATCACCCCGCAGAAACTCGACGTTGGGCAGATGTTCGAAGAGGCGCAGGCGCTGCTTGCACCGTTGGCGCTGGACAAGGACATCAGCATTTCCTTTGCGGCGGACCCGGACCTGCGCATTCATGCCGACCCCGAGCGGCTGTTTCAGGTGCTGTCCAATCTGGTGGGCAACGCGATCAAGTTCACCCCGCGCCTGGGCACGGTGGGCGTACACGCCACCTCCGTTGGCAATCAGATCGTCTTTACCGTGCGTGACAGCGGCGAGGGCATTCCCAAGGAACATCTGCCGCACGTGTTCGACCGCTACTGGACGATGAAGGAAGGCAACCCGACCGGTACCGGCCTGGGCTTGTACATCACCCAGGGCATCGTCGAAGCCCACGGCGGACAAATCGTCGCCGAAAGCGAACCGGGGCAGGGCAGCGAGTTCCGCTTTACCGTGCCGCGCCTGGACTGAACACAGCTTTTATGTGGGAGCGAGCTTGCTCGCGAATGGGGTCGTCCTGGCAATGCAGTGTTGAATGACCCTCCGCTTTCGCGAGCAAGCTCGCTCCCACAAGGGATATGTGTGGCCAGGGGCATTTTCTTCAATACCGGGGGCCGGGCGCTCGATACCGTGTGCACCTTGTTCCTCGATTTGAAGCAGGTGTGCGATGAGTCTGATTGTTTCGATGGCGGCGTTTGCGCTGGCGGCGTCCATCACGCCGGGGCCGGTGAATATTGTGGCGTTGAGTTCCGGGGCGCAGTTCGGTTTTCGTGCCAGTCAGCGGCATGTTGCCGGAGCGACGCTGGGGTTTGTGCTGTTGCTGGTATTGATGGGCCTGGGTTTGCACGAGGTGCTGAAACTCTGGCCATTCCTGACCCGCGTGGTGCAACTGGCCGGCGTGGCGTTTTTGCTGTTCATGGCGTGGAAACTGGCCGTGGATGATGGACAGTTGAACGCCAAGGATTCCGGGCGAGCGCCATCGCTGCTCTATGGCGCGGTGATGCAATGGCTCAACCCGAAAGCCTGGCTGGCGTGTGTCGCGGGCATGGGCGCGTTTGTCGCCGATGGCGAGGCGCGGCTGGTGTGGCAGTTTGCGGCGGTGTATCTGGTGATCTGTTATCTATCGGTGGGCTGCTGGGCGTATGCCGGGACGTTTTTGCGTGGGTATCTGAGCAATGCGACGGGGATGCGCGGGTTCAATCGGGTGATGGCGGGGCTGTTGGCACTGAGCGCAATCTACCTATTGCTACCGTAGACCTTGTAGGCGCGAGCAGGCTCGCTCTCTCAGGAGAAGTGTTGAGTTTCAGAGGCAGCGTCAGCCGCGATATTGGCCGGGCGTCGCCGCCAGATGCTGCTTGAACGCGCGCTGAAAATGCGCCTGATCGGCAAACCCCGCTTCCAGCGCCACATCGGCAATCAACTGCCCGCTGCGCAGGCGCTCGCGGGCGAACTGGATGCGCTGGTTGACCACAAAGGCGTGGGGCGTCATGCCGTAATGCTGTTTAAAGGCGCGGATCAGGTATGACGGGGACAGTTGTGCTGCCGCACAGATGTCGTCGAGGTTGAGCACCTCGGTGCAATGTTCGCGGATGAAATCCGCAGCACGTTCCAGTTTGAAATTTGGCTCGCGCAGAGAGGGGCCGGCGGGGTTCAAACGTAGTTGCAGATCACTGAAAAACTCTACGGCTGCGCTCTGTTTGCGCAGCACATCCTGGTGCGGGTCGATCAACGTTTCATAAAGTCCATTCAGCTCATTGAACAGTGCAGCATCGTCGAGGTGAGTGGTGGAAAAACGCCGAAACTCAAGATCACTGGCAAACCCCAACTGATGCTGCAAATCCGTCAGCCACGGCGTTTCGACGTACAGCATCACGTACGACCACGGCTGATCTTCGATCGGATTGCACGCATGCACATCGCCCGGATTCATCAACACCACCGTGCCCGCCGCCACGTCGAACTGCGCCTGCTCGTGCACATACGTGCTGCGCCCGGCGGTGATCGCGCCGATGGAAAAGTGCGCGTGAGAATGCCGCGCATAACAGACCTCGCGGCCATCGGCGATGGCCCGCGCTTCAATGAAGGGCAGGGCCGCGTCGCGCCAGAAACGCGGGGCTTTTTCAGGGTGTTTGGCGGCAGTGTGTTTCATCGTGGTGTTCCCGGCAGGCCAGCCCCCGAGTGTATTAGCTCTGGCCGGCAAAGGCCCGTTCCAGTTCGGCAATGTCGAGTTTTTTCATCTGGAACATGGCCTGCATCGCGCGCTGCGATTTGGCGGTGTCCGGGTCCAGCATCATGTGCATAAAGGCCACCGGCACGATCTGCCACGACACGCCGAACTTGTCCTTGAGCCAGCCGCATTGCTGGGCTTCGACGGGGCCACCTTCGGACAGGTTGCCCCAGAAATGGTCGACTTCTTCCTGATTCTGGCAGTTGACCTGAAACGAAATCGCCTCGCTGAATTTGAACATCGGCCCACCGTTGAGCCCGGTGAAGGTCTGGCCATCGAGCTCGAAACTGACGGTCATCACCGCACCTTCCGGCTTGCCGTGAAATTCCTGGCCGACCTTGCTGTAGTGGGTCAGACCGGTGATTTTCGAATGATCGAAGATCGAGCAGTAAAACTTCGCGGCGGCTTCGGCCTGATCGTCGAACCACAGGCAGGGCGTGAGTTTTTGAAAGCGTTGCATGGCAGTCATCCTCGGCAGGTTAGACACGCAGGATTTACAGCGTAGTCAGTCCTTGGTCGATTGGCGGTGCCGTAGATCGACAATTGCCGAGCATTGGAAATCCCGACGACGGAGACATCGAGCTGCAGACCGGACTTTCTTATCGTGTCTTTCTGTAGTCGTAATGACAAGGTTTCGGGTCGAATTGACTATGTCCGGCTTGTGTCAAATTGACTCGTTATCGTGCAACTAACTGATTATCTTGAATTAAAAATCTGGCACGAGACTTGAGGTACTCAACTTACCTAAACGAACCGCTCAGGAGTACGCCACCATGCTCACGTTCTTCGAAAGCCCGCTGAACGTTCTGCACCTGTCGAGCAAAATCCTCGTCGCTGGTCTGCTCATGCTGCTGGCCGGCATATATGGCGCGTATCTCTACAAAGGCCACATGCCGATTGCACTGCTGGTGGCGATGCACGCTCTGACCATCCTCGGCCCGACCCTGATCAAGATCGGCTACGTCATGCGCCTGCTGGCGCAGTACCGCGTCCGTGGTCCGCAGATGATCCGGCAAACTGCATAGATCCCACAGGTTTCTGTGGTGCCCACGAATTCCGGGAACAACTGAAATCACTGTGGGAGCTGGCTTGCCAGCGATGGCGGTGGGTCTGGCAGCATTGATGTTGAAAGTTACGGCCTCATCGCTGGCAAGCCAGCTCCCACAATGATGGGTGGTGTTTCTGAAATTTCAGCGGCGCTCGGCAACCATCAGCAACGACTGCGGCAGCTGACTTTGCGGGTGTTGTGGCTCTTGCAGGCTGACGAGTTGGAATCCGGCCATATCAAGTGCATTCAACCAGCTCGACAACGTGCGGAAATACCACGGCATCGGCTGCCACTGGCCCTTGAACCCGGCGAAGGATTCTTCGCGCCAGCCATCCTGATAATCCCCAGCCGCCACAGCCCACGGATGCAGTGTCTGAATGACCAAAACCCCGCCGGGAACAAGCAGCGTATTCATCGCCGCAAGCAGCGGAATAATGTCCTGATGCAGCAATGAAAAATTCGCGCAGATCAGCTCATAGTCACGGCCCACGTCGACCTTCGCCTCGACCAACGCGTCATAACTGGCGACATGCACCCGCGCCGCCCCCGCCAAACGCGCCGCTTCAATAAGCTGCGCATCGCCATCCACACCCACCGTATCAATCCCGCGATCCGCCAGCGCCCGCAACAGCCAGCCTTCACCACAGCCGAGGTCGAGCACACGCTGCGGCTGACGGCCCATGATCGCCAGCAGAATCGCTTGATCGGTAACCTGCTGGCGGCTTTCGATGGCGCCGCTGCGGATCACTTCGATCCAGGCGTCAGCGTTGTCGTGCCAGCTTTGCAAAAGGGTGATTTCGGGGGAGGGCATGTCGGTGTCCCAACTGGGAAAAAAATCAGTATGGACGCTGTAGTGTGCGCTTGTGCATTTTGATCTCCCGTCAGGTGGGAGAACAGCAAGAGAGCTGACTAGTGGGGGCTAGACGGGTAAATCGGGATGGCTTGATGAGTTCTGCTCATCAAACGACCGAGGGGCAGAGTGAAAGTGAGGGGGAGAGGACCCCTCACTCATTCCGTGTGTTGACTACTGCGGGATGCGCAGCTTGTCCAGCAGTCGGTTGACCAACAGCTCGTTCAGCATGATCACCTGTTGCAGCGCCAGCAGTGGTTTGCGCTCCGGGCCGCCTATCGAGTTGGCGAGGTTACCGGCCATGGAGTGGGCGTATGAAAGCGACTCACAGGCTTCGACCAGCAGGGTTTCTTCATCTAGCGTGGGGTCGACCAAATAGACCGGGCGAAACTTGGGTGAGCTTGGTGGGGCCCCCAGTGCTTCAGGTCGCAGGTAGTAGTCGAGGGCGCGGTCGGTGGCTTCTTTGACCTTTTGCGGGTCAAGCGCGGGGTCGTGAGGGATTGGATCGGTGTCTGGAGGATTGGGTGTGATTTTGAACATGGATGAAACTCCCACTTAGCAATTTAAGGAGCCATCGCGCTCGCTACCAAACGAGGGTTGATCTGGTCAAACGATCCTGGACACAGTTATAGGGTTTTATCCCTTTTCATGCCGCCAGGGCTTCCATGTCTACCGGAGTTCGGTAGCCGTTGTGACTGTGTAGCCTGATCCGATTGTAATAGTGGGTCAGGTAGCGCAGCACATCGCTACTGGCTTCATCTTCGTTTCGATAACCGACCTTGGGTATCCATTCAGATTTCAAACTGCCAAAGAAACGTTCCATCGGAGCGTTATCCCAGCAGTTTCCTCGTCGACTCATGCTTTGTTTTATTCGCATCTCCGACAGCGTTTCTCGGAACATTTTGCTGCTGTAATGACAACCCTGATCCGAATGGAACATCAAGTTTTCAGGGCGTCCTCGCGACTCGAAAGCCATCCTCAACGCTTTACAGGTCAGAGCCGAATCGGGACTTCTGGATATCGCCCAACCGACGACGCGTCGGGCATGCAGGTCTAGTACCGCAGCCAGATAAACCCAGTAAGTACCGGCCCAAATGTAAGTCACATCGCCACACCACACTTGATTGGGCGCCTCAACGTTGAATTTACGCTCCAAATGATTGGGGGCGTATTGAGCCTCTGCGCCGCTAGGTTTGTAACGATGTCTGCGTCGTTGCTGGCTCTTCAATCCGATCTCGAGCATCAGGCTACGAGCCATGTAACGACCTACCGACTCCTTTTCGTTACACAACGCCTTTGACAGGCTGCGCGCGCCCATTGAACCGCGACTTTGCTTATGTAATTCAGCAGCCTTGATCTTGAGGCGCTCGCGCTCGGCATCCACTTTTGTCCGCTGTTTCAGACGCTCGTAATAACTGCTGCGGTTGATACCAAACACGCCACACAACTCGGATCTTGGATATTGCTCGCTTAATTCCTCGACCAGCCTTACTGATCGAGGGAATCCGACATCAAGAGAGCCGTAGCCTTTTTTAAGATTTCCTTCTCTCGCTCAATCCGTCGGATTTTTGCTTCCAGTTCTTGGATGCGTTGTTGGTCAGGAGTCATGGCCTTGGACTTCTCAGGCGTCTTACCGTTGCGCTCAGCTCGCAACTGCTCAACCCAGCGACGCAGTGCTGTAGGTCCGACGCCCATTGCTTCGCAGGCTTCACTCACCGAATAGTCTTTATCCAAAACCAGGCAAGCCGCATCCCGTTTGAAATCTGTCGAAAAATATCGTCTAGTCAAATGCCACCTCTTCGCTGGGCGTAGATTACCGCCCTTTAAGGGTGTCCAGAATCATTAAGCCAGATCAGGTGGTGGCCATGCGCAGGTTGGTAGACCGGTCTAAGCGGGAAAACCCGGCGCTCCCGAAGGAGCCCCACGCATGGCCACCATATAATTCGAGTTCCCAAAAGGGACCGAACAAGGTGTAGCCATGACGCTTAGAGACGGGCTACCAAACCCGATCACTGTTTTGCAGTGACAGGCAAACGATATAGCCCGGCCCATAGCCGTGTAAGCCGGCGGATTCTGGCGTACGCGTAGGTAACGGCGCAAGGTGTTGTAGGGAGGATGGCGTAACGGTTTGTGTGCTTTAAACGCGATAACCGGATGACGTTTGCACATGAGCAATGTCGGTTGGTGGCGGCTTTCGGTTTTGCGTGAGTCTGTGAGATTTTTCCCCCTCACCCCAGCCCTCTCCCCCAAGGGGGCGAGGGGGAAAGGGAGCCGATCTTTGTGCTCTTCAAACCTGAGTTCGACGCGGTATTTCAAGTCGGTGCAACTTGCACATTCAGCGCGGTCAGTTCCCTCTCCGCCAAAGGGGCCGAGGGGGAAGGGAGCGGATCTCCATGTAATCCAGAGCCCGAGTTCAACTCGATATTTCAGGTCGGCGTATTCCGAGCAAACAACTCGGTCAGTTCCCTCTCCCTCCGGGAGAGGGTTAGGGTGAGGGCTGTCGGTAATTTCAAATTCTGAAGAGGAGGTGTGACATGAATCGATTGACTGGCGGTTGCCTATGCGGTGATGTCCGTTTCGAAGTGACAGGTCAGCCCTACCGCGTCGGCATCTGCCACTGCCTCGACTGCCGCAAGCGCCACGGCGCACTATTCGGCACCTCGGCCATATTCCCCGAGGATGCGTTGACCGTCACCGGCGAAACCCACGACTACAACGGGCGCTTTTTCTGCCCGCGCTGCGGTTCTCCGGTGTTCACGCGTTCCGAAGATGAAGTAGAGGTCAACGTCGGATCGCTCGATGAGCCTAATCAGTTCAAACCTACCTACGAACTCTGGACCATCCGCCGCGAGTCGTGGCTACCGGCGCTGCCACTGGCTCACCACTACGAGCGTGATCGCGAGAGCACGGAGCGTACAGAGGAGTAGAGGGGGCAGAAAACTTGTGGGACTTGGAATGGAGTGAGGATTTTTGGCATGTCACATAGTCCCTGTGGGAGCGAGCTTGCTCGCGAAGGCGTCGTGTCAGTCGACATCAATATTGAAAGTAATGACGCTTTCGCGAGCAAGCTCGCTCCCACAGGGTGCAGTACATAAACTTACAGATCTTCACCGCGAATAAACGCCAGCAGATCCGCGTTAATCGTCTCGGCCTCGGTCGTCGGCATCCCGTGCGGAAACCCCGGATACGATTTCAGCGTGCCATTGGGCAGCAACTTCGCCGACAACGGCCCCGAGTCCGCATACGGCACAATCTGATCATCCTCGCCATGCATCACCAGCACCGGCACCGTGACCTTCTTCAAGTCCTCGGTGAAATCGGTCTGCGAAAACGCCACGATCCCGTCGTAATGCGCCTTGGCGCCGCCGATCATGCCCTGACGCCACCAGTTGGCAATAATCCCCTCCGAAGGCGTGGCGCCCGGCCGGTTGTAGCCATAGAACGGCCCGGTCGGAATGTCCCGATAGAACTGCGCCCGGTTCGCCGCCAGTTGTGCCTGGAAATCATCGAACACCGATTTCGGCAAACCACCCGGATTGCTCTCGGTTTGCACCATCAGCGGCGGCACCGCACTGATCAGCACACCTTTGGCGACGTTGGCCTGGCCATGCCGGGCAATGTAATGAATCACCTCACCACCACCGGTCGAGTGACCGACATGCACGACGTTCTTCAGGCCCAGATGATTAACCACAGCCAGCGTATCGTCGGCGTAATGATCCATGTCGTGCCCGTCCCAGACCTGACTCGAACGCCCGTGCCCTCGGCGATCATGGGCAACCACCCGGAAGCCTTTGCCCAGGAAGAACAGCATCTGCGCATCCCAGTCATCGGAACTGAGCGGCCAGCCGTGATGGAAGTGGATCACCGGCGCGTCTTTCGGGCCCCAGTCCTTGTAGAAGATTTCGACGCCGTCTTTGCTGGTGACAAATCCCATGTTCGCTACTCCAGACCAATGTGATGGATAACCCGCGCGGCAAGCGCGGACCGGTTTTGCTCATGATGGATTTCTGCTGCGCAGGCTCAGTGCGAGCCGTTATCAACTGTAGGATCAAAGTCGACCGTTGCATGACCGGTGGTCGCAACATCTGGCTTGAAGCGCAATTTAGGCTTTGCTGAAAGGGAAAAGCCGAGGCGTGCGTAGGCATCTGCTGCCACAGCGACGCCCCTTCAGAACACCGTGAGTCTGAGGAAATCCCCCGATGCTGACCCTGAATATCAATGGCAAGGATCAGGAGCTCGATGTCCCGGCGGACATGCCGTTGCTCTGGGTCCTGCGCGATGTCGCGCACCTGACCGGTACCAAATTCGGCTGTGGCATGGCCCAGTGCGGCGCGTGCACCGTGCACGTCGATGGGGCGCCGTTGCGCGCCTGCATCACGCCCGCCACCGCCGTGGCCCACGGCCAGAAAATCCTCACCATCGAAGGGCTGTCCACCGACGGTTCGCACCCGGTGCAACAAGCCTGGGCCGAACTCGACGTGGTGCAGTGCGGTTACTGCCAGTCGGGGCAGATCATGTCTGCCGCAGCCTTATTGGCAAAAATCCCCAAACCCACCGACAGCGATATCGATCAGGCGCTCTCCGGCAATATCTGCCGCTGCGGCACCTATCCGCGAATCCGAGCGGCCGTGAAACGTGCGTCCGAGATTGGCTGATTGGGAGATAGACGATGAACAGTCCTGTATCGCGTCGGGGTTTTCTCAAGGGCAGCGCCATGTTGGGCGGTGGCCTGGTGGTAGCGTTTGTCGTGCCCGGCGCCCATAAGTTTGCCTTCGCGGCAGAGAATGAAGGCAAGGTCTTCGCGCCAAATGCGTTCTTGCGCATTGCCGCAGACAACAGCGTCACCGTGTTGCTCGGCCATTCGGAAATGGGCCAGGGCATCTGGACCGGCCTGACCATGTTGATTGCCGAAGAGCTGGACGCCGACTGGTCGACAATCCGCGTCGAACATTCACCGGCCTCGGCGGCGGATTACGGCATGCCGGCGTTTGGCGGCATGCAGATTACCGGTGGCTCGACATCGACGTGGATGGAGTTCGACCGCTATCGTCTGGCTGGCGCCACGGCGCGGCAGATGTTGGTCGAGGCGGCGGCCAAGCGTTTCGACGTCGCGCCTTCAGCGATTCGCACCGAATCGGGTGTGGTCATCGCTGGCGATAAACGCGCGACGTACGGCGAACTGGCTGACGCGGCCGGGCAACTGCCGGTGCCGGACCCGAAGTCGATCACCTTCAAGGACGCCAAGGACTGGAAGGTCATCGGCAAACCGACCAAACGCCTCGACACCCCGGAGAAAATCACCGGCCGCGCCAAATTCGGCATGGACGTGCAGTTCGAAGGCTTGATGACGGCGATGGTTGCCCGTGCGCCAGTATTCGGCGCGACGGTCAAATCCTTCGAAGGCGCTGAAGCGCTGGCCGTGCCGGGCGTGCACAAAGTGGTGCAGGTGCCCACCGGCGTGGCAGTGATTGCCGAGCATTACTGGGCGGCGAAACTCGGGCGGGACGCGTTGAAGGTCGACTGGAACCTGGGGCCGCACACCGATCTGAGCAGCGCAACCCTGCTGGAGAGTTTCCGCAAACTGGCCGCCACGCCGGGGACTTCGGCGACTCAGGCCGGAGACGCCAAGGGCCGTTTCGGCAAGGCGGTGAAGAAGATCGACGTTGAGTACAGCGTGCCGTATCTGGCTCACGCGCCGATGGAACCGTTGAACTGTACGGTGAAGATCAGCGCCGAGAAGTGCGAGATCTGGACTGGAACGCAGTTTCAGACGCTCGATCAAATGGTCGCCGGCAAGATCACCGGGCTGAAACCGGAGCAGGTCGAGATTCACACCGAATTCCTGGGCGGTGGTTTCGGGCGCCGGGCCAACCCAACGTCTGACTTCGTCGCCGAAGCGGTGCAAGTGGCGAAAGCCGCCGCCATGCCGGTGAAAACCGTGTGGTCGCGGGAGGATGATATTCGCGGTGGTTACTACCGTTCGATGTTTCTGCATCAGGCACGGATCGGCCTCGGCGCCGATGGCCTGCCGTCGAGCTGGCAGCATGTGCTGGTCGGGCAGTCGATTATGGCCGGCACCCTGCTGGAAGCGACGATGGTCAAGAATGGCATCGACGCGACCTCGGTCGAAGGCGTGGCCGACAGTCCCTATATCAAGGGGCTGGCCGATCATCAGGTCGATCTGCATTCGCCGCAGACTTGCATCAACGTGCTCTGGCTACGATCGGTGGGGCATAGCCATACCGCGTTTGTCATGGAATCGCTGATTGATGAAATGGCCACAGCGGCCGGCAAGGATCCGGTCGAGTACCGGCGCACATTGCTCAAGGAACACCCTCGGCATCTTGGCGTGTTGAACCTGGCGGTGGAGAAGGCCAACTGGAAAGCGCCGTTGCCGGACGGTCACGCGTTGGGCGTCGCGGTACATGAGTCATTCGGCAGTTACGTGGCGCAGGTCGCGGAGGTGTCTCAGGACAATCTGGCGATTCGCGTGCATCGCGTGGTCTGCGCCGTGGACTGCGGAATTGCGGTGAATCCACAGAGCATCGCCGCGCAGATGGAGTCGTGCATCACCTTCGGCCTGGGCATGGCGCTGCACAGCAAACTGACGCTCAAGGACGGCGCGGTCGTGCAATCCAACTATCACGATTATCAGGTGCTGCGGCTCAACGAGATGCCGGTGGTGGAAGTGCACATCGTGCCCAGCAGCGACAAACCCGGCGGCATCGGCGAGGCCGGTGTGCCGCCGACCGCGCCAGCCGTGGCCAATGCGGTGTTCGCCCTGACCGGGCAACGCCTGCGCGAGTTGCCGCTGCAACTGTCGGGGGTGTGAGATGAAACGACATCTGTTGTTGGGCTCGGTGATCCTGTTGGGGCTGGGTGGTTATGCCTCTGAGCTGTTCGCCGACGATCAGGAAGCACTGAAGGCGTTCGGCACCGTGCAGAAAGTCTTTCAGAGCCCGCGTTGCCAGAACTGCCACATCCCCGGTGATTCGCCATTGCAGTTCGACGCCGGCATTCCCCATGCGATGAACGTGGTGCGCGGCATGGACGGCAAGGGTGCGGCTGGTTTGCCCTGTGCAACCTGTCACGCGGAAAACAATCCGCCGGCCAGTTACGGCCCGCATGCGCCACCGGGGGCACCGCACTGGAGCCTGCCGCCGGCGGCGCACAAAATGGCCTGGATCGGCCTGCCGCCGGACAAGCTCTGCGCGATGATCAAGGATCGCTCGAGCAATGGCGATCGCGACTTTGCTGCGCTGATCAAGCATGTCAGCGAAGACAAACTGGTGCTGTGGGGCTGGAATCCCGGAGCAGGGCGCGCGCCGGTGCCAGTGCCGCACGATATTTTCGTGACGCAATTCAAGCTCTGGGCCGATGCGGGCGGGCCTTGTCCGGTGGCGGGGATCTGATGAAGTGAACCTCTCGGTGAATTAGCGCTACGCTTAAAAGCATTGTTGCCAATGGAGTGTGCTGATGCTGGTTCCAGGAAAACCTGCGAATGAAACGGCGCGAGTTCAGGCGCTGCACGGTCTTGAACTGCTCGATTCCGCCCCTGAAGAGCGTTTCGATCGACTGACACGGTTGGCGAGACGCCTGTTCAATGTGCCGATTGCACTGGTGACGCTGGTCGACACCAATCGGCAGTGGTTCAAATCGTGTGTGGGGCTGGATGTCAGAGAGACGCCGAGGGATGTTTCATTCTGCGGCCATGCGATTCTTAACGACGGCCTGTTGTTGGTGCCGGACGCCCGCGAAGATGTGCGCTTCCATGACAACCCGCTGGTGACGGGCGCGCCGCACATTCGCTTCTACGCCGGTTACCCTTTGACCGTGCCCAACGGCAATAAAATGGGCACGCTGTGCCTGATCGACACCAAGCCCCGCGACCTCGACGCGGAAGAGCGCGCGTTGTTGCGGGATCTGGCGGAAATGGCCGAGCAAGAGCTGGCCGCTGTGCAGGTCGCGAGCATGGATGAATTGACGTTGCTGTCCAATCGCCGTGGTTTCAAGCAACTGGCGCAGCACGCGCTGGACGCCTGCGCGCGGATAAAGCGCCCGGCGACCTTGCTGTTTTTCGACCTTAATGACTTCAAACAGATCAACGATCTGTATGGGCATGCCGAGGGTGACAGTGCGCTGAAGACCTTTGCCGACGTGCTGCGCATCGCCTTTCGCGAGAGTGATGTGGTCGGGCGTTTGGGCGGGGATGAGTTTGTCGCGCTGCTGACCGGCTCCAGCCATATCGAAACCACAGCGATCATGGCGCGGCTCAAGGATATTCTCGAAGAGCGTAATGCCACGTTGCACCGGGGCTATGCGATTCGCTTCAGTGTCGGGCAGATCGAATACGACGCTGAGCGCCATGAGACCGTGGATCGGCTGCTGGCGGATGCTGATAGTGCGATGTATGTGCACAAGCAGGCCTTGAAGCGTTGTTGATTCGGGCCTCATCGCTGGCAAGCCAGCTCCCACAGGGATCTGCAGTGAACCGGGATTTTGTGAGCACCCGAGAAAGCTGTGGGAGATGGCTTGCCAGCGAAGGCGTCCGGTCAGGCACATCTCTGTTGAATGTGCTGGCCTCTTCGTGAGCAAGCTCACTCCCACAGGTACCCTCGGTGTTCAGAAAATCCCGGTTCACCGCAGATCCATGTGGGAGCGAGCTTGCTCGCGAAGGCGTCCGGTCAGGCACATCTCTGTTGAATGTGCTGGCCTCTTCGTGAGCAAGCTCACTCCCACAGGTACCTTCGGTGTTCAGAAAATCCCGGTGCACCACAAATCCATGTGGGAGCGAGCTTGCTCGCGAAGGCGTCCGGTCAGGCACATCTCTGTTGAATGTGCTGGCCTCTTCGTGAGCAAGCTCACTCCCACAGGTACCCTCGGTGTTCAGAAAATCCCGGTGCACCGCAGATCCATGTGGGAGCGAGCTTGCTCGCGAAGGCGTCCGGTCAGGCACATCTCTGTTGAATGTGCTGGCCTCTTCGTGAGCAAGCTCACTCCCACAGGTACCCTCGGTGTTCAGAAAATCCCGGTTCACCGCAGATCCCGGTGGGCGCTAGTCTGCTAGCGAATGCGTCAGCCCGAACAATACAAATCTATTTGGCAAACAACTGCCCAATATCCTTGAACGCCTTGAACTCCAGCGCATTGCCGCACGGGTCAAACAAAAACATCGTCGCCTGTTCCCCCACCAAACCCTGAAAGCGAATCCCCGGCTCAATCACAAATTTCGTTTCCAGCGACTGCAAGCGCTCGGCCAGCGCCTCCCATTCCTGCATCCCCAACACCACGCCAAAATGCGGCACCGGCACGTCATGCCCGTCGACGGCGTTGGTGTGCGCGGCTTCCTGCGAGGCGTTTTTCGGCGCCAGGTGAATCACCAGTTGATGACCAAAGAAGTTGAAATCGACCCAGTGCTCACTGGAGCGACCTTCTTCCAGACCAAACACCTCGCGGTAAAAGTGCCGTGCGGCGTCAAGGTCATACACCGGAATGGCCAGATGAAAAGGGCTGAGCTGCATAGTGGGATTCTCGATCAGGTTCGGTTGACTGAGTTTAGTGCTGTGAAATGTGATTGAAAGACGATAGTTTTTGTAGCGAGCTCAAATTATTTCGATCAATCGAGGTGTGCATGCTGCGCGAACTCAAAACCTTTCTCGCGGTGGCACGCCACGGCACGTTTGCGGCCGCGGGTTTGCATATTGGCCTGACGCAGTCGGCGGTCAGTGCGCAGATCCGCAACCTCGAAAACGCCTTGGGCATTCGCCTGTTCGATCGCACCGGTCGGCAGGCGACGCTCAATGCGGCGGGGCAGCGGGCGTTGCCGATGGCGCAGGAAATGCTCGCGATCTTCAGCCGCATGGCGGTGGACGACGCGGTCAGCGAGTTTCGCGGCGAGCTGAAAATCGGTGCAGTGGCCACTGCGCAAACCGGCCTGTTGCCGCAAGCCTTGTTGCGTTTGCGCCAGCAGGCACCGGGGCTGGAGCCAAAACTGGTGCCGGGCGTGTCGTTGAATCTGTTGAGTCAGGTCGATGCCGGCGAAGTTGATTTGGCGATCATGATCAAGCCACCGTTCGAGTTGCCCAAGGAGTTGTCGGCGCAGGTGATCCGGCGTGAGCCGTTTGTGTTGATCGTGCCGCCGCAGGTCGATGGCGACGATCCGCTGCGGTTGCTCGCCGAACGGCCGCATGTGCGCTACGACCGCAATTCTTTCGGAGGGCGATTGGTGACGCGGTTTCTGCGGGAGCAGCGCATAGAGGTCAACGTAGCGCTGGAGCTGGATGAGCTGGAGGCGATCGTGAAAATGGTCGAGTCGGGGCTGGGCGTTTCGTTGTTGCCCAGGGCCGGACTGTGGCTGGAGCATCCGCTCAAGGTCAGGGTAATCGAGTTGGGTGAGCTGACGTTCTACCGCGAGATGGTCCTGCTGCAGCGCTATAGCCAGCGCAATCAACCGATTCAAAAGCTGTTCGCCCAGTGCCTGGAATAACCCCCCCAATCCTCCCTGTGGGAGCGGGAGCGCACAAAAAAGCCAGGGCTGCCGAGACACTGATTTGGCTCGTAAAGACTATGGCACTGTCATTTCTGACAGGTGTTTCGCGGTAGGGCGGCGTGTGACAGTAGCTCGCGCGTTTCGAACTGCTGCCTCAAGACTTTCAGATACGCCATTCGCGCAAAGCATTACAGGCAGCGTCTTTCTCAAAGGATGAACCACATGAACAGTCAAGATGGCGCTTCTTCTGTCAACAATGCCGGCGATCTCGATCCAACATTCGGCGTGGACGGTGTTGTAAACGTTCCCATTGCTTCAGGCACCCTCCGGTGCATGGTGGAGGATAACCAGGGCTCTATTGTCCATGGTCTGTGGGTCGGTAACGAAATGTGGTTTTACCGGATTTTCGCCAACGGCAGCCAGGATCTGCAGTTTGGCAGCGACGGGGTCACCCGGTGGGAGTTTGCGCCCGGCAAGCTATCGGTCCCCGTTCAGTTACTCCAACAGGCGGATGGAAAATATGTGGTGATCGGAGCGCTTCGCGACGATCGCTCTGATCAACGACCCAAAGTTGCCATTACCCGATTCAACAGCAATGGAACCCCGGATCTGGTCTTCGGTAACAAGATTCTGCCGTTGCCGGCACAAAACAATCTGTTCACCGAGTTCCCTTCGTACGGATGTTTACAGGCCGACGGGAAAATCCTGGTTGCGGCGTCGTATACCTTGGTCGATGGACAAGACCAATTGGTGCTCAGGGGCAGCCGACTTTATCGACTTCAGGCCAATGGCGAGGCCGATCTGGAATTTGGCGGTGGGCGCGGCTTTGTCGAGGTGCTCATGAACGGGCAGAACACTGAAGTTAAAAGCGTGGTCGTGACCCGCGACGGGAAGATTGTTGTGGGCGGAACCACCGAGCGGGTGCGGGTGGGTTCATATGATCGAAAGCAATCAGTCGCCCGGTTTTTGTCAAATGGTGCACTCGACGATACCTTTGGCAGGAACGGCTACTGGGAAGCCGATGGCAACAACGTGATGGGGCGTGTCATTTTTCTTGAAGACAAGCTCATTGTGGTGGGACATGAAGTTGTCAAGCCCAGCGGGTATCGGGTATGTGTCTCCAGGCTGACAGCCGATGGTGAATTTGATCCGACGTTCAATAACGGGATCAGACTGTTGACTGATGTGCCCATGGATGTTCCGGGCTATGTCCTCATATGCAATGCAGTTGCCTTGCAGGCGGATGGAAAAATCATTGCTGCCGGTTACGCCGGGTTCGCCGCACGTGCCTACTGGTTACGGGTCCAGACCAATGGCCAGCTTGATCCGGACTTCGGAGATCAAGGCTTGCATGTGCATGAGCCTTCTAACCTGATGGGTGGGGTGCTGGTTCAAACCACTACGGGAAGAGTCCTCGCCGCCATCGACTCAGCTGTTGCTCCCGCTCCGAGAATCCTCGGCATTCTTGCTTGAAGTTCTTTTGCTTCAACCCATAAAAAACCCGCCAGCAAATGGCGGGTTTTTATGGGACAGGCGAAGATTACTCTTCGATGTTGCCCATGGCGGTGGTGTTGAAGCCGCCGTCGACGTACATGATTTCACCGCTGATGCCCGACGCCAGGTCGGAGCACAGGAAGGCGCCGGCGTTGCCGACTTCTTCGATGGTGACGTTACGGCGCAGCGGGGTTTGCGCTTCGTTGGCGGCCAGCATCTTGCGGAAGTTCTTGATGCCCGAGGCTGCCAGAGTACGGATCGGGCCAGCCGATACGCAGTTGACGCGGGTGCCGTCCGGGCCCAGGGAGCCGGCCAGGTAACGTACGCCAGCTTCCAGCGAAGCCTTGGCCATGCCCATTACGTTGTAGTTCGGCATGGTGCGCTCGGCGCCCAGGTACGACAGGGTCAGCAGGCTGCCGTTGCGGCCTTTCATCATTTCGCGGCCAGCTTTGGCCAGGGCCACGAAGCTGTAGGCGCTGATGTCGTGAGCGATACGGAAACCTTCACGGGTGGTGGCTTCGGTGAAGTCGCCGTCCAGTTGGTCGCCCGGGGCGAAGCCGACGGAATGCACGATGCAGTCCAGGCCGTCCCACTTCTTGCTCAGCTCTTCGAAGACCTTGGCGATTTCTTCATCGCTGGCCACGTCGCACGGGAAGCACAGCTCAGGGCTCGAACCCCAGCCCTGTGCGAATTCTTCAACACGACCTTTCAGTTTGTCGTTCTGATAAGTGAAGGCAAGCTCAGCGCCCTCGCGATGCATGGCGGCAGCGATGCCGGATGCGATGGACAGCTTGCTGGCGACACCGACGATCAGTACGCGCTTACCGGCGAGAAAACCCATGTGTTGCTCCTCTTTCAGGTTATTGCGCAGTGGCTGGTGCCAGAAAAGCGGCTTCCAGCAACTGCTGTGTATACGGATGTTGGGGGGCGGCAAAGATACTTTGCGCGTCTCCCTGTTCGACCACTTGGCCATGCTTGACCACCATCAACTGGTGGCTCAGCGCTTTGACGACAGCCAAATCATGGCTGATAAACAAATACGTCAGGTTGTACTTGGCTTGCAGTGAACGCAACAGCTCCACCACTTGCCGCTGCACCGTCCGGTCGAGCGCCGACGTCGGCTCGTCCAGCAGGATCAGCGCCGGTTTCAGCACCAAAGCCCGGGCAATGGCGATTCGCTGCCGTTGCCCACCGGAAAATTCGTGGGGGTAGCGGTGCCGGGTTTCCGGATCCAGACCTACCTCCTTCAATGCCGCAATAATCGCCGCCTCTTGCTCCTCGGCGGTGCCCATCTTGTGAATCCGCAAGCCTTCGCCAACGATGTCGCTGACGCACATGCGCGGGCTCAGGCTGCCGAACGGGTCCTGAAACACCACCTGCATCTCCCGACGCAACGGGCGAACCTCGTTCTGCGTCAGGCAGTCTAGCTGCTTGCCTTCAAAGCGAATGGCGCCTTTGCTGCCGATCAGCCGCAAAATCGCCAGACCCAGGGTGGATTTGCCGGAACCGCTTTCCCCCACGATCCCCAGGGTCTGACCCTGAGGCAGGCTGAAATTGATGCCGTCCACTGCCTTGACGTAATCCACCGTGCGCTTGAGCAGGCCTTTCTTGATCGGAAACCAGACTTTCAGGTCCTCGACTTCAAGCAGCGGCGCGCCGATTTTATTGCTCGCCGGGCCTCCGCTGGGCTCCGCGCCGAGCAATTCCCGAGTGTACGGATGCTGCGGCGAACGGAACAGCTCTTCGCACGATGCCTGTTCGACGATGCAACCGCGCTGCATGACACATACGCGATGCGCAATTCTTCGCACCAGGTTCAAATCGTGACTGATCAGTAACAGCGACATGCCCAATCGGGCCTGTAATTCCTTGAGCAAATCGAGGATTTTCAGCTGAACGGTCACATCCAGGGCGGTGGTCGGCTCGTCGGCAATCAGCAGTTCCGGCTCGTTGGCCAGGGCCATGGCGATCATCACCCGCTGGCGCTGGCCGCCGGACAATTCGTGGGGCAGGGCCTTGAGGCGCTTGTGCGGCTCGGGGATGCCGACCATCTCCAGCAGCTCCAGGGTGCGCTGGGTCGCGACTTTGCCGGTCAGGCCCTTGTGGATGCCCAGCACCTCGTTGATCTGCTTCTCGATCGAGTGCAGCGGGTTCAGCGAGGTCATCGGCTCCTGAAAGATCATTGCGATGCGGTTGCCGCGAATGTGGCGAATGGTCTTTTCTTTCAGTGCCAGCAGATTCTGTCCGGCGTAATTGATGCTGCCGGCCGGGTGACGGGCGATCGGGTAGGGCAGCAGGCGCAGGATCGAGTGCGCCGTCACCGATTTGCCCGAGCCGGATTCACCGACCAGCGCCAGGGTTTCGCCGCGCTTGATGTCGAAGCTCACACCTTCGACCACGCGGTGGACGCGCTCGCCAAGGCCAAATTCGACGGCGAGGTCGCGCACTTCGATCAGATTGTCCTGATTCATTTCACTTCCTCGGGTCGAAGGCATCGCGAGCGGACTCGCCGATAAACACCAGCAAACTCAACATCAACGCCAGCACGGCAAATGCGCTCATGCCGAGCCACGGCGCTTGCAGGTTGGATTTACCCTGGGCCACCAGCTCACCCAGCGACGGACTGCCGGCCGGCAAGCCGAAACCGAGGAAGTCCAACGCGGTGAGGGTGCCAATGGCGCCGGTGAGGATGAACGGCATGAAGGTCATGGTCGAGACCATCGCGTTGGGCAGGATGTGGCGGAACATGATCGCGCCGTTCTGCATGCCCAGCGCCCGCGCGGCGCGCACGTATTCAAGGTTGCGGCCACGGAGGAACTCGGCGCGCACCACGTCGACCAGGCTCATCCACGAGAACAGCAGCATGATCCCCAGCAGCCACCAGAAATTCGGCTGGACGAAACTGGCGAGAATGATCAGCAGGTACAGCACCGGCAACCCCGACCAGATCTCCAGAAAACGCTGCCCGGCCAGATCGACCCAGCCGCCATAGAAGCCCTGCAGCGCGCCGGCAATCACGCCAATGATCGAACTCAACACGGTCAACGTCAGCGCGAACAGCACCGAGATGCGGAAGCCGTAGATCACCCGCGCCAGCACATCGCGGCCCTGGTCGTCGGTGCCCAGCAGGTTGTCCGCCGAGGGCGGGGCCGGGGCCGGGACTTTCAGGTCGTAATTGATGCTCTGGTAGCTGTAGGGGATCGGCGCCCACAACACCCACGCGTCCTTGGCCTTGAGCAGTTCGCGGATGTACGGGCTCTTGTAGTTGGCCTCCAGCGGGAATTCGCCGCCGAAGGTGGTTTCCGGGTAGCGTTTGATCGCCGGGAAGTACCAGTTGTTGTCGTAATGCACCACCAGCGGCTTGTCGTTGGCGATCAGCTCGGCGCCGAGGCTCAGGCCGAACAGGATCAGGAACAGCCACAGCGACCACCAGCCACGCTTGTTGGCCTTGAACAGTTCGAACCGGCGGCGGTTGAGAGGGGACAGGTTCATCTCAATGCTCCCGGCTTTCGAAGTCGATGCGCGGATCGACCAGGGTGTAGGTGAGGTCGCCGATCAGTTTCACCACCAACCCCAGCAGGGTGAAGATGAACAGGGTGCCGAACACCACCGGGTAATCGCGGTTGATCGCCGCTTCAAAGCTCATCAGCCCCAGACCGTCGAGGGAGAAGATCACTTCCACCAGCAAGGATCCTGTGAAGAAGATGCCGATGAACGCCGACGGGAACCCGGCGATCACCAGCAGCATGGCGTTGCGGAACACGTGGCCGTAGAGCACGCGATTACGCGTCAGGCCCTTGGCCTTGGCGGTGACCACGTATTGTTTGTTGATTTCGTCGAGAAAGCTGTTTTTCGTTAGCAGGGTCATGGTTGCGAAGTTACCGATCACCAGCGCCGTCACCGGCAGCGCCAGGTGCCAGAAGTAATCGAGGATCTTGCCGCCGAAGCTCAGCTCATCGAAGTTGTTCGACGTCAGTCCGCGTAACGGGAACCAGTCGAGATAGCTGCCGCCGGCAAACACCACGATCAGCAGGATCGCAAAGAGAAACGCCGGGATCGCATAGCCGACGATGATTGCCGAACTGGTCCAGACATCGAAATGGCTGCCGTGCCGCGTGGCCTTGGCGATCCCCAGCGGAATCGACACCAGGTACATGATCAGCGTGCTCCACAGCCCCAGCGAGATCGACACCGGCAGCTTTTCCTTGATCAGGTCGATGACCTTGGCGTCGCGGAAGAAACTGTCGCCGAAATCTAGCTTCGCGTAGTTCTTGACCATGATCCACAGGCGTTCCGGGGCCGATTTGTCGAACCCGTACATGTGCTCGATTTCCTTGATCAGCGCCGGGTCCAGGCCTTGTGCGCCACGATAGGACGAGCCAGCCACCGACACCTCGGCACCGCCGCCGGCAATGCGGCTGGTGGCGCCTTCGAAGCCTTCGAGCTTGGCGATCATCTGTTCCACCGGGCCACCGGGCGCGGCCTGGATGATCACGAAGTTGATCAGCAGGATGCCGAACAGGGTCGGGATGATCAGCAGCAGTCGCCGAAAAATATACGCCAGCATCTGATTACTCCGTGCCCACAGGGTCGGCTTGCAGTTTGGTTTCGACTTCTATGGCGGGTTTCGCGTCAGGCTTGACCCACCAGGTGTTAATCCCGATGTCGTACTTGGGCGAGACTTTCGGGTGGCCGATGTGGTTCCAGTAGGCCACGCGCCAGGTCTTGATGTGCCAGTTGGGGACCACGTAGTAACCCCATTGCAATACCCGGTCCAGTGCACGGGCATGAGCCACCAGGCTGCTGCGTGAATCGGCGTTGATCAGGGTCTCCACCAATTGATCGACGATCGGGTCTTTCAGGCCCATGGTGTTGCGGCTGCTCGGTTTGTCGGCGGCGGCGCTCATCCAGAATTCGCGCTGCTCGTTACCCGGCGAGTTGGACTGTGGAAAACTGCCAACCACCATGTCGAAGTCCCGCGAACGCACGCGGTTGATGTACTGCGAGACGTCCACGCGACGGATCACCAGGTCGATGCCGAGGTCAGCGAGGTTGCGCTTGAACGGCAGCAGCACCCGTTCGAATTCGGTCTGCGCGAGGAGGAACTCGATGACCACGGGTTTGCCGTTGGCGTCGACCATTTTGTCATCGACGATCTTCCAGCCAGCCTCTTGCAGCAATTGATAGGCCTCGCGCTGCTGAGCGCGGATCATGCCGCTGGCATCGGTCTTCGGGTTCTCGAAGGCCTCACTGAACACTTGCGCCGGGAGTTTGCTGCGGAACGGCTCGAGGATCGCCCGTTGCTCGGCGTCAGGCAGGCCATTGGCAGCCATTTCCGAGTTCTCGAAATAGCTGCGGGTGCGGAAGTAGGCGCCGTTGAACAGTTGTTTGTTGGTCCATTCGAAGTCGAACAGCAGGCCGAGCGCCTGACGCACCCGCACATCCTGAAACACCGGGCGGCGCAGGTTGAAGACAAAGCCCTGCATGCCGGTCGGATTGCTGTTGGCGATCTGTTCCTTGATCAAGCGACCTTCGGTGACCGCCGGGATGTTGTAGGCGTTGGCCCAGTTTTTTGCGGTCATTTCCAGCCAGTAATCGAATTGCCCGGCCTTCAGCGCTTCGAGGGCAACGGTGTTGTCACGGTAGTAATCGGTGGTCATCGTGTCGAAATTGTAGAAACCACGGTTGACCGGCAAATCCTTGCCCCAGTAATCCTTGACCCGCTCATAGCGCACCGAGCGCCCGGCCTTCACTTCGGCGACCTTGTACGGGCCGCTGCCCAGCGGGATTTCCAGGTTGCCCTTGGTGAAGTCACGACTGGCCCACCAGTGTTTCGGCAGCACCGGCAACTGGCCGAGAATCAGCGGCAACTCGCGGTTGTTGGTGTGCTTGAACTTGAACAGCACTTTCAGCGGATCTTCGGCGATCACTTCGGAAACGTCGCTGTAGTAGCCGCGAAACAGTGGTGAACCTTCCTTGGTCAGCGTGTTGAAGCTGAACACCACGTCCTCGGCACGTACCGGGTGGCCGTCGTGGAAGCGCGCTTCGGGGCGCAGGTAGAAGCGCACCCAGCTGTTGTCCGGAGCCTTTTCGATCTTGCTGGCGATCAGGCCGTATTCGGTGAACGGCTCATCGAGGCTGTGCTTGGTCAGGGTGTCGTAGATCTGCCCGACGTCGTCGGCCGGCACCCCTTTGCTGATGAACGGGTTGAGGCTGTCGAAGCCGCCGAAACCGGCCTGACGGAATGTCCCGCCTTTGGGCGCGTCGGGGTTCACGTAATCGAAATGCTTGAAATCGGCCGGGTATTTCGGTGGCTCGTTGTACAGGGTCACAGCGTGTTGCGGGGTGGCACAGGCCAGCCCGGCGAACAGCAGACCGCTGGCCTGCACGAGCAGGGCGCGGAACGGTTTCATTGATCTTTCTCCGAAGACTTCAGCCACCACGCGCTCAGGCCCAGGGTGTAGGGCGGCGTGGTGACAAAGGCCAACCGGTTGCGGTAGGCCAGACGGTGATAATTGAGGTACCAGTTGGGAATGCTGTAGTGCTGCCACAGCAGCACGCGGTCCAGCGCCTTGCCGGCGGCGACCTGTTCATCGCGGGTTTGCGCGGCGAGCAGCTGTTCGAGCAGATGGTCGACCACCGGGTTGGCAATACCGGCGTAGTTCTTGCTGCCCTTGACCCCGACCTGACTGGAATGGAAGTACTGCCATTGCTCCAGACCCGGGCTGAGCGTCTGGTTGAGCGTCATCAGGATCATGTCGAAATCGAACTGATCCAGACGTTGTTTGTACTGGGCGCGATCCACCGTGCGCAGGCGCGCATCTATGCCGATGCTGTTGAGGTTCTCGATGTACGGCTGCAGGATGCGCTCAAGGTTCGGGTTGACCAGCAGCAGTTCGAAGCTCAGTGGCTGGCCATTGGCGTTTTGCAAGCGTTGACCGTTGAGCTTCCAGCCGGCCTCGGCGAGCAGGGCCAGGGCCTTGCGCATGGTCTCCCGAGGGATGCCGCGGCCATCGGTCTGCGGCAGGCTGAATGGTTCGGTGAACAGCCGTGCCGGGAGTTGCTCCTTGTACGGCTTGAGCATCAGCCATTCATGGCCGACCGGCAGCCCCGTCGCGGAAAACTCGCTGTTGGGGTAGTAGCTGGTCGTGCGCTTGTAGGCGTCGCTGAACAGCGCTCGGTTGGTCCACTCGAAGTCGAACATCAGGCCCAGCGCTTCACGCACCTTGACGTCGGCAAACGTCGGACGCCGGGTGTTCATGAACAGGCCCTGGCTCGGGGTCGGGATCTGATGCGGGATCTGCGCCTTGATAACATCGCCACGGCGCACGGCCGGGAAGTTGTAGCCGTTGGCCCAGTTCTTCGCCTGGTGCTCGATATAGATGTCGAACTCGCCGGCCTTGAATGCTTCGAAGGCGACGTCGCTGTCGCGGTAGAACTCGACTTCCATGCGATCAAAGTTGTACTTGCCGCGATTGACCGGCAAATCCTTGCCCCAGTAGTCCTTGACCCGTTCGAAGATCAACTGCCGCCCCGGTGTGACGGACGTGATGCGGTATGGCCCGCTGCCCAGCGGCGGCTCGAAGGTGGTGGCCTTGAAGTCGCGGTCTTTCCAGTAATGCTGCGGCAGCACCGGCAGTTCGCCGAGACGCAGGATCAACAACGGATTACCGGAGCGCTTGAGCACGAAACGGATGCGCTGCTTGTTGAGGATGTCGACGCGCAACACTTCCTGCAACGCCGTTCGGTACAGCGGATGACCTTCCTTGAGCAGCAGACGGTAGGAGAACGCCACGTCGTAGGCGGTGATCGGCGTGCCATCGTGAAAACGTGCTTCGGGGCGCAGATTGAACACCACCCAGCTGCGATCTTCGCTGTACTCCACCGATTGCGCGATCAAGCCGTAACTGGATGCGGGTTCGTCACCGGACGGCGAATACTGGCCGGTGCCGACCATCAGCGGCTCGTTCAGCTCGTTGATGCCGTACTGCAGGAAATTCGGCGTGGTGACCGGGCTGGTGCCCTTGAACGTGTAGGGATTGACCGTATCGAAGGTGCCGAATGCCATCACCCGCAACGTACCGCCCTTGGGCGCTTGCGGGTTGACCCAGTCGAAGTGGGTAAATCTGGCCGGGTACTTGAGCGTGCCGAACTGCGCATAACCGTGACTTTCGGTAATCGTCGCGCTTGCGGTTGAGCTCAAGGCCAGGCTGATCAGGAGCAGGAGGAGGGGACGCTTCAAGTCAGATCCGATCCAGGCGGCTTGGGCTTAGTGGGCCGTACAGTAACAGCTTGTCTGGACAGGAAAAAGATGCGGGTTAATGCAGGGTTAATCGTTTGCGCGAAGAGCCCCTCACCCTGACCCTCTCCGGGGGGAGAGGGGACTGATCGTGGTGTTTGGACGAATTACACCGACGTGCTGCACCGAGTCGAACTCAAGTTCTCAAAAGCCCCTCACCCTGACCCTCTCCCGGGGGGAGAGGGGACTGATCGTGGTGTTTGGACGAATTACACCGACGTGCTGCACCGAGTCGAACTCAAGTTCTCAAAAGCCCCTCACCCTGACCCTCTCCCGGAGGGGAGGGGACTGATCGTGGTGTTTGGACGAATTACACCGACGTGCTGCACCGAGTCGAACTCAAGTTCTCAAAAGCCCCTCACCCTAACCCTCTCCCGGGGGGAGAGGGGGCTGACTGTGGTGTTTGCGAGAGCTGCGCCGACGTGCGATACCGCGCCGAACTCGGATGTTGAACAGCACGGAGATCGGCTCCCTTTCCCCCTCGCCCCCTTGGGGGAGAGGGCTGGGGTGAGGGGGATGGATCTAATGCACACCTCAAAAACGTGATCAAAAAAAGCCCCCGAAATCTCAGGGGCTCTTCTGTCAGTGCGGCTGATAAACCGTGAGCATCTGCCCCGGCTTCAGTGCTTTACCCGCACCCGGATTCCAGCGCTTGAGATGCTGCATCTCAACGTTGAAGCGCTTGGCCACGACGTACAGCGTGTCGCCGCGTTTGACCTTGTACTGGGTTTGCTGCGCGCTGTCGTCCTTGCCTTTGCTCTTGCTGTTGGCCGCAATCACCGTGTTGACCCGGCCGGATTTGCGTGCCGGCGCGCGCTTGGTGGTGTCTTGCATCACCAGGGTCTGACCAACCTTGAGGTTCTTGCCGGTCAGCTTGTTCCAGCGCTGCAGGTCTTTGACTTCGACCTTGTTGGCCTTGGCGATGGAACCGAGGTTGTCGCCACGCTTCACCCGATAGGCACGCTTGAGCTGCGCCACTTCTGACGGATCGGCGCCTTCGAAGACTGGTTTCAGCGAACGCGGGCTGATCAGCTCTTCCGGACGCATGGTCTGCAAACTGGCCGTCAGCAATTGCGCCTTCGACGTCGGCACCAGCAAATGCTGAGGGCCGTCGATGGTGGTGCGTTGCTTGAAGGCCGGGTTGAGCTGGAACAGTTCGTCTTCGTCGATGTTGGCCACCGCAGCGACCTTGGACAGGTCCATGCGCTGGTTGATTTCGACGACCTGGAAGTACGGTTCGTTGGCGATCGGGTTGAGGTTCACGCCGTAGGCTTCCGGCGCCAGCACCACTTGCGACAGCGCCAGCAGTTTCGGCACGTAGGCCTGGGTTTCCGCCGGCAACGAAGACAGGTTCCAGTAGTCGGTCGGCAGGCCTAGCTTCTCGTTCCGCTCAATGGCGCGGCTGACGGTGCCTTCACCGGCGTTGTAGGCGGCCAGGGCCAGCAGCCAGTCACCGTTGAACATGTCGTGCAGGCGGGTCAGGTAATCCATCGCTGCGGTGGTCGAGGCGGTGATGTCGCGACGGCCATCATAAAAGCGGGTCTGGCGCAGGTTGTAGTAGCGGCCCGTGGACGGGATGAACTGCCACAGCCCCGACGCGTCGGAGCGGGAGTAGGCCATCGGGTTGTAGGCGCTCTCGATCACTGGCAGCAGGGCCAGCTCCAGCGGCATGTTGCGCTCTTCGAGACGCTCGACGATGTAATGAATATAGAGACTGCCGCGTTCGCCGGCATTCTCGAGGAAAGAGGGGTTACTGGCGAACCACAGGCGCTGCTGCTCGATGCGCGGGTTCACGCCCAGGCCTTCTTGCAGCTGGAAACCGCCGCGCATACGCTCCCAGATGTCCTGGGGCACCTGCGGGCTGGGCTTTTCACTCAGCCAGATGGGCTTCTGCTTGGCTCGCGCAGCAATGTTCGGCGTATGGGTCGCTTCAGTCTGCGGAGCATGGCTGGAACAGCCCGCCAGCGTGGCGGACACAGCCACCGCGATGGCTTGCGCCAGGCGGGTCAATGCGTCTGAATTGACGGACTTACGTATGGATGACGACATTGGCTGGAAGTAAGTTCCGGGCAAAAATGTCGGGCGATTCTAGAAAGCGCACCCCCTGCGGTCAACCATTCAGAATTTTTGTACCAGCTGGTGAGTCACTTAGAATTTATCTTTCCAGGCTCGCAGCGCAGCAAATACCTCACTCGGCGCCCGGTTTTGAGCGCCTGCCCGTTCGTCCACTTTTTGTGTAACTAATGTTTCAGTGGTCCGCAAAAACGGGTTGGTGAGCTTTTCCAGAGCCAGGGTCGAGGGCAGGGTCATGACCCCGTTTTGCCGTTGCTGGCTGACTTTTTCCAGACGAGCGGCGATGTCCGGGTTGGTCGGTTCCACCGCAGCCGCAAACTTGAGATTGCTCAGGGTGTATTCATGGGTGCAGTAGACCAGCGTATCTTCGGGCAACGCGGCGAGACGGCTCAGGGAATGGTGCATCTGCTCCGGCGTCCCTTCGAACAAGCGGCCACAACCGGCGGCAAACAAGGTGTCGCCGCAAAACAGCAGACCGTGGTGGTAATAGGCAATGTGTCCCAAGGTGTGACCGGGCACCGCATAGACCGCGAAGTCCCAGCCGAGCACACTGACGCTGTCGTTGTCCTTGAGCGCCACGTCGCGCGCCGGGATGTTTTCGCTGGCCGGCCCATAGACCGTGGCGCCGCTGGCCTGCTTGAGGCGCTCGACGCCGCCGACGTGGTCATGATGGTGGTGGGTGATCAGAATGTCGCTCAACACCCAGCCCGGATGGGCGTCGAGCCACGCCAGCACCGGCGCGGCGTCGCCCGGGTCGATCACCGCACAGCGTTGGGAGCGGTGATCCTGTAACAACCAGATGTAGTTGTCGGTGAACGCGGGCAGGGCACTGATCTGTATCATTGTCGGAATTCGCCAAGCGGAAAACATTGGCGCATCTTAGTAGTTCCTGGCGCGTTGGAGAATGACATGACCGATAAAGCGTTCGCTCAGGCCGATCCGGACTGGCTGGCATTGATCAGCGCCGCACGTGAATGGCTGTCGGGGCCGCTCGGGCAATTTCTGCTCGACGAAGAGCGGCGCATGCTTGAAGACGAGCTGGGTCGTTTCTTCGGTGGTTATCTGGTGCATTACGGCCCGTCCGCGCAAACCCCGCCCTCGGCACCGCAGGTTCAGCGCAACGTGCGCCTTGGCGCGCCGCTGCCCGGGGTCGAGATCGTCTGCGAAGAACAGGCCTGGCCGCTGAGCGAGCATGCCGCCGACGTGGTGGTGATGCAGCACGGCCTCGATTTCTGTCTGTCGCCCCACGGCCTGTTGCGCGAAGCCGCGAGCAGCGTGCGCCCCGGCGGGCATTTGCTGATCGTCGGCATCAACCCCTGGAGCACCTGGGGATTGCGGCATGTCTTCGCCCATGACGCCTTGCGTCAGGCCCGTTGCATCTCGCCGTCGCGAGTGGCCGACTGGCTCAATCTGCTGGGCTTTGCGCTGGAGAAACGCCGCTTCGGGTGCTATCGTCCGCCGCTCGCGTCAGCCAAGTGGCAGGCCCGTCTGGCCGGCTGGGAACGCAAGGCCGGTGACTGGCAACTGTCGGGCGGCGGTTTCTATTTATTGGTGGCACGCAAGATTGTGGTCGGCCTGCGACCGGTGCGTCAGGAACGTCGCGAGCCGATGGGCAAGCTGATTCCGCTGCCGATGGCCAAGGTCAACCGCCGCCGTATCGAACCGTAAACCTTCTTTTTATAAGTGGCCGGACATGCTCCGGCTGCGGCCATCGTCGATCCGCGATTGACGAGGCAGGCATTTATTCTGGATAGACTGGCATGAGCGAAAGCGTCGATAGCGTAGAACTGTTCACCGACGGCGCCTGCAAGGGCAACCCCGGTCCGGGCGGCTGGGGCGCCTTGCTGGTGTGCAAGGGCGTCGAAAAGGAACTGTGGGGCGGCGAGGCCAATACCACCAACAACCGCATGGAACTGCTCGGCGCCATCCGTGGCCTCGAAGCCTTGAAGCGGCCCTGCGAAGTATTGCTGGTGACCGACTCGCAGTACGTGATGAAAGGCATCAACGAGTGGATGGCCAACTGGAAGAAGCGCGGCTGGAAGACAGCGGCGAAAGAACCGGTGAAAAATGCTGATCTGTGGAAAGAGCTCGACGAGCAGGTCAATCGCCACAAGGTCACCTGGAAGTGGGTGCGCGGGCACATCGGGCATCACGGCAACGAGCGGGCTGACCAGTTGGCCAACCGTGGCGTGGATGAAGTGCGCGGCTACAAGCAAAGCTGATTTCGCTTCTGAACCGTGGTGCGGCCATTCGCGAGCAAGCTCGCTCCCACAGGGAAATGCATTCCAGATCTGATGCCCCTTCCCTGAATTGGAATGCATTCCAATGTGGGAGCGAGCTTGCTCGCGAAGGGCGCGCCACGGTCTGACTGAAACACCCCGCCGAGCGTGTTAACATCCGCTTTTTTGCACGAATGACCCCGTTGAGAATTGAACACTGATGGCCACCAGATCCGTTGTACTCGATACCGAAACCACCGGCATGCCGGTGACCGATGGTCACCGGATCATTGAAATCGGCTGTGTCGAACTGATCGGTCGGCGCCTCACGGGCCGGCACTTTCACGTCTATCTGCAACCGGATCGCGAGAGTGACGAAGGCGCGATCGGCGTTCACGGCATCACCAACGAATTCCTCGTCGGCAAACCGCGTTTCGCCGAGGTGGCCGACGAGTTTTTCGAGTTCATCAACGGCGCGCAGCTGATCATCCATAACGCGGCGTTCGACGTTGGCTTCATCAACAACGAATTCGCCTTGATGGGCCAGCACGATCGCGCTGACATCACCCGGCACTGTTCGATCCTCGACACCCTGATGATGGCCCGGGAACGTCACCCGGGGCAGCGCAACAGCCTCGATGCGTTGTGCAAACGTTATGGCGTCGACAACTCCGGCCGTGAACTGCACGGCGCCTTGCTCGACTCGGAGATTCTCGCCGACGTCTACCTGACCATGACCGGTGGCCAGACCAGTCTGTCGCTGGCCGGTAACGCTTCCGACGGCAATGGCACAGGAGAGGGGGCGGACAACTCCGCCACCGAGATCCGGCGTCTGCCGGCCGATCGCCAGCCCGCGCGGATCATTCGGGCGACGGAAGAAGAGCTGGCGGCGCATATGGCGCGGCTGGAGATCATTGCTAAATCGGCGGGCGGGCCGGCGTTGTGGACGCAGATCGCCGAGGCTGACGCGCAGGCTTGACCCTGTCCCTGTGGTGAGGGAGCAAGCTCTCTCGCCACAAAAGTCAGGTCAGGTGTCATGAAGCCAACTGGCCACCCTCGCCACTTTCGCTGCAACCCTCTACCCTGAGTGCATTGGCAGACATTGATCCGCCGCCTCAGGACACTGAGCCTCATGTACAAAGATTTGAAGTTTCCGGTGTTGATCGTCCACCGCGACATCAAGGCCGACACGGTCGCCGGTGACCGTATCCGTGGCATCGCCCGCGAGTTGGAGCAGGAAGGTTTCAATATCGTTTCGGCCACCGATTACACCGAAGGGCGGTTGGTGGCTTCGACCCATCATGGTCTGGCGTGCATGCTGATCGCTGCCGAAGACGCCAGCACGAACTCCCATTTATTGCAGAACATGGCCGAACTGATCGGCCTGGCGCGGGTGCGCGCACCGGATCTGCCGATCTTTGCCCTGGGCGAACAGGTCACCCTGGAAAACGCCCCGGCCGATGCCATGGCCGAGCTCAATCAACTGCGCGGCATCCTGTATCTGTTCGAAGACACCGTGCCGTTCCTCGCCCGGCAAGTGGCGCGGGCGGCGCGCAAGTATCTGGATGGTTTGCTGCCGCCATTTTTCAAGGCGCTGGTGCAGCACACAGCCGACTCCAATTATTCCTGGCACACCCCAGGCCACGGCGGCGGTGTGGCGTATCACAAGAGTCCGGTGGGGCAGGCGTTTCATCAGTTCTTCGGGGAAAATACCCTGCGTTCGGATTTGTCGGTGTCCGTACCGGAGCTCGGTTCGCTGCTCGACCACACTGGCCCCCTCGCTGAAGCGGAAGCCCGCGCGGCGCGCAACTTCGGCGCCGACCACACCTTTTTCGTGATCAATGGCACCTCGACCGCCAACAAGATTGTCTGGCACTCGATGGTCGGTCGCGACGACCTGGTACTGGTTGATCGCAACTGTCACAAATCGGTGCTGCACGCGATCATCATGACCGGCGCAATCCCGCTGTACCTGTGTCCGGAGCGCAATGAACTGGGGATCATCGGCCCGATTCCGCTGAGTGAATTCAGTCGCGAATCGATTCAGGCCAAGATCGAGGCCAGCCCGTTGACCAAGGGGCGTGAGCCGAAAGTCAAACTGGCGGTGGTCACCAACTCAACCTACGACGGCTTGTGCTACAACGCCGAGCTGATCAAGCAGAACCTGGGCAACAGCGTCGAAGTGCTGCATTTCGACGAAGCCTGGTACGCCTACGCGGCGTTTCACGAGTTCTTCGCCGGTCGCTACGGCATGGCCACCTCGCGCAGCGAAACCAGCCCGCTGGTGTTCACCACCCATTCCACGCACAAACTGCTCGCCGCGTTCAGTCAGGCTTCGATGATTCACGTGCAGGACGGCGGGGCGCGGCAACTGGACCGTGATCGTTTCAACGAAGCGTTCATGATGCACATCTCGACCTCGCCGCAGTACAGCATCATTGCTTCGCTGGACGTGGCATCGGCGATGATGGAAGGCCCGGCCGGGCGCTCGCTGTTGCAGGAAACCTTCGACGAAGCCCTGAGCTTCCGCCGGGCGTTGGCTAATCTGCGGCAGCACATTGCCGCCGATGACTGGTGGTTCTCGATCTGGCAACCGCCGGGGGTCGAAGGTATCGACCGCGTGCAGACCGAAGACTGGCTGTTGCAGCCGGAGGCCGAATGGCACGGGTTTGGTGAAGTCAGTGACGACTACGTGCTGCTCGACCCCATCAAAGTCACCCTGGTGATGCCGGGGTTGAACGCCGGCGGTGCGTTGAGCGAGAAGGGCATCCCGGCGGCGGTGGTCAGCAAGTTCCTCTGGGAGCGTGGGCTGGTGGTGGAAAAGACCGGTCTGTATTCGTTCCTGGTGCTGTTTTCGATGGGCATCACCAAAGGCAAATGGAGCACGCTGCTTACTGAATTGCTGGAATTCAAGCGCAGTTACGATGCCAACGTCCGTCTCGAAACCTGCCTGCCGTGCGTTGCACAACAAGACAGCACGCGTTATCGCGGCATGGGCCTGCGCGATCTGTGCGATCAATTGCATGCCTGCTATCGCAGCAATGCCACGGCCAGACACCTTAAACGCATGTACACGGTACTGCCGGAAATCGCCATGAAACCGGCCCACGCCTATGATCATCTGGTGCGTGGCGAAGTCGAAGCGGTGCCGATAGATGAGCTGGAGGGGCGGATCGCGGCGGTGATGCTGGTGCCGTATCCGCCGGGTATTCCGTTGATCATGCCCGGCGAGCGCTTCACCGAAGCCACCCGCTCGATCATCGACTACCTGAAGTTTGCCCGCACGTTCGATAGCAGCTTTCCCGGTTTTGTCGCTGATGTGCATGGACTGCAACATGAAGATGAAGGCAATGGGCGGTTCTACACCGTCGATTGCGTCAAGGAATGAGGACTTTCCCGAGTATGCAACCGGTCATGAATCCGAAATACCCAGGGCTGTCGGTGCGGGTCGCCGATGAGGGCTTTGCGCCTTATATCTGGGGCAGCGACTTCAGTTTTGAAGTGGTTGCGTATGGGGCCGCGGTGGTCGGCGCACCGGTCGAGCAGTGGCAGGTGACGCCGATCGTGCCGTACCGCAAGTGCTACGGCATCGATCCGGAGGAGTTCAGCGCCTTTCACAATGCGCCCGACAGCGCGATCTTCATGGCGTATCTGGATGACGAGCCGGTCGGTCATCTGGTGATCAGTACCAACTGGAACGGCTTCGCCCATATCGACGAACTGGCGGTGCATGCCCCGGCCCGTCGGCACGGTGTGGCCAAGGCGTTGCTGGATGTCGCGCAGTTCTGGAGCCGCAAAAAGAAGCTGCCGGGGATCATGCTGGAAACCCAGAACAACAACCTCGGCGCCTGTCGGCTGTATGAGCGTTGCGGTTATGTGATTGGCGGTATCGACCATTTGCGTTATCGCGGCATCGATCCGAACACCGCCGAAGTGGCGCTGTTCTGGTATCGATTGTTCGATAATCCGCTGGAGCGCCCGCTCAGCTCGACAGCATCGCCTCGGCTTGTTCCGTGACGATTGCCAGCAGGGTCTGAATCGCAGAAGGCGTGGCCGCGTGTTTGCAGGTCAGCGCGTACAGGCTGATCGGCACTGCCGGTGACAACGGGCACACGTCCAGCCCGCCGGCCCTTGCGCCAAGGGCGGTGAACGGGTCGACGATGGCCAGCCCTTCGCCGGCCTCGACCATGCTGCGCATCATCTGGTGGGTTTGCACCCGGGTCTGGATGCTCGGCACAGGCCGCAGGGCCTGGAGCTTGTTTTCCAGTGCCGGGCTCAGCGGGTCGTGGCCTTCGAGGCCGATCATCGCCTGACCGGCGAGGTCCTGCAGGGAAATGTACTTTTGCTTCGGTTGCAGCCAGCCGTGGGGAGCGAGCAACTGCAACTTGCCTTGGGCCAGTGGCCGGGCGTGGATGTCGGGGTGTTCGGGGTCGTGCAGGCTCAGGCCCAGATCGCTTTCGCGCAGCAACAGGCTGCGGACGATGTCGCGGGTTGATGCGCCAAGCAAGGTGCACGGTGCGTCAGGCAGGCGCCGGCGCAGGGCGGCAAGGCTTTGTGGCAGTAATTGTTGCGCCAGCGGCGGAGTGCCGATGATGCGCAGGGGCGGGGCGAGGTATTGCTTGAGGCTGCTGGCCAGACGCTGCACTGGCTCCAGCGCTTCATAGACATGGGCGATTTCCACCTGCAATGCCCGGGCTTCGGGCGTTGCCTGCAAGCGTCCGCGCACGCTGGCGAACAGCATGAACCCCAACTCACTCTCGGCTTCACGCAAGCGCGCTTCAACGTCGGTCAGCGGCAATTGCAGCCATTCGGCGGCCGTGCCCAGGTGACCGGTCTGCAAGAGCGCCCGAATCACTTCGATATGACGTAAACGCATGCGTGAAGTCCATGTTCAGCAGGTGGGGTCAGAGGCTGAATCCTACCCCAACTCTGCGCATATGACTTCTGCTCATAACGAGGTGTTATTGAGCGACGGTTGGCTCGGGTTCGCGGATCAGGGTGATGTCCGACTGAACCAGCAAAAACTCATTGTCACTGAGCTTTTTGACGCGATCGCCAATCGCCAGTTTGTAGGTGGTGACAGGCTCCATGCCGGTGAGACCGTCTGCCGACGGGGTGGATTCCTGGAACTCATGCACGGAATAAACGCGGCCTTCCGCATCTCTTGCATGGAACTGACCGACGAGTACTGCTGCCATCTGCTTAGAACCTCTGGAGATAAAACGCTTGATTTGCGGCTTGGTAGACCTTCATCAAGCCCTGTAAGTTTTCCTACAGGAAAAAAATAATCAGTGCGGAGGAATTTCCCTTGCGCGCTGGTGAAACTGTCATCGAATCATCTATAACTACAGGCTCTTCCCACGGACAGTCGAGAGTCTTCCATGAGCAATGTCTACAACGTCGCTGTAGTCGTCGGCAGCCTGCGCAAAGCATCGATCAACCGCAAAGTCGCACTGGCGCTGGCCGAGCTGGCACCGGCGAACCTCAAACTGAAGATTGTCGAAATTGGCGACCTGCCACTCTATAACGAAGACATTGACGGCGATTCACCGCCGGCAGCCTACAGCACTTTCCGCCAAGAAGTAGGCTCTTCCGACGCGGTGCTGTTTGTCACCCCGGAATATAACCGCTCGGTGCCGGCACCGTTGAAGAATGCGATTGACGTGGGTTCACGGCCGTATGGCAAAAGCGTCTGGAGCGGTAAGCCGGGTGCGGTAATCAGCGTGTCGCCGGGGGCGATTGGCGGTTTTGGCGCCAACCAGCATCTGCGTCAGTCCTTCGTGTTTCTCAATGTGCCGTGCATGCAGCAGCCGGAAGCGTATCTGGGTGGCGCGGGTTCGGCATTTGACGAGGCGGGCAAGTTGAGCGACTCGGTGAAACCATTCCTGCAGAATTTCATCAATGCGTATGGGCAGTTCGTGGAGCAACACAAGAAATAATCTGGTCAGATCGGCGGTAAAACAGAGATCATGTGGGAGCGAGCTTACTCGCGAAAGGGCCATCAGCCACACCTTTGGTGACTGACAGTTCGCTTTCGCGAGCAAGCTCGTTCCCACATTTTTGTGGTTTGGCTTATTTTCCATTTATTAAGGCTGTTGCGGATGCTCGCTGCGTCACTGATTTTCCTGCTGACCATTACCCTTGTCATCTGGCAACCCAAAGGCCTCGGCGTCGGCTGGAGTGCGACGCTTGGCGCCGTACTGGCGCTGATCTTCGGTGTCGTTCACCTGAGCGATATCCCGCTGGTGTGGCAGATCATCTGGAACGCCACCGGCACGTTCGTCGCGCTGATCATCATCAGCCTGTTGCTCGACGAAGCCGGGTTCTTTGCCTGGGCCGCGTTGCATGTGGCGCGCTGGGGGCGGGGCAGCGGACGCAAGCTGTTTGCTTTTATGGTGCTGCTCGGTGCGCTGGTGTCGGCGCTGTTCGCCAATGACGGCGCGGCGCTGATCCTGACGCCCATCGTCATCTCCATGCTGCTGGCGCTGCGTTTTTCACCGGCGGCAACCCTGGCGTTCGTGATGGGGGCAGGTTTTATCGCCGACACCGCGAGCCTGCCGCTGGTGGTATCGAACCTGGTCAATATTGTCTCGGCAGACTTCTTTCACATCGGCTTCAACCGCTATGCGGCGGTGATGGTGCCGGTCAACGTTGTCAGCGTTGCGGCGACGCTGGGCATGTTGCTGTGGTTTTTTCGCCGCGACATTCCGGCGGCTTACGACCCTGAACAACTCGAACACCCAGAAACTGCGATTCACGATAAAGCCACGTTCTACGCCGGTTGGGCAGTGTTGGTAATCCTCCTCATTGGTTGTTTTGCGCTGGAGCCACTGGGCATTCCGATCAGTGCGATTTCCGCGGTGTGCGCCGCGCTGTTGCTTTGCATCGCTGCCCGCGGCCACAAGATTTCCACGCGCAAGGTGATGAAAGAAGCGCCGTGGCAGATCGTGATTTTCTCGCTGGGCATGTACCTGGTGGTCTATGGCCTGCGTAATGCCGGGCTGACCGGGTATCTGGCCGGTTGGCTGGATGTGTTCGGCGAGCATGGCGTGTGGGGCGCGGCGCTGGGCACCGGTGTGCTGACGGCGTTGCTGTCGTCGATCATGAACAACTTGCCGACGGTGTTGATCGGGTTGTTGTCGATTGATGCCAGTCAGGCGAGCGGGGTGGTCAAGGAAGCGATGATTTACGCCAACGTGATTGGCAGTGACCTGGGGCCAAAGATTACGCCGATCGGCAGCCTGGCCACGTTGTTGTGGTTGCATGTGCTGGAGCGCAAGGGGATCCACATTGGTTGGGGGTATTACTTCAAGGTGGGGATTGTGCTGACGGTGCCGGTGCTGTTGATTACCTTGGCGGCTTTGGCTCTGCGGTTATCCCTTTAGACCGAGTCGGCCCGTTCGCGAGCAAGCTCGCTCCCACAGGGGAGTGTATCGCCTCTCCCTACATTTGAAATGCAGTCCAAATGTGGGAGCGAGCTTGCTCGCGAAGGGGCCGGTTCAGGCGCTAAAAATCTCAGGCCTGACCCGGCACATTCGGCCAAAGATCCGACACCAGAAACAATCGCTCCGCCTCTTCCCATTCGCCCCGTGCATTCTCGATCAGGCGCACCATCAGTTGCGCCGGGGCCAGGGGTTCCAGGTCATCCAGCCACATCTGCAAGTGTGCGTGGCTCCAGGTCTGGTCCGCCGGATAATGCGCCGGTGCGAGCCAGGCGTGGCGTGGCAGCGGTTGCCAGCGTCCGGCCGGGCGCTGATCGACAAAGGCCGGCCAGTCTTTTTGATGCAGCCAACTGCCACGCAGGTGTTGCGGATGTGCGCCTTTCGGCGATTCGGCCTCACCGGGCCACGGGTACAGCAGGTATCCGCCCAGCCACAGCTGCGCACTGAACACCCCGATGCCCAGCGTCGCCAGCGCCTCGCGGCTTTCCGGACGGGCCGATATCGGCAATTGATGCTCGGCCAGATGTGCCAGTTTGCGGTCCAGCCGGTCATGGCATCCGGGCCCCAGCCACTGCGCCGGATCCCGTCCGTCACCGTGCTGCGGCCCGAGGTACAACTTGATCGCCAGCTCCAGATGATGCACCCCGTCGCGGTCTCGCAGCAGCATGTCCAGTTCGCCGAGGGTGTGGCCTTCGCGGCGGATCGGCAGGTTGGCGGCGATCAATTCGATGCCCGGCGCGTGCTCCACCGCAAACTGCCACAACCGTTCGTAATACAGGCCCAGGCGCCGGGTGCGCGCCTGCGACAGCCAATGCAGCAAGCCATAACTGTCGCGGTCGAGCTCGCGCAACCAGTGTTCCAGTCGCTGCGGGTCATGCACCCAATCGCTGCCGGCCAGCGGATGACGCTGCGGCCACGGCGTGGCGGCGAGCATCGGCGGCGCCAGAATCACCCACGCCAGATCCCGCACTTCCGGATGGCGTAATTGGTGCGGCAGCTGGAGCAAATCGGGAAACAGGATCATCTTGCGAGCATAGCCTGAAACACGAGCACACCCTTGAGGCTGAAAGGATTTTGTCTATCGCAGGCTTTCGCCCATAATCGTGCTTTTCGCGTTTTCGATTGTCCGCAGAGGTCCCATGGAGCAATTTCGCAATATCGGCATCATCGGTCGCCTGGGCAGTTCCCAGGTGCTGGATACCGTCCGCCGACTGAAACGCTTTCTGCTCGATCGTCACCTGCACGTGATTCTCGAAGACACCATCGCCGAAGTCCTGCCGGGCCACGGCCTGCAGACCTCGTCGCGCAAGATGCTCGGCGAAGTCTGCGACATGGTCATCGTCGTCGGCGGTGACGGCAGCCTGCTCGGCGCCGCGCGCGCCTTGGCCAAGCACAATATTCCGGTGCTCGGGATCAACCGTGGCAGCCTCGGTTTTCTCACCGACATTCGCCCCGATGAGCTGGAAGTCGAAGTGGCCAAGGTGCTCGACGGCCATTACCTGGTGGAAAACCGCTTCCTGCTGCAAGCCGAAGTGCGCCGGCATGCCGAGGCCATCGGCCAGGGCGATGCACTCAACGACGTGGTGCTGCACCCGGGCAAATCGACGCGGATGATCGAGTTCGAGCTGTACATCGACGGCCAGTTCGTTTGCAGCCAGAAGGCCGACGGCCTGATCGTCGCCACCCCGACCGGCTCCACGGCCTACGCGCTGTCCGCCGGCGGGCCGATCATGCATCCCAAGCTCGACGCCATTGTGATTGTGCCGATGTACCCCCATATGTTGTCGAGCCGGCCAATTGTGGTCGATGGCAACAGTGAGCTGAAAATCGTCGTGTCGAAAAACATGCAGATCTATCCGCAGGTCTCCTGCGACGGGCAGAACCACTTCACCTGCGCGCCGGGCGACACCATCACCGTCAGCAAGAAAGCCCAGAAGCTGCGGCTGATTCACCCGCTCGACCACAACTATTACGAAGTCTGCCGGACCAAGCTCGGCTGGGGCAGCAAGTTGGGTGGTGGAGGCGACTGATGCTCGATCCCGCGCGCAGTTATGACCTGATTGGTGACGTGCACGGATGCGCCCTGACCCTCGAACACCTGCTTGACCGTCTCGGTTACCACAAGCAGGGCGGGGTCTGGCGGCATCCATCGCGCATGGCCGTGTTCGTCGGCGACATCATTGACCGTGGCCCGCGAATCCGCGAGGCACTGCACATCGTCCACGACATGGTCGAGGCCGGCCAGGCCTTGTGCATCATGGGCAACCACGAATTCAACGCGCTCGGCTGGAGCACGCCGGCGCCACCGGGCAGCGGCAAGCAGTTCGTCCGCGAACACACACCGCGCCATGCGCGCCTGCTGCACGAAACCCTGAGCCAGTTCGAAGACCATCCGGGGGACTGGCACGACTTCCTCAACTGGTTCTACGAGCTGCCGCTGGTGGTGGATGCCGGGCGCTTCCGCGTGGTGCACGCCTGTTGGGATGCCAGCCTGATCGAACCGTTACGCGGGCTGTTCGCCGATGCGCGCATTGATGAACACTTTCTCCAGGCCTCGGCCGTGCCCGGCAGCTTCGCCTGCACCGTGTTTGATCGCCTGCTGCGCGGCACCGACATGCGCCTGCCGGATGGCCTGACCATGACCAGCGGCGACGGTCTGGTGCGTTCGTTCTTCCGCACCAAATTCTGGGAAGACGACCCGAAAACCTACGGCGACATCGTCTTCCAGCCGGATGCATTGCCAGAGCCGGTGGCGCAGAAGCCGCTGAGCTCCAGCGAAAAAAACAACCTGCTGCGCTACGGCGTCGACGAGCCGTTGCTGTTCGTCGGCCACTACTGGCGCAGCGGCCAACCGGCGCCGATCCGCCCGAACCTCGCGTGTCTCGATTACAGCGCGGTGCTCTACGGCAAACTGGTGGCCTATCGTCTGGATCAGGAAACCCGCCTCGATCCGCATAAATTTGTCTGGGTCGATGTCGAGCGGCCGGAGGTGCTGCAATGAGTGCGGTAGCGGTATTGCGTCTGCCGTTGGCAGTGGACCTGAGCGGTTTCGTCAAACTGCTGCAACGCATGCAGGTGCCGCATCGGGTCAGCGAAGAGGCGGGCGAGCAGGTGCTGTGGGCACCGGCGGAAATCAGCGAGGACGTGCGTTCGCTGTACGAGCGCTTCCCGGCGGGCGATCCCGATCAGCAACTGGAGATCCCGGTGGCGCCGACCTTCAAGCGTCCGAGCTTCGCCGAACAACTCAAACACGCCAAGGCCACCGGATTTATCCTGCTGCTGAGCCTGCTGGTCGGTGGCCTGACCTACCTGGGCGACAACCTCGACACCATCCGCCTGCTGACCTTCCTCGACTTCCGCGTGGTCGGCGAGTACATCCAGTTCACGCCGCTGGCCGACAGTCTGGCGGCGGGGCAGTGGTGGCGCCTGTTCACGCCGATGCTGCTGCACTTTGGCATCCTGCACCTGGCCATGAACGGCATGTGGTACTGGGAGCTGGGACGGCGCATCGAGTCACGTCAGGGCAGCATCAATCTGCTCGGTCTGACCCTGCTGTTCAGCCTGGTGTCGAACTACGCGCAGTTCGCCTGGAGTGGCCCGAGCCTGTTTGGCGGCTTGTCCGGCGTGCTCTACGGATTGCTCGGCCACTGCTGGATTTTCCAGTTGCTGGCGCCGAACCCGGCGTATCGCCTGCCGCGTGGCGTGCTGGTGATGATGCTGGTGTGGCTGGTGATCTGCATGTCCGGGCTGGTCTCGATGATCGGTTTCGGCCAGATCGCCAACGCTGCGCACGTTAGCGGGTTACTCATCGGATGCTTCACCGGTTTGTTGGGCGGTTTGTATAACCGCCGTAAACTGGCCGCCTAAAATTTTCAGTGAATAAAGAGCACGGAGACCCTGATGTCCTCTTTTAACGAAATGATCAACAACATCACCCCGGACATCTACGAGAGCCTGAAACTGGCCGTGGAAATCGGCAAGTGGTCCGACGGCGGCAAACTCACCGCCGAACAGCGCGAGCTGTCGTTGCAGGCGATGATCGCCTGGGAAATCCAGAACCTGCCTGAAGAGCAGCGCACCGGTTACATGGGCCCGCAGGAATGTGCGTCGAAGTCGATCGAAGTGCCGAACATCCTGTTCAAGTCGGATGCCATCCATTGATCGAGATTGGCCGCGGTGCAATCAGCAAAATGTCGGCGCGCCTCGACGGGCCGAACGTGCAATATGCGTTTCGTCTGGATGACGTCGAGGTGCCGGTCAATCCCATGATCGGCACCACGGTGCGTCTGGAGTACCTGGGGGCGATTCATTGCACCCATTGCGGACGCAAGACCAAAACCAGTTTCAGTCAGGGTTACTGCTACCCGTGCATGACCAAGCTGGCGCAGTGCGACTTGTGCATCATGAGCCCGGAGCGCTGCCACTTCGAGGCCGGCACCTGCCGTGAACCCGAGTGGGGCCAGAAGTTTTGCATGACCGACCATGTGGTGTATCTGGCCAATTCGTCGGGCATCAAGGTTGGCATCACCCGCGCTACGCAATTGCCGACCCGCTGGCTTGATCAGGGCGCCAGTCAGGCGTTGCCGATCATGCGCGTCGCCACGCGCCAGCAGTCCGGCTTCGTCGAAGACCTGTTCCGCAGCCAGGTGGCGGACAAAACCAACTGGCGCGCGTTGCTCAAGGGCGATGCGGCGGCGGTGGACCTGGCGCAAGTTCGCGATCAGCTGTTTGAAAGCTGCGCCGAGGGCTTGCAAGGTCTGCAACAGCGATTCGGCCTACAGGCAATTCAGACGATTGCCGATGTCGAACCGCTCGAAATCCGCTATCCGGTCGAGCAATACCCGGCCAAAATCGTCAGCTTCAACCTGGACAAGAACCCGATTGCCGAAGGCACGCTGCTGGGGATCAAGGGCCAGTACCTGATTTTCGACACCGGCGTGATCAACATTCGTAAGTACACGGCCTATCAGCTCGCCGTGCATCAATAAGGATTCCAGCATGCGCACCGAACAACCGAAGATGATTTACCTGAAGGACTATCAGGCACCCGAGTACCTGATCGACGAGACGCACCTGACCTTCGAGTTGTTCGAGGATCACAGTCTGGTCCACGCGCAACTGGTGATGCGTCGCAACCCTGAGCGTGGCCCGGGCCTGCCGCCGCTGGTGCTCGACGGCCAGCAACTGGAGTTGCTGTCGGTGACCCTGGCCGACCAGGAACTCGGCGCCGACGACTATCAGCTGACGGAAAACACCCTGACCCTGCAGCCCGCCAGCGCCAGCTTCACCGTCGACACCAGCGTAAAGATCCACCCGGAAACCAACACCGCGCTGGAAGGCCTGTACAAGTCCGGGACGATGTTCTGCACCCAGTGCGAGGCCGAAGGCTTCCGCAAGATCACCTATTACCTCGACCGCCCGGACGTGATGAGCAAGTTCACCACCACCGTGGTCGCCGAGCAGCACAGCTACCCGGTGTTGCTCTCCAACGGCAACCCGATCGCCTCGGGCCCCGGCGAAGACGGCCGGCACTGGGCGACCTGGGAAGACCCGTTCATGAAGCCGGCGTACCTGTTTGCGCTGGTGGCCGGTGATTTGTGGTGCGTCGAAGACACCTTCACCACCATGACCAATCGCAATGTCGCGCTGCGCATCTACGTCGAGCCGGAAAACATCGACAAGTGCCAGCACGCGATGAACAGCCTGAAGAAGTCGATGCGCTGGGACGAAGAGGTCTACGGTCGCGAGTACGATCTGGACATCTTCATGATCGTCGCGGTGAATGACTTCAACATGGGCGCGATGGAGAACAAGGGCCTCAATATCTTCAACTCCAGCGCCGTGCTGGCCCGCGCCGAAACCGCCACCGACGCCGCGCACCAGCGGGTCGAGGCGATCGTCGCCCACGAATATTTCCATAACTGGTCGGGCAACCGCGTGACCTGCCGCGACTGGTTCCAGCTGTCGCTCAAGGAAGGTTTCACTGTGTTCCGTGACGCCGGGTTCTCCTCGGACATGAACTCGGCCACGGTCAAGCGCATTCAGGACGTGGCGTACCTGCGTACCCACCAGTTCGCCGAAGATGCAGGTCCCATGGCTCACGCGGTGCGGCCGGACAGCTTCATCGAGATTTCCAACTTCTACACCCTGACCGTGTACGAAAAGGGCTCGGAAGTGGTCGGCATGATCCACACCCTGCTCGGCGCCGAAGGCTTCCGCAAGGGCAGCGACCTGTATTTCGAACGCCACGACGGTCAGGCCGTGACCTGTGACGATTTCATCAAGGCCATGGAAGATGCCAACGGCGTCGACCTCAGCCAGTTCAAGCGCTGGTACAGCCAGGCGGGCACACCGCGTCTGGCGGTGAGCGAGTCCTACGACGCCGCAGCGAAGACCTACAGCCTGACCTTCCGCCAGAGCTGCCCGGCAACCCCGGACAAGGTCGAAAAACTGCCGTTCGTGATTCCGGTCGAACTCGGCCTGCTCGACAGCAATGGCAATGAGATAGCCCTGCGTCTGGCTGGCGAAGCGTCGGCGCAAGGCACCACTCGCGTGATCTCGGTGACCGAAGCCGAACAGACTTTCACCTTCGTCGACGTCGCCGAACATCCGCTGCCGTCCTTGCTGCGTGGTTTCTCGGCCCCGGTGAAACTGAGCTTCCCGTACAGCCGCGACCAGTTGATGTTCCTGATGCAGCATGACAGCGACGGCTTCAACCGCTGGGACGCCGGGCAGCAGTTGTCGGTGCAGGTGCTGCAAGAGCTGATCGGCCAGCAGCAAAAGGGCGAGAGTCTGGTACTCGATTCGCGGTTGATCACGGCGCTGCGTACCGTGCTGTCCGATGAGTCGCTGGATCAGGCGATGGTCGCCGAAATGCTCTCGCTGCCGGGTGAGGCCTATCTCACCGAAATCAGCGAAGTGGCTGACGTCGAAGCCATCCACACCGCACGCGAATTTGCCCGCAAGCAACTGGCGGACAATCTGTTTGAGGCGCTGTGGCTGCGTTATCAGGCCAACCGCGACCTGTCGAAGCAGACGCCGTACGTGGCCGAGGCCGAGCACTTCGCCCGTCGTGCGCTGCAGAATATTGCGCTGTCGTACCTGATGCTCAGCGGCAAGCCTGAAGTACTGGCCGCCGCACTGGAGCAGTTCGAAAACAGCGACAACATGACCGAGCGCCTGACCGCGCTGGCCGTGCTGGTCAACTCGCCGTTCGAGGAACAGAAAGCCCTGGCGCTGGCGAGCTTCGCCGAGCACTTCAAGGACAACCCGCTGGTCATGGATCAATGGTTCAGCGTGCAGGCCGGCAGCACCTTGCCGGGCGGTCTGGAGCGCGTGAAAGCGTTGATGCAGCACCCGGCGTTCACGATCAAGAACCCGAACAAGGTGCGTGCACTGGTGGGTGCGTTTGCCGGACAGAACCTGATCAACTTCCACGCGGCGGATGGTTCGGGCTACCGTTTCCTCGCCGACCTGGTGATCGAACTGAACGGCTTCAACCCGCAGATCGCCTCGCGCCAACTGGCGCCGCTGACCCGCTGGCGCAAATATGACAGCGCGCGGCAGGCGTTGATGAGGGCCGAGCTGGAGCGGATTCTGGCTTCCGGTCAGCTGTCCAGCGACGTGTACGAAGTGGTGAGCAAGAGCCTGGCGTAAGCCGGGTTACACCAGACACTGTGGGAGCGGGCTTGCCCGCGATGGCGGCATTAGATTCAACGTCGATGTTGAATGATCTGCCGCTATCGCTGGTAAGCCAGCTCCCACAGTTTTTTTGCGTTTGCGTTATTTCAGATCGAAGCGATCCAGCTCCATCACCTTGGCCCACGCCGCCACGAAGTCCTTCACGAACTGTTCCTTCGCGTCAGAGCTCGCATACACCTCGGCCAGCGCCCGCAGGATCGCGTTCGAACCGAACACCAGATCAACCCGCGTTGCCGTCCATTTCACGCTCCCTGTATTACGGTCGCGGCCTTCGAACTCGTCCGCCGCCCGTGAGGTCGGCTTCCACTCCACGCCCATGTCCAGCAGGTTGGTGAAGAAGTCGTTGCTCAAGGTTTCCGTGCGGGTGGTGAAGACGCCGTGACGACTCTGCCCGGTGTTGGCGCCCAAGACGCGCAGGCCGCCGACCAGCACGGTCATTTCCGGCGCGGAGAGGGTCAGCAGTTGAGCCTTGTCGATCAGCAGGGCTTCCGCTGAAACGGTGTATTTGCCCTTGCTGTAGTTACGGAAACCATCGGCGATCGGTTCGAGGAAACCAAACGATTCGACGTCGGTTTGCTCCTGGGTGGCATCGGTGCGTCCTGGGGTGAACGGCACGGAAACCGAGTGCCCGGCGTTTTTCGCCGCTTGCTCGACCCCGGCATTACCGGCCAGCACAATCAGGTCCGCCAGCGAGACTTTCTTCCCGGAGGCTCCGGCATTGAACTCGTTCTGAATGCCTTCGAGGGTTTTCAGCACTTTGTCCAGTTGCTCCGGCTGATTGGCCTGCCAGAACTTCTGCGGGGCCAGACGCAGACGACCGCCATTGGCGCCGCCACGCTTGTCGGAACCGCGGAACGTCGATGCTGCGGCCCACGCGGTGGAGACCAGTTGCGACACCGACAGACCGGACGCCAGCACTTTGCTTTTCAGCGCCGCCGCGTCATTGCTGTCGATCAGCGGGTGAGTCGCGTCCGGAATCGGGTCTTGCCACAGCAGCTCTTCATTGGGCAGTTCCGGGCCGAGGTAGCGCGAGAGCGGGCCCATGTCGCGGTGGATCAGCTTGTACCAGGCGCGGGCGAAGGCGTCGGCCAGTTGCTCCGGGTTGGCCAGGAAGCGCCGGGCGATCGGCTCGTAGATCGGGTCGAAGCGCAGCGCCAGGTCAGACGTGAGCATGGTCGGCGAAAGTTTCTTGCTCGGATCGTGAGCATGCGGAACGGTGCCGGCGCCAGCGCCGTTTTTTGGTTTCCACTGGTGCGCACCCGCCGGGCTTTTGAACAGCTCCCACTCGAAGCCGAACAGGTTTTCCAGGTAGTTGTTGCTCCACTGGGTCGGCGTGGTGGTCCAGGTCACTTCCAGGCCGCTGGTGATGGTGTCGGCGCCTTTGCCGGTGCCGAAGGCGTTGCGCCAGCCGAGGCCTTGTTCTTCCAGCCCGGCGGCTTCCGGCTCCGGCCCGACATTGTCGGCAGGGCCGGCGCCGTGGGTCTTGCCAAAGGCGTGACCGCCGGCGATCAGCGCCACGGTTTCTTCATCGTTCATGGCCATGCGGGCGAAGGTTTCACGAATGTCGCGCCCGGAGGCGACTGGATCGGGATTGCCTTCCGGGCCTTCCGGGTTCACGTAGATCAGGCCCATCTGCACCGCGGCGAGAGGGTTTTCCAGATTGCGCTCGCCCTGATCGGTGCGGCTTTCCTCTTTGCCGTGCAGATCGGGTTCGGCCACGAGCGTGCCGTCACCGGGTTCCTGCATGGCCGATTTGTCTTTGCCGTAGCGACTGTCGCCGCCGAGCCATTCGCGTTCCGAGCCCCAGTACACGTCCTCATCCGGCTCCCACACATCGGGACGGCCACCGGAGAAACCGAAGGTCTTGAAGCCCATCGACTCCAGCGCGACGTTGCCGGTGAGGACAATCAAGTCAGCCCAGGAAATATTGCGGCCATACTTCTGTTTGATCGGCCACAGCAGGCGCCGGGCCTTGTCCAGGCTGACGTTGTCCGGCCAGCTGTTGAGCGGGGCAAAACGCTGTTGCCCGGAGCCGGCGCCGCCGCGGCCATCGGCGGTGCGATAGGTGCCGGCGCTGTGCCAGGCCATGCGGATGAACAGCGGGCCGTAGTGGCCGAAGTCGGCGGGCCACCAGTCCTGCGAGTCGGTCATCAGCGCGCGCAGGTCTTGTTTCAGCGCCTGGAAGTCCAGGCTTTTGAAGGCTTTGGCGTAGTCGAAGTCCTTGCCCAGCGGATCGGACTTGGGCGAATGCTGGCTGAGGATCTTCAGGTTAAGTTGATTCGGCCACCAGTCACGGTTCGTCGTACCACCACCGGCGGCGCGGTTGAACGGGCATTTCGATTCGTTTGCCATGTTCGGGTCCTTATCAGGTCTTCTACGGCCGGCTCGTGCCGACTTCGGACTAGTAAGGCTAGACCCGACTGGCGCAGTCAGCTAATAGGCCGACTATTGGGTGGTGATAGTCAGAACCTTTTAGTGCGTGCGCCATGCAGGAGTTGTCGCAGGACGTTGTGCTCAGCTCGATTGTGCGGCTTCGTCGTCCGGCACGTCGTCGAGGATGTCTTCCTGCCCCGGTACTTCAGTGATCACGCTGAAATCCGTCACTTCCACCGCACCAAGCCCATATCCCAATAAGTGGAAGGAGAAGGCCTTGCGCGGCAGCGGGTTGTCGAAGCTGAAATCCATCTCCAGCGGCTGATCCGCAGTGGCGACCATCTCCGACGGCAGCCCCAGTTGCACGTCCTGTTCGAACTCCTTGGCCTTGAGCTGAATGTACGCTGCCTGCTGCGGATCGACCGAGCGCACCGTCAGACGTACGCGGGTGTGCGAGCCCTTGGGCATTTCCAGGTACTGCGCGCCGATCAGGTTATCGGCCCAGTCATCCTTGATCTGCGCCTGCAGCGGGATGACGTTGTTGCTGCCGAACTGATAGCGATGATTGAGCGGGGTGCGCAGCAACGACAGGTCCAGCGCATCGGCCCGGGCGGCGATCTGCCGGGCCGGGTGGCCGCTGTAGTTGCCCTTGAACTTCGCGCTTTCGGCGATGAAGCCGGCGCTTTCGTAATAGCGGCAGCGGCGCGGCATGTCGCATTCGGAGAAAATGCCATGACCATCGTGATAGCGCAGCTTGCCGTTGGTGAACGACATGATTTCGCGGCCGCTGTCGTAGTCGCGGAACAACGAGCGACCGCTCAGCGCGGACGGCACCGGCAGGTCGAAATAGTCGAGGATCGAAGCGCTCAGATCGACGTGGCCATAGACCCCGGCATTCAGTCGCGGCAGCTGTTCATGCTCCGGCGCCAGGGTCAGGTTGAATCCCCAGGAGGAGGCCAGGCGCACGCCGTCGATGCCGTGGGATTCATCCGACGTGATCATCACCAGGGTGTCCTTGAGCACGCCCTGGCGTTCCAGGCCGCTGAGGAACTGTTCCAGGGCATCGTCGAGATAACCGACGGCGGCCTGTTTCGGCGTTTCGTAACGCTCAAGGTAATCGTCCGGCGCGGAGTAGGGCTGGTGGGTGCCGACGGTCAGCAGCGTCAGCATCCACGGTTGTTTTTGCGTCTTCAGTTGGCCGACATAATCCAGCGCACCTTCGAAGAAGGCCCTGTCGTCCTTGCCCCACGGGAATTCCAGATAGTTAGCGTTGCTGAACCACTCCAGACCATGCGTGGCAGCGAAACCGATGTGCGGCATGATCTTGTCTTTGGCCATGAAACGCAGGCCGGCACCTTGCAGATAATGCGTGCTGAAGCCGTTCTGACGCAGCTGCGCCGGCAGGCACGCCTTATTGCGCTCGTGCTGGGTCAGCATTTCCACGCCTTTGGGCGTACCGTTGTTGAGCTTGTCGTAATCGCCGCAAAGCATCGCGTACAGGCCACGAATGGTCTGGTGGGTGTGCAATACGTAATCCGGCGTGTTCATGCCGCGCTCGGCCCAACGGCTGAGGTTGGGCATGAGGTCTTCCTGATAGTGGCTGCCGATGGCTTCGCGGTTGGCACGGATGTAGGCACCGGGGATGCCTTCCAGGGCGATGATCAATACGTTGCGTGCCTGGCCCGGTGCACTCAGCAGTTTGTGCCCGTTGAGGTCGACATCGGTGAGCCCGGCCATGACCGGCGCGGCTTCTTCGACATCACCGTCGAGCCATTCCTCGGCCTGGATTTGCAGATCGGCGACCTGACTGGCGAGCAACTGATGCGGCAGGTTGTACTGCCGCCACGGATCGTCTTCGTTCGGCCACAGGTTCTGCGCAGCCCAGTGTGCGGCGAACAGCACCACGGGGGCGGCCCAGATGGCGCGAGGCAGAGCCGGGCGCTTCACTGCGCGGCTGACGAACTGTGTCAGCAGCCAGAACAGCAGCGCCACCAGCAAGGTCACCGCCAATGCCGGATGCGCCATCCCGCCGCCGGTGGAGTTCTCGACGAATTGCGGGTCGATCAGGTAATGCAGATCCGCCGGCGTCGGCAGGCGCCCGACGGCACTGACCAGTTCCGCCGTGGCCACCGCCAGCAAACCCCAGAACAACAGCACCGGCAACGCCAGCCACCACGCCCGCCGATGCAGCACCACCAGCAGCAGACTGCCGATGGCCAGGTCCGACAGATAACCCAGCGGCGTCGACCAGCCCAGCGCCGCGCGCAGGCACACCGGGACGATCAGCACCAGCACAATCAGCGAAAAGAGGCGGGCATGCGGCCGCCGCAGCCAGTGAAAAAAAGCGCTCACAAAAAAAGACCTTCCACGTCATCAAACCGTCAAAAAAGTGTGGGCGATGATACCAAGGGTGGGCGGTCTGATTGCCTTTTTAAACGCACGGCTGATTCGGTGGCGGGCCGCTCTTGAAGGGTGGGCGGCAGGTCCGAAGCCTTGATGGGCGCGCCTGTCGGAGGGCGTTCGGCTGGTTTGTCGCTGCAGATGTGCGACGGTTTTATTGTTTCAGGCTGTTTACTGGCGGTGATTTCGCTGTAGGTGCTGCGATCTTTTGACTTTGATTTCTTAACGCAAGATTAAAAGATCGCAGTCTCGTTTAGCTCGACAGCGCCGAGAGGAATTGATTTATGCCGGCCCGACAATCGCGTGCTATCCATATGCAATAAAGGTATTTAATTTCTGTTTTTTATAGCGATAAAGTCATGCCTTTCAGCACACCACCCCCTGCTGCGAGGTAGTCATGGCCACACCGTTCAAACGTTCCGCGCTGACTCTGTTGGCCGCTTCCCTGGCAGCGGGCGCGCTGTTCAGCAGCGGCGCCCAGGCTGAAGGCAAGATCAGCATTGCCCAGCAATTCGGCATCGGTTACCTGATTCTCGATGTGGTGCGCGATCAGCAACTGATCGAAAAGCACGGTAAGGCACAGGGCCTCGATATCAAGGTCGACTGGAACAGCATCTCTGGCGCGACTGCGATGAATGAAGCGCTGCTCACCGGTTCGCTGGATGTGGTGTCTGCGGGCGTGCCCCCCATGCTGACCGTGTGGGATCGCACCAAGGGCAAACAGAACGTCAAGGCCATCGCCGCCCTCGGCTCAATGCCCAACTACCTGCTGACCAACAACCCGAACATCAAGACCCTCAAGGACTTCAGCGACAAGGACCGCATTGCCGTGCCCGCTGCCGGCGTCGGCTTCCAGTCGCGTACCTTGCAGATCGAAACCGCCAGGGAGTTCGGTGACGATCAGTACAAGAAATTCGACGACATCTCGGTCAGCCTGCCGCACCCGGACGCTACGGCGGCGCTGATTGCCGGCGGTTCGGAAATCAACGCGCATTTCTCCAGCCCGCCATTCCAGTACCAGGCCCTGCAAAACCCCAACGTGCACAAAGTGCTGAGTTCCTATGACGTACTCGGCGGCCAGGCCACGTTCAACGTGTTGTACACCACCGAAAAATTCCACGACGAAAACCCGAAAACCTACAAGGCGTTTTACGACGCACTGGCGGAAGCGGAGACGATCATCAAGGCCGACAAACCTGCCGCGGCCCAGGCGTACATCCGCGTCGAGCAATCGAAGCTGCCACTGGCGCTGGTCGAACAAATCGTCAAGGACCCGGAAATCGACTTCACCGTGGTCCCGCAGCGCACCTTTATCTACGCCGAGAAACTGCAAGAGCTGGGCGTGCTGAAGAACAAGGCGGGGAGCTGGAAGGATTACTTCTTTGAAGAGGCGCATGCTGGCGCGGGGAGTTGATGGACGAGGGGTAAGCTGACTCGGGGTTTATACCGATCGGAATCGGTATGCCTCGGGAGCGGGCTTGCTCGCGAAAATGGTGTGTCACTGCAGTCAATGCTGACTGACGCGACGCCTTCGCGAGCAAGCCCGCTTCCACAGGGGGCGGTGTTGCTCACAAACCTGTATTTACACGCAGAACCTGTGGGAGCGGGCTTGCCCGCGAAGGCCTCAGCGGCCACAACGCCTTGCTCAGTCCTTGTCACAGATCCCTGCTATTGAGGCAATTGCAGATTATCCAGCGCGCGGTTCACCGCCAGCTCACTCAGCATGATCAGTTGCGCAATCCCCAACAGCGTCCGGCGCTGCGCTGCCGGCAACAGGGCGGCGGCGTCATGGGCGATGGTTCTGGCTGAAGCGAGTGTGTCGCTGGCATCGACCAGCAGTTCTTCGTTTTTGAAGTCGGCGGTGACGGCGTACATCCCGCGGCTTCTGCGTGGCAGTGGGGTGGAGCCGGGCGGGCAGAGGTAGTGATCGAGGGCGCGGTCGGCGGCTTCGTGGAGTTTTTTTGAGTCGAGGGATTCGTAGGGGGAGGTGGCGTCGGTTTCGGGCGGGCTGGGTGTTGGTTTGATCATGGTAAAGCTCCGTGGTTGATTTAGCCGCCACGGCTCATCGCTAAACAAGTAAAGGTGGCGGCTGTACGCAGGTTAGCGATCCGGGTCACAGAAACCCCGGGTAGACCCGAAGGTCTCCCACGCACAGCCACCATGACATCAAGTGCAGATCGAAAAACTGCAGTTTGAGACTGGGCACTGGTGCGTCTGTAAGTTGTCGGATCGCTAAACCCGATCGCTGATTCGTCAGCGACCGATCCACGATAGAGACCCGGTACAAGGCGCACAAGTCGGCGGATTCTGGCGTAGCTGTAGGCAAAGGCGCAAGGTTCTGTAGCTTGGGAGGTGTGTCTGAAGGTGTTTTTTAAACGCTGTGGTTTAAATGCAAAAAATCGCCGCCTTCGGCAGCGCTTGCAGGGAGCGATGTAGGCGCTGCCCAAAGCTGCGATCTTTTTGATTTGTCTGCCGCTACCTAATCAATTCCCCTCCACGCCCTTAACTGGGGGAGGGGGATTTCGTTGATACCGTATGTGGGCAAAGTGTAAACCCCAAAGCGTAGAGATTCGAACCAGTCCCCGCCACGGTCCATTCACGCTGCGCGGGGATAAAGATATAGAGAGTGTTGCTGTATTCGAGATGGAATAACTGCGAGTTGGCGGGAAGAGGTGACAACTGGACAGGGAAAAACTTTTCTATTTCATTTGAGGAGACAAAGTGGGTGAGCGTGGCATATCCATGAGTTTCTCGCCAAGCTATGGCGTCCAGGTGGCTGTTAAGGATGGTAGGCGACCGATGTATCCGCCTGACTCGACTAACCGTCACCTGAATCTCCACCACATCCCCACTCGCATCCGCAACGGTAATGGTCGTCGTGCCATTCCCCGTCCCTGAAATCCGCCCGTTGGTTGGGTTGGCAACGGCAATCGCCTCATTGGCAGACGTGTAGGTATAGGGCGGGGTGCCCTGCTGCGGAAATCGGTCTGCGTAGGTGCCGACCGGCGGGGTCGGGTTGGCGACCAGAAGCTTCTGCAGTTCTTCCCCTACCGCGATCCAGTTGCGGGCGCTGAGCACCACCGGTGTTTTGTCAATAATCAGCTCGGGCAACGCGGAGACTTTCAGGCTGCGCACGGTCGATGTCTGGCCTGAACCGTACAAGGCCTTGGCGGTGAAGGGGTGCTCTGCGACGCTCAGTCCGCTGATCCTGTGGCTCCAGATTCCGCTCAGCGGGTCGGCGCTGGCTTCGCCCTTGTCGGCGGCGCCGTCGAAGATTTGCACCTTCTGACCCGGGGTTGCGCTGCCGGTGAGGATCACGGTGGTGTCACGTGTCGTGCCTCCCTGCGGGATCTCCACGCCTTGGCTGTCTTCGGCCCGGGTGATTACTGGTTGCACGTCGGCGCCTGCCTTGACGATATAAGAGCGCACCGGAAACCCCACCGCCGTCGCCGCGTTCGCCACCCCGTCAAAATTAACCTTGAGCGTCACCTTCAAGTCACGGCCATCTTTCAAGCCTTTCAGCCAGGCCAGCGGCACCGCCCGGCTCAAGCCTGGCGCACCCACGCCCACTTCACCGCGAAGGTCGTCGAAGGTCACGGTCTGGTCCTGATTGTCCTTGCCCTCGTACTGCAACCACAGCCGCTCACCTTCGACGTGCGGCCATGCCGCAACGGTGAGCAGGGCGGTGGGCTGTAACAGCGCCACGTCGAGTTCATTGCCGGTCTTGCCATCCACCACCGGCGTCGGCAAACGTGCATCGCCCTCGGTAATTTTCGACACGCTCAGGTTCAGCTCAGGCGATCGGGCAACCTCCGCGTTATTGCTATTCAGGTGCCAGCGAAACACCAGGGGCTTGCCTTGTCGTGCGATCAGAAAAGCCTGGCTCAACAAGGTGTTGGTGCGTTTATTGGCGTTGAAGGGCACCAATGGAAACCCTGGTGCACCTGCGGGTGGGTTAACTTCCACCAGCTGCGCTTTATCGCCTGGCAGGTGTTCTAAATACTCGACCTGAATGGTCACGCCCTGCGGATACGCCAGCGCGTCGATCGGGCTCACTGCCTTCAGCAGCACCGGCGGCAACAACTCGATAACCTCTGAGCCGGTAACTTCGGCCACGGCATTTTTCGAAGTGGCGAAGACGTTGCCATTTTTCAGCAATTCGTACTTCGCCCGCACCACACTGCCGGCGATCACTTTGGCGTTGGGCACCATCAGTTTGTAGGTGAACGGGATCCGCACGACGTCCTGTTCCACACTGTGCAGGGTAACGGTGCCGTTCGACGCGGTGGCGCTGTAGCTCACGCGGATTTTATCGTTGGGTTGCCACAACGGAGCAAAGGTCTGGACCAATACGGTCAGGTCCTTGCCGGCGAGTTTGTCCAGATCGATGGTGCTCGGATCGTCGGTCGGATCGTCCGGATCCTCGGCCAGATCGGGGGCGGCCAGGCGGGTTTCCCGAAGATGCACATCGACCTCCACCGTGCCGGAGTAGGGCGAATCGGTGTCCGGCCCGTTGCCGAGCTGGTCGGTGACGGTGTAGGAAAAGATGAACTTCGGGTTGTCCCCGGCGCTCAGGAACACTGCTTCGTCGACCATCACGCAGACCCTGGTCGGCTCGGCCGAGGGAGTGGGCGGAGCCTCGGCGGCGGTCACGGTGTGCGTGACATCCTGACCGTTGCAGTTCAATCGGATCTGGTCGTAGGCGCGGCAGTAAGGGTAGGCGAAACACACTTGCACGCCCTGTTTGGCGCGGTCGGCGTCGATGCCGTCGTCGAGCACGTCCTGGGGCAGGATCAGTTGCAGTTCCGAATGGGCGCTATCGCCGGGCGAGCGGTCCTCGATGCCGGGGCGGATGGTGTTGTACAGCAGGGTCAGCTCCGGCGTGGAGGTGCCTTTGTTCTCGCTGATGCGGGTGATGGTGTAAACGAGGGTATTGACGCGATCGGTCAGCAGCAGGCCCTTGGGCAGGTACAGGGTGTGACGGGAATTTTCTTCGCCAGCCAGGACGGTCTTTGTGGCTTCGGTATCGGCGCCGTTGAGCCGCAGCCGAATGACATCGCCTTCTTCCAGCGTGCCAGATTGCGGCGGATCGACGACGATGGTCAGGCCCATGGGCTTGAGGTCGTAGACATGCTTGGGCACACCATAGACAGCACCGACCACCGGGGTGGTGGCGTCTGGAGCGTGGGGAGGGAATAGCGCCAATATGGTGTTGTCGCTGGATTTGGCTGTGGCCATGTTTACGGCTCCTGGACGGTGGGCGGGCAGGAGTTATCAGAGCGCTTTGCGGGGGAAAACGCACCTGTCAGATCTGACAGGTGGCGACGAGTGGCAGGTGGGGTGGCGCTTGAAAAGCACAAGATCGCTGCCTTTGGCGGCTCCGTGATTTCTGCAAAAGCCGGTTGAGGGCTTCCCCTCAACCATAGAATCTCCCACAGGGATGTGGGTGTGGACAGGTCAGCATTTGCCATCGTCAAAGATGCTTTCAATCGGCATCTCGAACGCCCGGGCAATTTGAAACGCCAATGGCAGGCTCGGGTCGTACCGCTCGTTTTCGATGGCGTTGATCGTCTGGCGTGAGACGTTCAGACGTTCCGCCAAATCGCCCTGTGACCATTTGCGCTCGGCACGCAGTGCCTTGAGACGGTTTTTCATTGGTAGCGGCGCCGAGCGATTTGCAGGCCGAGAATCCACATCGCGCCCATCACGGGCCACACGCATGTCCACGGAATATGGGGAGCGCCAACGTTTTCCAGAAAGCCGTAACTGAAAGTCACTAGCGCCGACGCGGCGAAAGCAAAGCCCAGCGCTTCAAACTGGATGCGCAAATGCATTTCGTCCATGCGCCGCAGGTTGCGCACGATGGCCCAGCACATCAGTCCCGCCGGAATGACCGGGGTCATTGCGACGGCCGAGCGCAGCACGATAGGGGCGTCCATCAGATATTGCGAGGCAATCAATGATGCCGTCAGCACCAGCATGTAGAGGATTAAGGCCGCGCCCATTTCGAGGTAGAACCGGTTCATGCTTGAACTTCCTATGTAAAAGACCCTTTACATAATTGCTGATGTTTTTTTCGATGTAAAGTACGCTTTCCATCAGGTTGGTAACTTCGACAGGCTTGAACTGGAGGTTTTTTGCGTAGGTCCTGGGTTGGTGTCGCGCTTTCTGGACAGAGTAATGGCCACTCAGTAGCATTCGCGCCCAACGGACTTTCCCTTCGCACGTCGTCCGACGTGGAATGCTCAAGGAATCGACATGCGCGACACCCCCGATGGTCAACGAACGGTCGTGACCCTGGTCAACGGCGAGATTCGCTGTGAAACCCAGATCAGTTTCAGCACCGTGTCGCTCGTCGATGGCGAGGTGCGGGTGCATACCGCTCAAGGCAATCAACTGGACGTTGCGGTGCCCGGGGCGGACTTTGTTTTGCGTTTTGATCAGGAGGGGGTGCAGCAGATTCCGCTGGCGCAACAGGCGCCGGTTGAAGCGGTGCCTGTCGACGACAGTGTGAAGTTGTTCACCTCGAAAACCGTGTGGATCACTCTCGCACTGTTGTTCTTCGTCGGTTCGGTCTTCGGTTGGCTGGGGTTGGTGGTTGCAGGCGGATACTTCGGTTACCAGTGGCGTCAGGTGGCCAGGCGCAAGAAACAGTTGGCCAAGGCAACCGCAGGTGAAACCGTGACCCGTTCCGGCACGGCGATGTCACGGCAAAGCGTGCGCAACGCCTTGGCCCGCAAGCATTAAGGCGACACGCGCCGGCAACAAAAAAGGGGCGGTCTGATCAACGATCAGGTCGCCCCTTTTTTGTGAACGCGATGTCAGATCAATGCATCTTGCTGTGATCGTGACCTTCCATGTTGGTCAGTGCGCGAACCGGCGCTTTGACTTCAACGGTTTCTTTCTCGCCCTTGGCGTTTTCCACGGTCAGGGTCAGCGGCACTGTTTCGCCTTCTTTCAACTGACCGTTCAAGCCCATCAGCATCACGTGGTAGCCATTCGGATCAAGCTTGACGGCTTTGCCGGCCGGCAGTTCGATGAACTTCACCGGGCCCATGCTCATGACGTCGTTCTTCATGGTCATTTCGTGGATCTGCACATCCTTGGCCACCGGGGTGGCTACGCTGAGCAGCTTGCTGTCGCTGTCGGCGGTGAGGGTCATGAACGCGCCGCTGGCGGACTGGGTCGGTACGGTCGCACGGACCCAGGCGTCGCTGACGGTGGTCTGTGCCGATGCCTGGAAAGCCAGGCCCAGCAGGGACAGACCGAGTACCGCGCGTTTGATGTGATTCATAACAGGTTGCATCAGCAAACCTCCATAACAGTGAGCAAATCTTCTGTGCATTCTTCTGCCGAAAGCGAGGTGGACAGACCCAGGCGCAAGCCGCCATTGGAGTCGTAAACGTAGCTGGTGGCCGTGTGCGAGATGGTGTACGTGTCGCCGGCCGGGACTTTCTCGTAGAACACGTCGAATTCCTTGGCCGTGGCCGCGGTTTCCTCAAGCGTGCCGTACAGCGCAACGAACGTCGGGTCGAAGGCTTTCATGTAGGCGTCGAGGATTTCCGGGGTGTCGCGCTCGGGATCGAGGGTGATGAAGATCACCTGCAAGCGGTCGCCGTCCTTGCCCATCAGTTTCTTGATTTTCGCCGCGCGGGCGAGGGTGGTCGGGCAGACTGCCGGGCACTGGGTGAAGCCGAAGAACACCATCGGCATCATGCCGCGAAAGCTCGACAGCGTCATGGTTTCGCCGTCGGTGTTCTTCAGTTTGAAGGTGCGCCCCATGATCTTGTTACTCAGATCCTTGCCGTACTTGTACGACAGTTGGCCGCGGGTGTCGCAGCCGGCGAGCAGGCCGAGCCCGAGCACGCCCATTCCCGCAAGCACCTTGCGGCGAGTCAACAAAGCCGTCATCTAATACCGCCTTTTGCAGCCCGTCAGTCGGCAGGACTGGCGGGGGGTTAACCTTAAAAGCGGCGCATGATACCAAACTGAGGGCAGGCGCCGGCCATGGATCGCCGCACCGCATAGGATCGGGCGACAAAAGGTGTAAGAAAAAGTGACGGGTGCTTATTGAATCGTCGCTTCCGAAGCCTGCCAGCCACCGCCCAGCGCGGTGTACAGATTGACCTCCGCCACCAACTGCGCCAGCCGATCGGTGATCAGGCCTTGTTGCGAACTGAACAGCGAACGCTGGGCATCGAGGAACGTCAGGCTGCTGTCGACACCATTCTGATAACGGTTCTGCGCCAGGTTGTAATAGGTCTGCGTAGCCTCGACCAGATCGCGCTGCGCCTGTAATTGCTGCTGATACGTCGTGCGCGCGGCGAGGCCATCGGCGACTTCCTGAAACGCGGTCTGGATCGACTTTTCGTATTCGGCCACCGCCACGTCTTTCTGCAACTTCGAATAATCCAGGCTCGCGCGCAGGCTGCCGGCATTGAAAATCGGCAGGCTGATCTGTGGCTGAAAGGTCCAGGCGCCGGAGCCGCTGCCGAACAGTCCGGACAGATCGCGACTCGAGGTGCCGGCATTGGCCGTCAGACTGACGCTGGGGAAAAACGCCGCCCGCGCTGCGCCAATGTTGGCGTTGGCCGCCTTGAGTTTGTATTCGGCCTGAAGAATGTCCGGGCGCCGTTGCAGCAGATCCGACGGCAATCCCGCCGGCACTTGCTGCACCAGTTCGCTGGCCAGCGGCCGGGCGGGCAACGACGCCGGCACGGGCGCACCGACCAGCAGCGTCAGGCTGTTCAGGTCCTGCGCCACCTGCCGCTGATAACGCGCCAGATTGGCCCGCGAACTGTCGACGCTGGTTTTCGCCTGCGCCTGTTCCAGCGCCGACGACTTGCCGGCCTCGCGGTTACGGGTGGTCAGGTGCAGGCTCTGTTCGTCGGCGGCGAGGGTGTCGCGGGTCAGTTCGAGCAACTCCTGATCGGCGCGCCAGGTCAGGTAAGCATTGGCGACGTTGGCCACCAGACTCAACTGCGCACTGCGTCGCGCTTCTTCCGTCGCCAGCCAGCTCTGCAGCGCTTGCTCGCTGAGGCTGCGCACACGGCCGAAGAAATCCAGTTCGTAGGCGCTGATGCCGAGGTTGACCGCGTAGGTCGAGTTAATCAGCGCTTTGCCTTTGGTCACGCTGGAGGGCATACGTTGGCGTGACTCGCTGGCATTGGCCGACACCGCCGGCAGCAGGTCGGCACGCTGGATGCGGTATTGCGCCTGGAAGGCTTCGACGTTCAGCGCGGCCACGCGCAGGTCCCGGTTGTTGATCAGTGCCGACTCGATCAGCTGTTGCAGAGCCGGGTCGTTGAACAGCGTGCGCCAGTCTTCGTTAGGTGTTGCCGGTTGTGTGGCGGTGGGGTATTGCGCGGCGCTCGGCGATGCCGGGCGCTGGTACTCGGGAATCAGGGAACAGCCGCCCAGCAGCATGGCCATGGACAGCAGGGAAAGTCGCAAGGTAGACATCGAACAGCCTCGTGCATGAAAGAGGGGAGATGCTTGCAAGGAAAACGGGGGGGGAGGGGCTTGTGTGTTGAGAAAGATCCTGTGCTGAGAACACCCTGTGACGAGGGGATTTATCGCCGTCGGGGCGCGTAGCGGCCCCTCTTTTGGACGATAAAAAGCGCGGCCTGCTTAGCCGTCCAGTGGGGATAAATCCCCTCGCCACAAAGGTACTCACGCAGTTCGAAGTCAGGCCCCGGCCATCCACCGCGCCAGCCCATGCCGGCCACTGACCCCGAGTTTGGCCGCCGCCCGTTTGAGGTACGTCTCGATCGAGCTGTTTTTCACCCGCAGTTTTTCGGCGATTTGCGGCACCGTACCGCCGGTCAGCAAGCCCAGGCAGACTTCCTTTTCGCGTGCCGAAAGGACGACGCCACTCATCGCCAGGCGCTCATCGAACACCAGCGCCAGCGGTGCCTGATCGAGTTCGGCCTGGGGCAGGCGTGGCTGGCGGGCGAGGGTTTGCCGACTGATGTGCGCATGGCGTTCGATCAGCGGCAGCAGGGTGTCCGAAAGGCTTTTGAGAAACGACAGCTCCGTCAGTGAAAACACCCGCCGGGTATGCGGTCGGTAAAACGAAATGACGCAGCGGCGGTTGGACATGCGCGACACCAGATTGCACTGGTGCGCATTGTGTTGCGGGTAGCGAGGTTGCAGCGAGGCTCTGAGCTGGATCAGCAGCGAGTCATTCATCTCGATCATCTTCGGCAACAACGGATGGTCATCGGCCCGTTCGAGCGGGTCGGCCGGCGCACAGGTCTGCGGCAAACCGGCACTGCCCAGCGGCTTGATCTCGACCACGCTGGCCTGACGCTCATCCAGCGTCCACTCGCTGAGGTCGACGCCGTCGACCGGCACCAGCGTGTCGACCAGCTGAAACATGTTCGCGGCGAAGTGATCGTCCCCGGTGCTGGCAATCAGCTCACCCAGTTGCCAGTAGAAATGCGGGTTTTCCATATTGCGAATACTGCCGGTCAGATTCATATCCTTGTCATCCCTGGTTCAGAGCCATCACTGAATCGTCTGCCGTCTAAGTAAAAGCCGCCCACGCAGTCATTTCTCCTTGAACATGATCTGGAGCGGGATTTAAGCCTATGGATTTGTCCTACGTCTGTAGGGGAAAACAGGGACACAAAGTGCCATCATTTCGGAAAGTTGGCGCCGGGCTTCTGACGGTATCCGGTACAGATGCCACGGCTTTCGTGACTGTTCGGTCACTGCAAAGCCTTGAAAGCCGGGACTATTAAGCTGCGGTGCGAGCATTGCGCTGGCCGATGGCTGCGCTGGCTTGTGGCATTTTTCCTACAAGTATTTCAGCGTTTCCTCTCCGAACTTTTAGAAGCTTCCTGCCGGATCAGCGGCAACCGGGGCTGACAGGCCTTGGGAGGGGGCTGGGTTGTCCGGGTTTCACGTGTCATGTCGGCGTCGGGGCCGATGCTTGAATAGGCGCAAAATTTCATGAGAAGGACTTTATGCCGCCTATTTCTGCCCCAGCGGTGGACACGCCGTCCGCATCGACCCAGACGTATCCCCTGACCGCAGCGCAGCTGGACATCTGGCTGGATCAGCTGAGTCGCGGCGATTCGCCGCTGTACAACATCGGCGGGTACCTGGAGCTGAGCGGTCCGCTGGATCCGGCACGGATGCAGGCAGCGCTCGAACGCCTGGTGGCCCGGCATGACGCCCTGCGCACGGTGCTGCTGCCGGGTGCCGGCGTCGATGGCTTGCCGTTGCAGCGGTTTGCCCGCGCATGGCCGGTGCCGATGCCGATTCACGATGTGTCGGCGCATGCCGACCCGGAGTCGGCGGCGCGGGCATTGGTTCAGGCGCGTATTGATCAGCCCTTCGTGCTGGGCGGCGGCTGCCTGTTCCGTTTTCTGTTGATCCGCCTGGATGATGAGCGCCACTGGCTGTCCGTTCAGGCCCATCACCTGATCATTGATGGCTGGAGCTTCGGCGAAATGTTCAAGTCGCTGGACGATATCTATAACGCGCTGGCGAACGGCCAACCGGCGCCGGCCTCGGCACCGTCCTACCTCGACTTCATCGCCGACGATACGCGCTATCGCGCGTCGCCCCGTTACGCGCTGGACCGCAGGTACTGGCTGGACAAATACCGGCAATTGCCCGAGCCGCTGTTGCTGCCACGCCATCAACCGAGCCGCGCCGGCAAAACCGTTCAGACCCAGGTGTTCACGCAACCCTTGCCGACGTTGTTGCACGAGCGCATGAAGCAGGTGGCCCGAGGCGTTGGCGCTTCGGCGTTCCATGTGTTGCTGGCGGCGCTGCACGTGTATTTCAGCCGTACGGCGCAGCGTGACGAATGGGTGGTCGGCCTGCCGATTCTCAATCGCGGCGGTGCACGGTTCAAATCCACCCTCGGGCTGTTCGCGCAGATCAGTGCGGTTCACATGGCGTTTGGTCGCCAGCGCACGTTCGGCGAACTGGTCAGGGCGATCCGCGATGAGCTCAGAAAGGATTTTCGCCATCAGCGTTTCCCGGTCAGTGAGATGAACCGCGCCCTGGGCCTGCTGCGTGAGGAGCGCTCGCAGTTGTTCGAGGTGACGGTGTCCTACGAGCAGGGCGCTCACGATTATCGCTACGGTGAGGCGTCGGGGCGGATGATCAAGGCCTCCAACATGGAGGAGGCCACGCCGCTGGCGGTGCACCTGCTGAGCAATCAGGTCAACGACGACGCGCATTTGTACCTGGTTTACAGCGAGGCGTATTTCAGCGCCGAGGAGATCACGGCCCTGGCCGCACGCTGGCTGTTGATTCTGGAACAAGGGCTGGAGGCGGTGAACTTGCCGGTGGCGGATTTCAGTCTGAGCACGCCTGAGGAAGAGGCGCTGCTGCAACAGTGGAATGCGACGCGAGTGAGCTACCCGGCGGTGAGCACGATCCATCAGCGTTTCCAGGCGCAGGTGGCGCAACGGCCGCAGGCGCTGGCGGCGGTGCAGCAAGGGCAATCGTTGACCTATGCCGAGCTTGATCAACGAGCCAACGCGCTGGCTCATCATCTGCTCGATCTTGGTGTGCGCCCGGATGACCGGGTGGCGATCGTCGCCCGGCGCGGTCTCGACACGTTGGTCGGGTTGCTGGCGATTCTCAAGGCCGGCGCCGCCTATGTGCCGCTCGACCCGGCGCATCCGGCCGAGCGCCTGAGCTATCTGCTGGAGGACAGCGCGCCGCTGGCGGTGCTGACCCAGCGTGGTTTGCGCGGGCATCTGCCGGCGTTGTCGGTGCCGGTGATCGAACTCGATCGCCCGAGCTGGCCGGCCACTGATAGTGACGCGCCAAAGGTGCCCGGACTGACTCCGGCACATCTCGCCTATGTCATTTACACCTCCGGCTCCACCGGCCTGCCCAAAGGGGTGATGGTCGAGCACCGGACCCTGTGCAATCTGGTGGATTGGCACGCTGACGCGTTCGATCTGCAGGCCGGCAGCCAGACCTCGAGCCTCGCCGGATTCGGTTTCGATGCGATGGCCTGGGAAGTCTGGCCGGCGCTGTGCGTGGGTGCGACCTTGCACCTGGCACCCGCCAGCGAGGGCAGCGAAGACATTGGTGCGCTGCTCGACTGGTGGCGGGCGCAACCACTGGAGGTGAGTTTTCTGCCGACCCCGATCGCCGAATACGCCTTCAGCCGCCAGCTCGATCATCCGACCTTGCGCACGCTGCTGATCGGTGGCGATCGCCTGCGCCAGCCCCCGCGCCCGCAATCGTTCGCGGTGATCAACAACTACGGCCCGACCGAAGCCACGGTGGTGGCGACCTCGGGGCGCCTCGCCGCCGGGCAGGCGCTGCACATCGGCAAGCCGGTGAGCAACGCCACGGTGTATGTGCTCGATGATCAGCAACAACCGCTGCCGCCAGGCGTGGCCGGCGAGTTGTACGTCGGTGGGGCCGGCGTGGCTCGCGGTTACCTGAACCGTGCGGACCTGAGCGCCGAACGCTTCCTGCGCGATCCGTTCAGCCGCGAAGCGGATGCGCGGATGTATCGCACCGGCGATCTGGCGCGCTGGCGCAACGACGGCACGCTGGAGTATCTGGGGCGTAACGACGATCAGGTGAAAATCCGTGGCGTACGCATCGAACCGGGAGAAATCGAGAGCGCACTCGCCAGCCATGCGGCGGTGCGCGAAGCCGTGGTGCTGGTGCGCGACGGGCAGTTGTTGGCGTGGTTCACCGAGCAGGCGCCGCTGGACATCAACCAGTTGCACGCGCACCTGAAAAGTCGCCTGAGCAGTGCCATGCTGCCGAGCGCCTACGTGCGTCTACCGGCATTGCCCCTGACCGCCAATGGCAAGGTCGACCGCAAGGCGCTGCCGGCGCCCGGGCCTGAGGACCTGATCCGCCGCGAATATGAAGCGCCGCAAGGCGAGGTTGAAATCGCTCTGGCGCAAATCTGGACGGAAGTGTTGCAAGTCGAACGGGTCGGGCGTCACGACCATTTCTTCGAGTTGGGCGGGCATTCTTTGCTGGCGGTGATACTGATCGAGCGCATGCGACAGCTCGACTTGAGCAGTGACGTGCGCGTGTTGTTCAGTCAGCCGACCCTCGCCGCACTGGCGGCCTCGGTCGGCAGCGGGCGTGAAGTCGAGGTGCCGGCCAACCGCATCGCTGCCGACTGCACGCACATCACCCCGGCGCTGCTGCCGCTGGTGCAACTGGCCCAGGCGGACATCGAGCGCATCGTCGCCACGGTGCCCGGCGGGGCGGCCAATGTGCAGGACATTTATCCGCTGGCGCCGCTGCAGGAAGGCATCCTCTACCACCACATCACCGCCGCCCAGGGCGATCCGTACCTGCTGCAATCGCAGCTGGCGTTCGATAGCCTTGAGCGCGTCGAGGCTTTCGCCGCAGCGCTGCGCGAGGTCATGGCGCGCCACGACATTCTGCGCACGGCGGTGCTCTGGGAGGGCCTGAGCACGCCGGTGCAAGTGGTCTGGCGCGAGGCGATTCTGCCGTTGCAGGAAGTCGAACTCGACCCGGCCAACGGCCCGGTCCTCGAGCAGTTGCATGCGCGCTTCAACGCCCGGCGTTACCGCCTCGACGTCAGTCAGGCGCCGCTGATGCGTCTGGTGTACGCCAAGGATCCGGCGTTGGGCCGGGTAGTGGGGATTCTGCTGTTTCATCACCTGGCGATGGACCACATTGCCCTCGAAGTGATGCGCGGCGAGTTGCAGGCCAGCCTTTGCGGGCAGGTCGTGGAACTGGCGCCGCCGGTGCCGTATCGCAACTACGTGGCGCAGGCGCGCCTGGGTGTCAGCGAGCAGGAGCACGAGACGTTTTTCCGCGAACAACTGGCGGATATCGACGCGCCGACCCTGCCGTTCGGCCTGCAGCAAGTGCAGGGCGATGGTTGCGGTATCGACGAGGCGCAGCAGGCGCTGCCGGCAGAGGTCTATCAGCGTTTGCGCCATCAGGCGCGTCAGGCCGGGGTCAGCGTCGCGAGCCTGATCCATCTGGCGTGGGCGCGGGTGCTGGCGGCGACGTCCGGCCAGTCCAATGTGGTATTCGGCACCGTGCTGATGGGGCGGATGCAGGGCGGCGAGGGCGCCGATCGGGCATTGGGGGTGTTCATCAACACATTGCCGCTGCGCATCGACGTCGACGCCGGGGTGCTCGACGCTGTGCGCGCTACCCATGCACGACTGACCGCACTGCTCGGGCACGAACATGCGTCGCTGGCGCTGGCCCAGCGTTGCAGCGGAGTCGCCTCACCGGCGCCGCTGTTCAGCGCGCTGCTCAACTACCGGCACAGCGATGAATCGCAACTGCTGGAACCGTCGCGGCAAGCCTGGCAAGGCATCGAAACCCTGGCCAACGAAGAACGCACCAACTATCCGCTGACCCTGAGCGTGGATGATTACGGCAACGGTTTGCGCCTCACCGGCAGGGCCGTGGCGCAGATCGGCGCGCAGCGGATCTGCGGTTATATGCAAGCCGCGCTGAGCGGCCTGGTGCAGGCGTTGGAACAGGCACCGCAACAGCCGCTGAACCGCTTGCCGATCCTGCAGGCCGAGGAGTTGCAACGCTTGCTGATCGCGTTCAACGCCACCGAGGTCGATTGCCCGCTGGAGCAGCCGCTGCACGTTTTGTTCGAAGCGCAGGTGCGGCGCAAACCAGATGCCGTTGCGCTGCAGAGCGGTGAACGCAGCCTGACGTATCGCCAGCTCAACGAGCACGCCAACCGCCTGGCCCACCACTTGCGCGAACTCGGCGTACAGCCGGATGCGCGGGTGGCGATCTGTGTCGAGCGCGGGCTGGATCTGGTGGTCGGTTTGCTCGGCATCCTCAAGGCCGGGGGCGCCTATGTGCCGCTGGACCCGGACTATCCGCTGGAGCGTCTGAATTACATGTTGCAGGACAGCGCGCCGGTTGCCCTGCTGGTGCATGGCGCCACGCGGCAACTATTGGGCGAGCCGGGGGTGCCGCTGCTCGACCTCGACCGCCGCACGTGGGACCAGCAACCCGCGAGCAATCTGCAGGTGCCCGGCCTCGGCGCCGCGAACCTCGCCTATATGATCTACACCTCGGGTTCTACAGGCCTGCCCAAAGGCGTGATGATCGAACACCGCAGCGCCTGCAACATGGTGCACTGGGGCTCGGTCATTTCGCCGCCAACCGGGCACGGTGCGCTGCTGCAAAAAGCGCCGTTCAGCTTCGACAGTTCGGTGTGGGAGATCTTCTGGCCGCTGTGTTCCGGCATGCGTCTGGTATTGGCCCGACCGGATGGCAACCGTGATTCGGCGTACGTGGTGCAGACCATTCGCCAGCATCAAGTGACGGTGGTCAAGTTCGTCCCGGCGTTGCTGCAGCAGTTCATCGAACAGGACGACATCGAGCAGTGCACCAGCCTCACTGATGTCCTCAACGGTGGCGGCGAACTCAGCGCGGCACTGGCGCGGCAGGTGCGTGCCCGGTTGCCATGGGTGCGTTTGCACAACGTCTACGGCCCGACCGAAACCACGGTGGACAGCACCGGATGGACGCTGGAGCCGCACTTGCCGGTGCCGGAGAATCTGGTGCCGATCGGCAAGGCGCTGAGCAACACCCGTCTGTACGTACTCGACGCTTACGATCAACCGGTGCCGCAAGGCGTCAGCGGTCAGTTGCACATCGGCGGGGTCGGCGTGGCGCGCGGTTATCACCGATTGCCCGAGATGCAGGCCGAGCGCTTCATCGACAGTCCGTTTGTGCCCGGCGACCGGCTGTACCGCACGGGCGATCTGGTGCGCTACAACCCGGATGGAGAGCTGGAGTTCCTCGGGCGCAACGACTTCCAGATCAAGCTGCGGGGCTTGCGCCTGGAGCCGGGGGAAATCGAGGCGCGGCTGATCGAACATCCAGCGATCCGCGAAGCGCTGGTGATGGTGCGCGACGAGCGTCTGGTGGCCTGGTACACCGTGCGCTGCGGTGCAGAAGCACCGGGGCTGGAGACCTTGCGCACCCATGTGCTGGCGCGGCTGCCCGAATACATGGTGCCGGGAGCCTTTGTACGGCTCGACGCTTTGCCGCTGACGCCAAACGACAAGATCGACCGGAAAGCCTTGCCGGAACCGGGGGCGGACGCGCTGATCAACCGGCCTTACGTGGCGCCCGAGGGTGAAGTCGAAACCACGCTGGCACGGATCTGGGGTGAGGTGCTCGGCGTCCATCGGATCGGGCGGCATGACAACTTCTTCGAGCTCGGCGGGCATTCGTTACTCGCGGTAAGCCTGGTGGCGCGCATGCGCCAGAACGGTTTGCACACCGATGCCCGGGCGCTGTTCAGTCAGCCGACGCTGGCCGCGCTGGCGCTCAGCACCACGCGAGAGGCGCAGCACGTGGTCATCCCGAAAACCACCATCCCGAGCCTCAACCGCAAACGCCGGCTCTAGTCCGGCGCCGTCCACTACGGCTGACATCGAACCTGTGGCGAGGGCGCTTGCTCCCTCGCCACAGGTATTCGGCAACTCGTCGGCAGGGAAGGTGGCTTGTCCCCGCTTCCCATGTCAGCCCCCCATGCCCCGATGTTTTAGTTTTTCCAGGCTGCGCGCAGTTCGCACGGACTCGCGGCTGCGCGCTCATTTTTCTCGTATTTACAGCAGGTTATCCCATGCAATTCAGCGAACTGATGGCTGTTATTTCCACCCATGCGATCCGCCTTCAACAGGAAGATGAAGACTTGGTCATTCTGGGCAGCGACGACGCGCTGGATGATGCGGTGTGGGACAGTCTCGCCGCGCACAAGACGCAACTGCTGGAACTGGTCGCCCGTCACGGCGGCGACTGGTTGAGCCCGGCGTTTCGCATCACCCCGGACATGCTGCCGCTGGTGACGCTGGATCAGCCGACCATCGACCGTATCGTCGCCAGCGTGCCGGGCGGCGCTGGCAACCTGCAGGATATTTACCCGCTGGCGCCGTTGCAGGAAGGCATGCTGTACCTGCACCTGTCGGCGCCTGCTGGCGACCCCTACGTGTCGCAGGCGCGCTTCGCCTTCGCCAGTCGTGAGCGTCTGGAGGCTTTCGCCGAGGCGCTGCAGTGGATGATCGAACGCCACGACATCCTGCGCACCTCGTTCGTCTGGGAACGCCTGGATGAACCGCTGCAAGTGGTGCAACGCCATGCGTCGCTGCATTGCGAAGAAGTCCGGCTCGACCCGGGTGTCGACGTGCTGACGCAACTGCTCGAACGTCACGATCCGCGCACCTTCCGTCTTGACGTGCAGCAGGCGCCGCTGCTGCGTCTGGTGTATGCGGCGGACCCGGCGAACGGGCGTGTGGTTGCGCTGTTGCTGTTTCATCACTTGATCATGGACCACGTCGCCCTCGATGTGGTGCGTCGGGAAACTCGTGCGCACCTGCTCGGCCAGGCCGCGCAGGTGGGGCCAGCGGTGCCGTATCGCGATCACCTGGCCAAGGCGCGCCTGGGCCTCGACCAACAGTTCCATGAGGCGTTCTTCCGCGAGATGCTCGCCGACATTGACGAGCCGACCTTGCCCTGCGGTTTGCAGGATGTGCAAGGCGACGGCCAGGCCATCGAAGAAGCCTTGCTGATGCTTGAGCCCGAGTTGAGTCGACAACTGCGCGGGCAGGCGCGCCAGCTCGGGGTCAGTGTCGCCAGCCTGATGCACCTGGCGCTGGGCCGGGTGCTCGGCCAGTTGTCCGGGCGCACGGCGGTGGTGTTCGGCACCGTGCTGCTGGGGCGGATGGAGGCAGGCGAGGGCGGCGAGCAAGCGCTGGGCATGTTCATCAACACGTTGCCGCTGCGCGTGGATGTCGGGCAGGACGGGGCGCGCGAGGCGGTGCTGGCGACCCATCGGCGCCTGACCGCATTGCTCGCCCATGAGCAGACGTCACTGGCACTGGCCCAGCGCTGCAGCGCCGTCGCGGTGCCGACGCCGCTGTTCAGCGCCATTCTCAACTACCGGCACAGCAGCGCGGAAGACGTCGCCGAGGTCAGCGATCTGGCCCCTGGCGTGCAGGTGTTGGGCGCCCGTGAGCGCACCAACTACCCGTTGACCGTCAATATTGATGATCTCGGTGAAGACTTGCGCATTACCGCGCTGGCGGACGCGGCCCTCGGTGCCGAGCGCATCGCCCGTTACCTGAACACCGCGCTGCACAGTCTGGTGCACGCCCTGCAATCGGCGCCGAATACGCCGCTGCACAGCCTCGATATCCTGCCGGCAGCCGAGCGTGAAAAACTCCTGCATGGCGACCGTTCATTGGCGCCGCGCTTCCCCGAGTCACCGCTGATCCACCAACAGTTCGAAGCCCACGCACGGGCTCGGCCCGAAGCGCCGGCGCTGATGTTCGGCGGGCACACCCTGAGCTACGGCGAACTCAATCGCCGCGCCAACCAGCTCGCGCATCACTTGCTGGCGCGCGGTGTCCGCCCGGATGACCGGGTGGCGATCTGCGTCGAGCGCGGCCCGCAGATGATCGTCGGCCTGCTTGGCGTGCTCAAGGCCGGCGCCGCTTACGTGCCGATCGACCCGGCGTATCCGCTGGAACGCATCGCCTACACCCTTGAGGACAGCACCCCGGTGGCGCTGTTGATGCAGGCCGACACCGCCGAGCGCGTGGCCGGTGCCGAGGTTGTGCAAATCGACCTCGACAGTGTGCAACTGCACGCCGAACTGACCAGCAATCCGTACATCCCTGAACTGCTGCCGAGCCATCTGGCCTATGTGATCTACACCTCCGGCTCCACCGGTCTGCCCAAAGGCGTAATGGTCGAGCACCGCAACGTGGTGCGGTTGTTCGCGGCGACCCAGCCGTGGTTCAACTTCAACCCGCAAGATGTCGGGGCACTGTTCCATTCCTTTGCGTTCGACTTTTCGGTGTGGGAAATCTGGGCCGCGCTGGCCTTCGGCGGCCAGTTGCTGCTGGTCCCGCAAACGGTCAGCCGTTCCCCGGACGACTGCTACGCGTTGCTGTGCCGCAGCGGCGTCACCGTGCTCAACCAGACCCCGAGTGCCTTTCGCCAGTTGATCGCCGCGCAGGGGCGCAGCCCGTTGCAGCACTCGTTGCGCGAAGTGGTGTTCGGCGGCGAAGCCCTGGAACCGGGCCTGCTCAAGCCGTGGTATGCGCGGGTCGGCAATGCCGGCACGCGCCTGGTGAACATGTACGGCATCACCGAAACCACCGTGCACGTGACCTATCGGCCATTGGCCGCAGCGGATGCGCATCTGGTCGGGCGCAGCCCGATTGGTGTGGGCATTCCCGACCTGCAACTGTACGTGCTCGACGCCCAACGCGAACCGGTACCGGCCGGCGTCATCGGTGAGCTGTACGTCGGCGGTGCCGGGGTTGCCCGTGGCTACCTCAATCGCCAGGCGCTGACCGCCGAGCGCTTTATTGCCGACCCGTTCAGCGGCCGCACCGACGCCCGTTTGTACAAGACCGGTGACCTCGCACGCTGGACCGCAGACGGCAGCCTCGAATACCTGGGGCGCAATGACGATCAGGTGAAAATCCGCGGTTTCCGCATCGAACTGGGCGAAATCGAAGCGCGTCTTGCGGCCTGCCACGGTGTGCGTGAAGCGGTGGTCATCGCCCGCGAAGACAGCCCCGGCGATCAGCGCCTGGTGGCGTACTGGCTGGCCGCCGAAGACGCCGCGCCGAGTGCCGCGCAATTGCGCGACGCGTTGCTGCTGTCGCTGGCCGACTACATGGTGCCGAGCGCCTTCGTACGCCTCGATGCGTTGCCGCTGACCACCAACGGCAAGCTGGATCGCAAGGCCTTGCCGCAGCCTGAGAGCGATGCGTTCGCCCGGCGCGGTTTCGAAGCACCGTCGGGTGACGTGGAAACACTGATTGCCGGCCTCTGGCAGACCCTGCTCGGTGTCGAACAGGTCGGCCGTCACGACAATTTCTTCGAACTCGGCGGCCATTCGCTGCTGGCGGTAAAACTGATCGAGCGCATGCGCCAGCACGATCTGCACTGCGACGTACGCGTGCTGTTCGGCCAGCCAAGCGTGGCGGCACTGGCGGCCACGCTCGGCAGCGGCCATCGCCTCGTGGTGCCAGACAATCGGATCAGCGCCGATTGCACACGGATCACCCCGGACTTGCTGCCACTGGTCTCACTGGATCAAGCCGCCATCGACCGCGTTGTGGCCACGGTGCCCGGCGGCGTCGCCAATGTGCAGGACATTTACGGTCTGGCACCGTTGCAGGCGGGGATTCTCTACCACCACCTGGCGACCAGCGCCGGCGACCCGTACGTGCTGCAGGCGCAGTTCGCCTTCGCGGGTCTGCCACAGATCGAGGCCTTCGTTCGCGCACTGAACGCAGGGATCGCCCGGCACGACATTCTGCGCACCGGCGTGGTCTGGGAAGGCCTGGAAGAACCGGTGCAGGTGGTGTGGCGCGAAGCGCCGCTGGCGCTGGAGCGCGTCGATGCCGACCTGTTCGAAGGCGACGTGCTGGAGCAGATGCAGGCGCGTTTCGATCCGCGTCACTACCGCCTCGACCTGCGCCGTGCGCCTTTGATGCGCCTGGCCTATAGCGAAGACCGCGAACACCAGCGCTGGGTCGGCATCCTGTTGCTGCACCACATCGTCCTCGACCACACCGCACTCGAGGTGTTGCTGGCAGAAATGAACGACAGCCTGCAACCAGGCGCTCGCGAACTGCCGGCGCCGGTGCAGTACCGCAACTACGTGGCGCAGGCGCAACTGGACGCCAGTGCTCAGGCGCATGAAGCGTTTTTCCGCGACATGCTCGGCGACATCGACGAACCGACCGTGGCCTTCGGTCTGCAAGACGTGCATGGCGACGGCAGCAGCATTGTCGATACCGTGCAGGCACTGGACGCCGGCGTTGCCCGGCGCTTGCGCGAACAGGCGCGCCGGCTCGGGATCAGCGCCGCCAGCCTGGTGCACCAGGCCTGGGGGCAGGTGCTGGCGCAAATGTCGGGCCGCGACGAGGTGGTGTTCGGCACGGTCTTGCTCGGGCGCATGCAGGGCGGCGAGGGCGCCGACCGCGCGTTGGGCATGTTCATCAACACCTTGCCGCTGCGGGTCAGTGTCGGCGCGATGGCGGTGCAGGACGGTGTGCGCGCCACCCACGAGCGGCTGGCGCAACTGCTCGGCCACGAACAGGCCTCGCTGGCGCTGGCCCAGCGTTGCAGCGGTGTATCGGCGGCGCTGCCGCTGTTCAGCACCTTGCTCAACTATCGCCACAGCGCGGCGCAATCGGCGAGCGTGGCGTGGGATGGCATCGAGGTGCTGAGTTCCCGCGAGCGCAGCAACTATCCATTGGTGATCAGCGTCGACGATCTCGGTGAAGGCTTTGGCCTGACTGTGCAAGCCGTCCCGCAAGTGAATGGCGTGCGGGTCTGCGATTACCTGCAAACCGCGCTGCACAACCTGCTGACGGCACTCGAGCACGCTCCGGCCACTGCGCTGCAGCAGATTTCGGTGATGTCGCCCAGCGAGCGGCAGCGGGTTCTGGTCGGGTTCAACATCACCGGGCGTGAATACCCGCCTGCGCAAACCGTACAGCGTCTTTTCGAACAGCAAGCGGTAGCCCATCCCGAGGCCCTGGCGGCGGTGCAAGGTACGCAGCAATTGAGCTATGGCGAACTCAACCAGCGCGCCAATCGCCTCGCGCATCACCTGATCGGCCTTGGCGTGCAGCCCGACGACCGGATCGCCCTGTGTGCCCGGCGCAGCCCGGACATGCTGGTCGCACTGTTGGCGATCCTCAAGGCCGGCGCCGCTTATGTGCCGGTCGATCCGGCGTACCCGCCGGAGCGCATTGCCTACCTGTTGCAGGACTGTGCGCCGGTGGCGGTCCTGGCCCAGGCCTCGACCCGCGACCTGCTCGGTGGCGTAGCGCTGATCAATCTCGACAGCGAATGCTGGCAACACCTGTCAGATGCCAATCCGCGGATACCGGCGCTGACGCCGAACCATTTGGCCTATGTGATCTACACCTCCGGTTCCACCGGCCAGCCGAAAGGGGTGATGGTCGAACATGCGACCCTGGAAAACCTCGTGCACTGGCACGTCGAAGCCTTCGACCTGCAGGCCGGCAGTCATACCGCGAGTGTCGCCGGGTTCGGTTTCGACGCCATGGCCTGGGAAGTGTGGCCAGCGCTGTGCGTCGGTGCGACCTTGCACCTGCCGCCGCAGTCGATCGGTAACGAGCACCTGGACGAGTTGCTCGACTGGTGGTGCGTGCAGCCGTTGCAGGTGAGTTTCCTGCCGACACCGGTGGCCGAATACGCCTTCAGCCGTCAGTTGCAGCACCCGACCTTGCGCACGCTGTTGATCGGTGGCGATCGCCTGCGCCAGTTCACGCGCCTGCAAAGCTTCGAGGTGATCAACAACTATGGTCCGACCGAAGCGACGGTGGTCGCGACTTCCGGGCGGGTGGAGTGTGGTCAGCCGTTGCACATTGGCCGGCCGATCGCCAATGCCAAGGTGTACTTGCTGGACGCCGAGCAGCGTCCGGTGCCGGTGGGCGTGGCGGGCGAGTTGTATGTCGGCGGCGCGGGCGTGGCGCGTGGCTATTTGAATCGCCCCGAATTGAGCGCTGCGCAGTTCCTCTTTGACCCGTTCAGCGATGACCCGCAGGCGCGCATGTACCGCACCGGCGATCAGGCGCGCTGGCTGGCCGACGGCAATATCGAGTACCTGGGGCGCAACGACGATCAGGTCAAATTGCGCGGCGTGCGCATCGAACTCGGTGAAATCGAAGCCGCGCTCGGCAGTCACGCGGCGTTGCAGGAAGCTGTGGTTCTGGTGCGCGATGGGCGCCTGATCGCCTGGTTCACCGAGCGCTCGGCGGTTGACATCGGACAGTTGCGCAATCACTTGCAGGCGCGCCTGCCCGACGCTTTGTTGCCCGCAGCTTACGTGCGGCTGGCGGCCTTGCCGTTGACCGCCAACGGCAAGATTGATCGCAAGGCCTTGCCGGAACCGGAGCACGGTGCGTGGCTCAGCCGCGAATACGAGGCGCCACACGGTGCGGTGGAAATCGCGCTGGCGCAGATCTGGATCGACGTGCTGAAGGTCGAGCAGGTCGGGCGCCACGACAACTTCTTCGAATTGGGCGGGCATTCGTTGTTGGCGGTGAGCCTGATTGAACGCATGCGCCAGATCGACCTCGCCGCCGACGTGCGCGTGTTATTCAACCAGCCGACCCTGGCAGCACTGGCGGCCGCTGTGGGCAGCGGTCGTGAAATTGCAGTCCCGGCCAACCGGATCCCGCCAGGCTGCACGCACATCACCCCGGACATGCTGAGCCTGACCGAACTCGATCAGCCGAGCATCGCGCGCATCGTCGCCACGGTGCCCGGTGGCGCGGCCAACGTGCAGGACATCTACCCGCTGGCGCCGCTGCAGGAAGGCATTCTTTATCACCACCTGAGCGCCGAACAGGGTGATCCATACCTGCTGCAATCGCGACTGGCGTTCGACAGTGTCGAGCGTCTGCGCACGTTCGGTAATGCCTTGCAGCAGGTCATCGCGCGCCACGACATCCTGCGCACCAGCGTGGTCTGGGAGGGACTGTCGAGTCCGCACCAGGTGGTGTGGCGCGAGGCTCCGCTGGTGGTGCAAGCGGTGGCGCTGGACCCGGCGCAAGGTGACATTCTCGAACAGTTGCACGCACGCTTCGATGCGCGCTACCACCGCCTCGACCTCAGTCAGGCGCCGCTGATGCGCATCGTCTATGCCGAGGACCCGGTGCAGCAGCAGGTGGTGGCGATTATCCTGTTCCAGCACTTGATCCTCGACCACACCGCGATGGCAGTGGTGGGCGAGGAAATGCGTGCGTTCATGTTCGATCAGGCCGACAGCCTCGGCGCGCCGATGCCGTATCGCAACTACGTGGCGCAGGCGCGGCTGGGCGCCAATGAGCAGGAGCACGAAGCGTTCTTCCGCGACATGCATGGCGATATCGACGAGCCGACCCTGCCGTTCGGCCTGCACGACGTGCAAGGCGATGGCGGCGACATCGAGGAGGCGCAGCAAACCGTCGATCCCGGGCTGACCCGGCGTCTGCGCGAGCAGGCCCGGCAACTGGGCGTCAGTCCGGCGAGCCTGATGCACGCGGCCTGGGCGCAGGTATTGGGCGTGCTTGCCAACCGCCGCGACGTGGTGTTCGGCACGGTGCTGCTGGGCCGTCTGCAGGGCGGCGAGGGCGCCGACCGCACGCTGGGCGTGTTCATTAACACCTTGCCGTTACGCGTGGACGTCAGCGCAGGCGTGCAAGACGCGGTCAAGGCCACACATGCACGCTTGACCGCGCTGTTGGCCCATGAACATGCGCCACTCTCACTGGCCCAACGCTGCAGCGCGGTGTCCGGGGCGCCGCTGTTCAGCGCCATTCTCAACTACCGGCACAGTGCCGCCGAGGCGCAGCCGCGTGACGGTCAGGGCATCTGGGAAGGTGTGCAGTTACTCGGCGGCGAAGAGCGCAGCAACTACCCGCTGACCCTCAGCGTCGACGACCTGGGCGAAGGCTTCGCCCTCGCGGTGCTGGCGCTGACGCAGATCGGCGCGCAGCGCATTTGCGGCTACATGCACACCGCGCTGGAACATCTGGTGAACGCGCTTGAACAGGCGCCGCAACGTCCGCTCAACCGCTTGCCGATTCTTCCGGTGGAGGAATACGAGCGCTTGCTGGTCGGCTTCAACCCGACAGCGACGGCGTACCCGCGCGGGGCAACGATTCAGGCGCTGGTGCAAGTGCAGGCCGCGCAACAACCAGAGGCTCTGGCGGTGGTGCAGGGCGCGCAGCAACTGACCTATGCGCAACTCAATCAGCAGGCCAATCGCCTGGCCCATCACTTGCTCGGCCTCGGCGTGCAACCGGACGACCGGATCGCCGTGTGCCTGCAACGCAGCCCGCAAATGCTGGTGGCGCTGCTGGCGATCCTCAAGGCCGGCGCCGGTTACGTGCCGGTCGATCCGGCGTACCCGGCGGAACGCATCGCTTACCTGTTGCAGGACAGCGATCCGGTGGCGGTGCTGGCACAGGCCTCGACCCGTGAGCTGTTGGGCCGGGTGCCGGTGATCGACCTCGACCAGGACATCTGGCAGCACCTGTCCGACGCCAATCCGCAACTGCCGACATTGACCCCGGCGCATCTGGCCTATGTGATCTACACGTCGGGTTCGACCGGCCAGCCGAAAGGCGTGATGGTCGAACATGCGACCCTGGAAAACCTCGTGCACTGGCACTGCGAGGCGTTCGACCTGCGCGCGGGCAGCCACACCGCGAGTGTCGCCGGTTGCGGTTTTGACGCGATGGCCTGGGAAGTCTGGCCGGCGCTGTGCGTCGGTGCGACCCTGCATTTGCCGCCGCAGTCGATCGGCAACGAACACCTCGACGACTTGCTCGACTGGTGGTGCGCGCAACCGTTGCAGGTCAGCTTCCTGCCGACTCCGATCGCCGAATACGCCTTCAGTCGCGAGCTGCAGCACCCGACGCTGCGCACGTTGTTGATTGGCGGCGATCGCCTGCGCCAGTTCCCCCACGAACACAGCTTTGCGGTGATCAACAACTACGGCCCGACCGAGGCCACGGTGGTCGCGACCTCCGGCCAGATCAATGCCGGCCGGCTGCTGCACATCGGCCGGCCCGTCAGCAACGCCAAAGTCTACCTGCTCGATGATCAGCAACGGCCGGTGCCGGTGGGCGTGACGGGTGAGTTGTACGTCGGTGGCGCGGGGGTGGCCCGGGGTTATCTGAACCGCCGTGATCTGAGCGCCGAACGCTTCCTCGAAGACCCGTTCAGCGACGAACCGCAGGCGCGCATGTACCGCACCGGCGACCTCGCGCGCTGGTTGGCCGATGGCAACATCGAGTACCTGGGGCGTAACGACGATCAGGTCAAACTGCGCGGCGTGCGCGTGGAACTGGGGGAAATCGACGCCGCGCTGTCGAGTCATCCGGCGGTGCAGGACGCGGTGGTGCTGGTGCGCGAGGCGCGTTTGATCGCCTGGTTCACGGCGCGCTCGGCAGTCGACATCGAGGACCTGCGCCTGCATCTGCAGGCACGCTTGCCGCAGGCCTTGGTGCCCGCCGCTTATGTGCGCCTGTCGGCGCTGCCGTTGACCGCCAACGGCAAACTCGACCGCAAGGCCTTGCCCGAACCGGATCAGGACGCCTGGCTCAGCCGCGAATACGTTGCACCGCAAGGTTCAGTGGAAACCGCGCTGGCGCAGGTCTGGGCCGAGGTGTTGCAGGTCGAGCAGGTCGGGCGTCACGACAACTTTTTCGAACTGGGCGGCCATTCGCTGCTGGCGGTGAGCCTGATCGAACGTATGCGTCAGCTCGGCCTGAGCACCGACGTGCGCGTGCTGTTCAGCCAGCCGACCCTCGCCGCGCTGGCCGCCGCCGTGGGCAGCGGCCGCGAAGTCGAAGTGCCGGCCAACCTGATTCCGAGCGGATGCACGCACATCACCCCGCAGATGCTGACGTTGCTGCAACTGGATCAGCCGAGTATCGAGCGGGTGGTCGCGACGGTGCCGGGTGGCGCGGCCAACGTGCAGGATATTTACCCGTTGGCGCCGCTGCAGGAAGGCATTCTTTATCACCACTTGAGCGCCGCGCAGGGCGATCCGTACCTGCTGCAATCGCGCCTTGCATTCGACAGCCTCGAACGCTTGCAAGCCTTCGCCGCCGCGCTGCGTCAGGTCATGGCCCGTCACGACATCCTGCGCAGCGGGGTGGTCTGGGAGGGCTTGGCGACGCCGGTGCAAGTGGTCTGGCGTGAGGCGCAACTGCCGGTTCAGGAGGTCATCCTCGACCCGGCGGCCGGCGATGTTCTGGCGCAGTTGTACGAGCGTTTCGACGCGCGGCATTACCGCATCGAGCTCAGTCAGGCACCGTTGATTCGTCTGGCCCATGTGCAAGACCCGGCCAATGATCGGGTGGTCGCGATGCTGCTGTTCCATCACATCGCCATGGACCACACGGCGCTGGCCGTGGTCCAGGAAGAAATGCAGGTGATCCTTTTCGGCCACGGCCAGGCACCGCTGCCGGCGGTGCCATACCGCAACTACGTGGCGCAGACGCGCCTGGGCGTCAGTGAGCAGGAACATGAAGCGTTCTTCCGCACGATGCTCGGTGACATTGACGAGCCGACGCTGCCGTTCGGTCTGCTTGACGTACACGGCGACGGCAGTGACATCGAAGAAGTGCGCCAGAGCGTGCCCGAAGCCCTGGCCCTGCGCTTGCGTGGCCAGGCGCGGCAACTCGGGGTGAGTGTCGCCAGCCTGTTCCACTTGGCGTGGGCGCAGGTCCTGGCCGCGACTTCCGGGCAGGAGCGCGTGGTGTTCGGCACCGTGCTGTTGGGCCGGATGCAGGGCGGCAGCGGTGCCGATCGCGGCCTGGGCATGTTCATCAACACCTTGCCGTTGCGCGTCGATCTGGGCGACACCCCGGTGCGTGCCGGCGTCCGTGCGACCCACGCCCGACTGACCGCGTTGCTCGGCCACGAACATGCGTCACTGGCGCTGGCCCAGCGTTGCAGCGGTGTGGCAGCGCCGGCGCCGCTGTTCAGCGCCATGCTCAACTACCGCCACAGCGTCAGCGAGGAACAGCAGCAGGCCGCTCGCCTGAGCTGGCAAGGCATTCATAACCTGTCCAGCGAAGAGCGCACCAACTATCCGCTGAGCCTGAACGTCGATGACCTCGGCCAGGGCTTTTACCTCACAGCGATGATCCCTTCGCGCATCGGCGCGGCGCGGGTCTGTGGCTACCTGCAACAGGCGTTGTCGGGGCTGGTCGAGGCGCTGGAGCAGACACCGCAGCAGGCGTTGAACCGTTTACCGGTGTTACCGGATGGCGAACGTCGGCAACTGCTGTTCGGCCTCAATGCCACTGACGTCGATTACGATCTGGAGCAGACGATTCATGGGCTGTTCGAGGCGCAAGTGCAGCGCTCGCCGCAGGCGCCGGCGGTGGTGGCCGGTGAGCAGTCGCTGACCTTCGCCGAACTCAATGCGCGGGCCAATCAACTGGCGCGGCACTTGCGCGGGGTGGGGGTGCAGGCCGATTCGCGGGTGGCGATCTGCGTCGAACGCAGTCTGGACATGGTGGTCGGGCTGCTGGCGATTCTCAAGGCCGGCGGCGGTTATGTGCCGCTCGACCCGGCGTACCCGTTGGAGCGTCTGGCCTACATGCTGGAAGACAGTGCGCCACTGGCGGTGCTGGTGCAGGGTTCGACGCGTTCGTTGCTCGGCGACGTCACGGTGCCGTTGATCGATCTGGATCAGCCGCACTGGCAATCGCAACCGGCGGACAATCTGTCAGCACCGGAATTGACCCCGCACCACACGGCTTACGTGATTTACACCTCGGGTTCCACCGGGCAACCCAAAGGCGTGATCAACGAACACGCCGGGGTGGTCAACCGCTTGTTGTGGATGCAGGACGCTTATCAGCTGACGGCGGCCGACACGGTATTGCAGAAGACGCCGTTCAGCTTCGACGTGTCGGTGTGGGAGTTCTTCTGGCCATTGATGACCGGCGCCCGACTGGTCATGGCAAGGCCCGAGGGGCATAAGGATCCGCAGTATCTCAGCGAAGTGATCGAGCGCGAGCACATCACCACGCTGCACTTTGTGCCGTCGATGCTCGACGTGTTCCTCACCCATGCTGAAACTGCACGTTGCGGCGGATTGCGGCAGGTCATGTGCAGTGGCGAAGCCTTGCCGGGCAGCATCGTTCGGCGTTTCAAACAGCAAGTGCCGGGCGCAGCGTTGTACAACCTGTACGGCCCGACCGAAGCGGCGGTGGACGTCACCGCGTGGGATTGCGCCGGGCCGCTGGAGCAAACCCCGGACAACACGCCGATCGGCAAACCGATCGCCAACACCCGGATGTACATCCTCGATGCGCAACAACAGCCCGTGCCCCAAGGCGTGGTCGGCGAGTTGTATATCGGCGGCGTGCAGGTGGCCCGTGGTTATCTGAACCGCCCGGAACTGAGCGCCGAACGCTTCCTCGACGATCCATTTCAGGCAAACGGACGCATGTACCGCACCGGCGACGTCGCGCGCTATCTGGCCGACGGCAATATCGAATACCTCGGCCGCAACGACGATCAGGTGAAGATCCGTGGCTTGCGCATCGAACTCGGTGAAATCCAGGCCCGCCTGACTCAGGTCGATGGTGTACAGGAAGCCGCCGTGCTGGCTCGTGAAGACGTACCTGGCGACAAGCGTCTGGTCGCGTATTACACCGGCGCGGCGCTGGACATCGAGGCACTGCGCCGGCAATTGCTCGAGCATTTGCCGGACTACATGGTGCCCGCCGTGTTCGTGCACCTCGACACGTTGCCGCTCAGCCCCAACGGCAAACTTGACCGCAAGGCGCTACCGGCGCCGGATCTGACCGCGTTGACCACGCGCGAATACCAAGCCCCGGTCGGCGAAGTGGAAATCGCGCTGGCGCAACTCTGGGCCGAATTGCTCAACGTCGAGCGGGTGGGGCGTCACGACCATTTCTTTGAACTGGGTGGTCACTCGCTGCTGGCGGTCAGTCTGATCGGCCGGCTGCGTCAGGAAGGCATGGAAGCCGATGTCAGGTCGTTGTTCGAACATCCGACCCTGGCCGGTTACGCCGCAATTACGGAAAGAATGGAGATCGTCCTGTGAACGTGATCGAACTGTTGGCCACATTGAAGGCTAAAGATATTCAGCTGGCGGTCACGGATGACCAGTTGCGGGTCAACGGCAACAAACAGGCCTTGAGCGATCCGGCATTGCTGGCGCTGTTGCGCGAGCACAAACCGGCGCTGATCGAACTGATCAAGGCCGGGCAATACTCGGCCACCCGACACGGGCAGGTCGAGGTGCCGGCCAATGGCATTGTTCCGGGGACGACACGCATCACACCGGCGATGCTGACCCTGGTCGAACTCGACCAGGCCACCATCGACCGTCTCGTTGAGCAAGTGCCCGGCGGTGCGGCCAACGTGCAGGACATTTATCCGCTGGCGCCGCTGCAGGAAGGCATCCTCTATCACCACGCCAGCGGCGGCGAGGGCGATCCGTATGTCATGCAGTCGCACTTCGCCTTTGCCAGCCGTGAACGCTTTCAGGCGTTCGCCCACGCCCTGCAAAGCGTGATTGATCGCCACGACATCCTGCGCACTGCGGTGTTCTGGGAAGGGCTGGATGCGCCGGTGCAAGTGGTCTGGCGTCGGGCCGAACTGCCGATGGAGGAAGTGCTGCCCCCGACAGCCGACAGCGACGTGCTGGCGTACCTGCACGAACGTTTTGACGCCCGGCATTTTCGCCTCGACGTCAGCCGCGCACCGTTGATGCGCCTGGCCCATGCCTGGGACGAAGCCGGGCAGCGGGTGATCGCCACGTTGCTGTTCCATCACATGGCCCTCGATCACTCGGCCCTCGACGTGGTGCGTCATGAAATGCGCGCCTGCCTCACCGGACAAACTGAATCACTCGGGCGCCCGGTGCCGTTTCGCAATTACGTGGCCCAGGCGCGACTGGGCGTCAGCGAAGCCGAGCACGAGGCGTTCTTCCGCGACATGCTCGGCGATGTCGACGAGCCGACACTGCCTTACGGTCTGCAAGACGTGCAGGGTGACGGCAGCCAGATCGAAGAGTTGAGCGTGCCGGTCGAGGCGCTGCTGGGGCAGCGTTTGCGTGCTCAGGCGCGCACGCTCGGGGTGAGTGCCGCGAGCCTGTTTCACCTCGGCTGGGCGCAAGTGCTGGCGGCGCTCACCGGCAAGCAACAGGTGGTGTTCGGCACGGTGCTGATGGGGCGCATGCAGGGCGCCGAAGCGATTGACCGGGCGCTGGGGATTTTCATCAACACCTTGCCGCTGCGGGTGGATATCGACGGCGAGGACGTGCGTGCGGCGGTCAACGCCACGCACGCTCGGCTGACCACGCTGATGCGCCACGAATACGCGCCGCTGGCCCTGGCCCAGCGGTGCAGTCACGTGGTGGCGCCGACACCGTTGTTCAGCACGCTGCTCAATTATCGCCACAGCCACGACGTCGCCACGGCCAGTGCGCAAACCCTTGCAGCATGGGAGGGCATCACCACCCTGAGTTCCGAGGAACGCACCAACTACCCGTTGACCCTGAGCGTCGATGACCTCGGTGAGCGTTTCCATCTGACCTTGCTGGCCAGTACGCAAACCCATCCGCAGCGGGTCTGCGACTACATGCTCTGCGCGCTGGAAAACCTTGTGCTGGCGCTGGAGCAGGCGCCGCAGACGCCGGTCAATCAACTGCCGATCCTGCCGGCGGCGGAGCGGGCGCAGGTGCTGTTTGGCTTCAATGCCACGCAGGCGCAAGGCCTGACCGGGTTGCCCCTTCACCAGCGTTTCGAGGCGCAGGTGGCCGAGCGGCCTGAGGCGTTGGCGGCGGTGTTTGGCGATGCGCAAATGACCTACGCCGAACTCAACCGCGAGGCCAACGTCCTGGCGCATCACTTGATCGACCTGGGGGTAAAACCTGACGACCGTGTGGCCATCGTCGCCCGCCGTGGCCTCGAAACGCTGGTCGGGCTGGTCGCGATTCTCAAGGCCGGCGCCGGTTACGTGCCGGTTGATCCCGCACATCCGGCCGAGCGTTTGCATTATTTGCTCGATGACAGTGCGCCAGTGGCGGTTCTGACCCAGAGCCGTCTGCGTGAGCGCCTGCCGGCTCTGAGCGTGCCGGTGATCGACCTCGACCGCCGCACCTGGCCGCAGCGCGTTACCCATGACCCACAAGTGCCGGGCCTGAGCACTGCGCACCTGGCCTACGTGATTTACACCTCGGGCTCCACCGGCCTGCCCAAAGGCGTGATGGTCGAACACCACACCTTGAGCAACCTGGTCGATTGGCATTGCACAGCGTTCGACCTGTGCGCGGGTCGCCACACTTCAAGCCTCGCCGGGTTCGGTTTCGATGCGATGGCCTGGGAAGTCTGGCCGGCGCTGTGCGCCGGCGCGACCCTGCATCTGGCACCGACCCATGAGGGCGGCGAAGACATCGACGCGTTGCTTGAATGGTGGCGCGCGCAACCGCTGGACGTGAGCTTCCTGCCGACACCGGTGGCCGAATACGCCTTCAGCCAGAACCTCGAACACCCGACCCTGCGCACACTGTTGATCGGTGGTGACCGCTTGCGTCAGTTCAACCGCAACCAGCATTTCGACGTGATCAACAACTACGGCCCGACCGAGGCCACGGTGGTCGCGACCTCCGGCCTGGTGCAAAGCGGCGACGCGCTGCATATCGGCAAACCGGTGAGCAACGCCACGGTGTACCTGCTCGATGAACAGCAACGCCCGGTGCCGATTGGCGTTGCCGGCGAGTTGTATGTCGGCGGTGCCGGCGTCGCCCGGGGCTACCTGAATCGCCCGCAGATGACTGCCGAGCGTTTCCTGCGTGACCCGTTCAGCAGTGCGCCGAATGCTCGGATGTACCGCACCGGCGATCTTGCGCGCTGGCGCGAGGACGGCACCATCGAATACCTGGGGCGCAATGACGATCAGGTGAAAATTCGCGGCGTGCGCATCGAACTGGGGGAAATCGAAACCTGCCTCAACCAGTTGCCGGGGATTCAGGAAGCGGTGCTGCTGGTCCGCGAAGACCAGCCCGGCCAGCCACGGCTGGTGGCGTACTTCACCGAACAGGCCCAGGTCGAAGCCTTGCCGGTGGGCGAGTTGCGTGCGCAGTTGCTCAGCCGTTTGCCGGAATACATGGTGCCGACGGCGTTCGTCCGGCTCGGCGCACTGCCGCTGACCGCCAACGGCAAGGTCGACCGCAAGGCTCTGCCGGCACCGGAGCTGACGGCGCTGTTCACCCGCGAATACGTGGCACCCGAAGGCGAGGTGGAAACCGCACTGGCGCACATCTGGGTCGACGTGCTGCAGGTCGAGCGGGTCGGGCGTCAGGATCACTTTTTCGAACTCGGCGGCCACTCGCTGCTGGCGATGCGCATGGTTGCGCAGGTGCGTCAGCGGCTGGGGGTCGAACTGGCGCTGAGCGATCTGTTCGCCAATGCCAAACTGGCGGCGGTGGCTGCCGTCCTCAGTGAGGCCGGGCGTTGCACCCAGCCGCAGATGCTGCCGGTGCCGCGCGACGGCGCCTTGCCGCTGTCGTTCGCCCAGCAGCGCCTGTGGTTTCTGGCGCAAATGGAAGGCGCCAACACCGCCTACAACATTCCCGTGGCCCTGCGCCTGCGCGGGCACTTGCATGACGATGCGCTGCAACGCGCACTGGCGCGGATCGTCGCCCGCCACGAAACCTTGCGCAGCCGCTTCACTCAGTACAACGACGAAGCGCAGGTGCTGATTGCGCCGGTGGATACCGGTCTGTTGCTGCGCGTCGAAGATCTGCGCCAGCACCGGCAACCCGACGAAGCCTTGCAGGCGCTGATTCAGGGCGAAGCGTCGGGGCCGTTCGACTTGCAGGACGATCCGCTGATTCGCGGACGTCTGGTGCGGCTGGCCGACGATCACCATGTGCTGTTGCTGACCCTGCACCACATCATCTCCGATGGCTGGTCGATGGGCGTACTGACCCGCGAATTGATGACGCTGTACCAGGCGTTCAGTCACGGTCAGCCGGATCCATTGCCGCCGCTGACGCTGCAATACACCGATTACGCAATCTGGCAGCGGCGCTGGCTCAGCGGTGAAGTGCTGCAGCGCCAGAGTGAGTTCTGGCAACAGACGCTGGCCGGGGCGCCGGCGTTGCTGATGCTGCCGAGCGACCGTCCGCGTCCGGCGCAGCAGGACTACGCCGGCAGCAGTGTCGCGGTGGTACTCGACGAACGCCTCAGCGCCGGGCTCAAGGCGTTGGGGCAGCGGCATGGCGTGACCCTGTACATGACGCTGATGAGTGCCTGGGCAATGTTGCTCAGTCGTTTGTCCGGTCAGGCGGAGGTGGTGATCGGTTCGCCGGTGGCCAACCGCAACCGCGCCGAGATCGAAGGGCTGATCGGCATGTTCGTCAACACGTTGGCCCTGCGCATCGACACGTCGGGTGAACTCAGCGTCGAAGGGCTGCTGGCGCGGGTCAAGGCGCTGACGCTGGCGGCCCAGGCGCATCAGGATCTGCCGTTCGAGCAGGTGGTGGAAATCGTCCGGCCGGTGCGCAGTCTGGCGCACAGTCCGTTGTTCCAGACCTTGCTCAGTTGGGACGGTCTGGAAAGCCCGGCGCTGGCTCTGGGTGACCTGAGCCTGGAAGGTCTGGCCGAACCGAGCCACTTTGCCAAGTTCGATTTGTCGTTGAGTCTGAGTGACGCCGGCGGGGCGATTCGCGGGTCGCTGGAGTACGCCACGGCGCTGTTCGATGAAGCCACAGTGCAGCGCTTTGTCGGGTACTTCGAGCGCTTGTTGCAGGCGATGGTTGCCAACGATCAGGCGGTGCTGGAGCACGCACCGCTGTTGCTGCAGCAAGAGCAGCAGCGCTTGCTGGTCGAGTTCAATGCCACTGACGTCGATTACGATCTGGAGCAGACGATTCATGGGCTGTTCGAGGCGCAAGTGCAGCGCTCGCCGCAGGCGCCGGCGGTGGTGGCCGCTGAGCAGTCACTGACCTTCGCCGAACTCAATGCGCGGGCCAATCAACTGGCGCGGCACTTGCGCGGAGTGGGGGTGCAGGCCGATTCGCGGGTGGCGATCTGCGTCGAACGCAGTCTGGACATGGTGGTCGGGCTGCTGGCGATTCTCAAGGCCGGCGGCGGTTATGTGCCGCTGGACCCGGCGTACCCGCTGGAGCGTCTGGCCTACATGCTGGAAGACAGTGCACCGCTGGCGGTGTTGGTGCAGGGTTCGACGCGTTCGTTGCTCGGTAACGTCACGGTGCCGTTGATCGATCTGGATCAGCCGCACTGGCAATCGCAACCGGCGGACAATCTGTCAGCACCGGAATTGACCCCGCACCACACGGCTTACGTGATTTACACCTCGGGTTCCACCGGGCAACCCAAAGGCGTGATCAACGAACACGCCGGGGTGGTCAACCGCTTGCTGTGGATGCAGGACGCTTATCAGCTGACAGCGGCCGACACGGTATTGCAGAAGACGCCGTTCAGCTTCGACGTGTCGGTGTGGGAGTTCTTCTGGCCGTTGATGACCGGCGCCCGACTGGTCATGGCAAGGCCTGAGGGGCACAAGGATCCGCAGTACCTCAGCGAAGTGATCGAGCGCGAGCACATCACCACGCTGCACTTTGTGCCGTCGATGCTCGACGTGTTCCTCACCCACGGCGACACCACGCGTTGCAGCGGATTGCGTCAGGTCATGTGCAGTGGCGAAGCCTTGCCGGGCAGCATCGTTCGGCGTTTCAAACAGCAAGTGCCAGGCAGCAAATTGCACAACCTGTACGGCCCGACCGAAGCGGCGGTGGACGTCACCGCGTGGGATTGCGCCGGGCCGCTGGAGCAAACTCCGGACAATACGCCGATCGGCAAACCGATCGCCAACACCCGGATGTACATCCTCGATGCGCAACAACAGCCCGTGCCCCAAGGCGTGGTCGGCGAGTTGTACATCGGCGGCGTGCAAGTGGCCCGTGGTTATCTGAATCGCCCGGAGCTGAGCGCCGAACGCTTCCTCGACGATCCATTTCAGGCAAACGGACGCATGTACCGCACCGGCGACGTCGCGCGCTATCTGGCCGACGGCAATATCGAATACCTCGGCCGCAACGACGATCAGGTGAAGATCCGTGGCTTGCGCATCGAACTCGGTGAAATCCAGGCCCGCCTGACTCAGGTCGATGGTGTACAGGAAGCCGCCGTGCTGGCTCGCGAAGACGTACCTGGCGACAAGCGTCTGGTCGCGTATTACACCGGCGCCCGCCTCGAAATCGACGTTCTGCGCAGTCACCTGCTGGAGCATTTGCCGGACTACATGGTGCCCGCCGTGTTCGTGCACCTCGACACATTGCCGCTCAGCCCCAACGGCAAACTTGACCGCAAGGCGCTACCGGCGCCGGATCTGACCGCGTTGACCACGCGCGAATACCAAGCCCCGGTCGGCGAAGTGGAAATCGCGCTGGCGCAACTCTGGGCCGAATTGCTCAACGTCGAGCGGGTGGGGCGTCACGACCATTTCTTTGAACTGGGCGGCCACTCTTTGCTGGCGGTCAACCTGGTGGCGAAAATGCGCCGCGCCGGCCTGAGCGCCGACATTCGAGTGCTGTTCAACCAGCCGACGCTGGCCGCACTCGCCGCTGCGGTCGGTGGCGAGCCGGACGCCGAAGTGCCGGCCAACCGCATCCCTGCGGATTGCACGCGCATCACCCCGGATCTGCTGCCGCTGGTGACGCTCGACCAGCCAACCCTTGACCGTATTGTCGCCAGCATCCCCGGCGGTGCGGCCAACGTGCAGGATATCTACCCTCTGGCGCCGTTGCAGACCGGCATCCTGTTCCATCATTTGTCTGCCGCTCAGGGCGATCCGTATGTGTTGCAGGCGCAGTTCGCGTTTGCCGATGAACAACGTCTGAACAGCTTTACCCAAGCCTTGCAGCAGGTGATCCAGCGTCATGACATTCTGCGCACCTCGCTGTTCTGGGACGGCCTGCCAGACCCGGTGCAAGTGGTCTGGCGGCAGGCATCGCTGGTCTGTGAAAACGTCGCGCTGGAAGCGGCGGACGTTGATGCTCTGGCGCAGTTGCGCTGCCACTTTGACGCCGGGCATTACCGCATGGCCGTCGATCAGGCACCGCTGATGCGCGTGGTCCACACCTGGGACGCGGCCAATCAACGTGTCGTTGCGTTGCTGCTGTTCCATCACCTGGTGATGGATCACGTGGCGCTGGAGGTGCTGCAACAGGAAATGCAGGCCTTCCTCGTTGGCCAGCCGCAACGCCTGCCCGAGCCGGTGCCGTACCGCAATTACGTGGCGCACACTCTGGCGGGGCTGAGCGATGAGCAGCACGAAGGCTTCTTCCGCGAGATGCTCGGCGACGTCGACGAACCGACCCTGCCATACGGCCAGAACCCGGCCCTGCAAGAACAGGCGCAGAAGGCTCAGCTGACTCTCGATGCCACGCTGAACCACGAGATCCGCCGTCAGGCCCGGCGCCTCGGCGTCAGTGCTGCGAGTCTGATGCACCTGGCCTGGGCGCAGGTGCTGGGGCAATTGTCGGGGCGCGACGATGTGGTGTTCGGCACGGTGTTGCTCGGGCGCTTGCAGGGCGGCGAGGGGGCGGAACGGGCACTCGGGGTGTTCATCAACACCTTGCCGCTGCGCCTTGATTTGCGCGCGCACAGCGTCAAGGGCGCGGCGCTGGCCACGCACCAACGCCTGAGCCAGTTGCTGCAGCACGAACACGCGCAGCTGGCGCGCATCCAGCATTGCAGCGCGATGGCGCCGACCACGCCGCTGTTCAGTACGCTGTTCAATTACCGTCACGGCGCCTCGTCGGGCGCGCCTTCTGCCGAAGCCACAGCGGCGTGGCACGGCATGCAATTGCTTGAGGCCGAAGAGCACAGCAACTATCGCCTGACCCTCAGCGTCGATGACTTCGGTGAAGGTTTCAGCCTGACCGCACTGGCCGGTGCCGGCCTCGATGCACGGCGCATTTGCAGCTATTTGCAGTGCGCCTTGCACGCCTTGCTGGAGGCGCTGGAACACGCGCCGCATCAGGGTTTTGAGCACGTGTCGATTTTGCCGGCCGATGAACGCGCACAGCTATTGATCGACTTCAACGCCACCCGCGCCGATTATCCGCAAGGGCTGACGATCGCTCAGCGCTTCGAACAGCAAGTGGCCGAGCGGCCGGACGCGCCGGCAGCGGTGTTTGCCGAGGCACCCCTGAGTTATGCCGGGTTGAACCGACAGGCCAACGCACTGGCGCATCATCTGATTGCGTCGGGGGTGAAGCCCGACGACCGCGTGGCCATCGTCGCCCGTCGTGGCCTCGATACGCTGGTCGGACTGGTGGCGATTCTCAAGGCTGGCGCCGGTTATGTGCCAATCGATCCGGCGCATCCGGCCGAGCGCTTGAACTACCTGTTGACGGACAGTGCGCCAGTCGCCGTGCTTACCCAAAGTACGTTGCGCGAACGTCTGCCAGCATTGGCAGTGCCGGTGATCGACCTTGACCGGCACCTGTGGCCAAGCGACCACAGCGACAATCCTGTTCTGCCGGGCCTGACCCCGCAGCATCTGGCGTATGTGATCTACACTTCCGGCTCCACCGGCCTGCCCAAAGGCGTGATGGTCGAACACCACACGCTGAGCAATCTGGTCGATTGGCACTGCGAGGCATTCGAGTTGCGCGCCGGCGGCCAAACGTCAAGCCTGGCCGGGTTCGGCTTCGACGCGATGGCCTGGGAGGTCTGGCCGGCGTTGTGCGTTGGTGCGACCCTGCACCTGGCGCCCACCCATGACGGCAATGAAGACATCGACGCCTTGCTCCACTGGTGGCGCGCACAGCCATTGGACGTCAGCTTCCTGCCGACCCCGGTGGCCGAATACGCCTTCAGCCAGAATCTGCCGCATCCGACCCTGAAAACCCTGTTGATTGGCGGCGATCGTCTGCGCCGGTTCAACGCCAACCAGCCGTTCCGGGTGATCAACAACTACGGCCCGACCGAGGCCACGGTGGTGGCGACCTCCGGACTGGTCGAAGCCGGACAGGCGTTGCATATCGGCAAACCGGTGAGCAACGCCACGGTGTATCTGCTCGATGAACAGCATCGCCTCGTGCCGCTGGGAGTGATGGGCGAGTTGTACGTCGGCGGTGCCGGCGTGGCCCGGGGTTATCTGAATCGTCCTGAACTGACGGCGGAACGCTTTCTGCACGACCCGTTCAGCACGGCGCCGAATGCGCGCATGTACCGCAGCGGCGACCTGGCGCGCTGGCGCGAGGACGGCACCCTGGAATACCTCGGGCGCAACGATGATCAGGTCAAGATCCGCGGCGTACGCATCGAACCGGGCGAAATCGAAACCTGCCTCAACCAGCTCGACGCAATCAGGGACGCGGTGTTGCTGGCACGTGAGGATGAGCCCGGCCAGCCACGGCTGGTGGCGTATTACACCGAACAGGGCGAGTCGCTGAGCGTTGGCCAGTTGCGCGCACACCTGCTGGCGCAACTGCCGGAGTACATGGTGCCTGCCGCTTTTGTCAGGCTCGATGCATGGCCGTTGACCGCCAACGGCAAGGTCGACCGCAAGGCCTTGCCGGCACCGGATCTGGCCGCGCTGTTGACCCGCGAGTACGCCGCGCCGCAAGGCGAGCCGGAAACCACCCTGGCGCAGATCTGGGCCGAGGTGCTGCAGGTAGAGCGGGTCGGACGCCATGATCATTTCTTCGAACTCGGCGGTCACTCGCTGCTGGCGATGCGCATGGTCGCTCAGGTGCGCCAGCAACTGGGCCTGGAACTGGCCCTGGCCGACCTGTTCGCCAACCCTGAACTGGCGGCCGTTGCCCGGTGCCTGTGCGCAGCGGACGTCAGCAGCCGGGCGCAAATCCTGCCGGTCACGCGTGACGGCACCTTGTCCTTCGCCCAGCAGCGCCTGTGGTTCCTGGCGCAGATGGCGGGCGGTAACTCGGCGTACAACATTCCGATTGGCCTGCATTTGCGCGGGCGGCTCGACGGTGACGCCCTGCAACGTTCGCTGGCGCAGATCGTGGCGCGTCACGAAACCTTGCGCAGCCGTTTCCTGAGCATTGACGATGCCGCGCAGGTCGCTATCGCCCCGGTCGGCAGCGGCATGGTGTTGCAGGTCGAAGACCTGCGCCGGCACCCGCAGGCCGAAGCGACCTTGCAAACGTTGACAGCACAGGAAGCCGCGACAGCGTTCGATCTGCAGAACGATCCGCCGATTCGCGGGCGTCTGGTACGAATGGCCGACGAGCATCACGTGCTGTTGCTGACCGTGCATCACATCGTCGCCGACGGCTGGTCGATGGGCGTGCTGACCCGCGAACTGATGGCGCTGTATCAGGCGTTCAGCCACGGACAGCCCGATCCATTGCCGCCGCTGGCGTTGCAATACGGCGACTACGCGGTCTGGCAACGGCGCTGGCTCAGTGGCGAGGTGTTGCAGCGCCAGAGCGATTACTGGCAGCAGACCCTCGACGGCGCGCCGGCCCTGTTGACCTTGCCCACCGACCGGCCGCGTCCGGCGCAGCAGGATTACGCCGGGCGTCGCGTCGAAGTGCTGCTGGATGCGCGCCTGAGTGCCGGGCTCAAGGCCTTGAGTCAGCGGCATGGCGTCACCTTGTTCATGACCGTGCTCAGTGCCTGGTCGCTGTTGATGAGTCGGTTGTCCGGGCAGGCCGACGTGGTGATCGGCGCGCCAGTGGCCAACCGCACCCGTGCCGAGATCGAAGGCTTGATCGGCATGTTCGTCAACACCCTGGCCTTGCGCATCGACACCTCCGGCGCACCGAGCGTCGAAGCGCTGCTGGCGCGGGTCAAGGCGGTGACGCTGGCCGCGCAGGCCCATCAGGATCTGCCGTTCGAGCAGGTGGTGGAAATCGTCAGGCCGGTGCGCAGTCTGGCCCACAGTCCGTTGTTCCAGACCACCTTGAGCTGGGACAGCAGCGTCGGGCCGGATCTGGCGCTGGGCGAACTGACCCTGCAAGCGCTGGCCAGCGCCGGCGATGTTGCCAAGTTCGACCTGACCTTGACCCTGGGCGAAGTCGGCGAGGGGATTCGCGGTTCACTCGAATACGCCACGGCGTTGTTCGATGAAGCGACGATCCTGCGTTATGTCGGCTACTTCCAGCGACTATTGGCGGCCATGGTCGGCGATGATCACACGGTACTGGAGCAGGTGCCGTTGCTGGCGGCGGACGAGCGTCAGCGCTTGCTGCACGACTTCAACGCCACCGCCCGTGACTACCCGCAGGCGCTGACCGTGCACGGGGTGTTCCAGCAACAGGCGGCGGCGCATCCCAAAGCGGTGGCGGCGGTGCATGGTGCGCAGTCGCTGAGCTACTTCGAGCTGAATGCACGGGCCAATCGTCTGGCCCATCACTTGATCGGCCACGGCGTGCAACCGGGGGATCGCGTGGCGATCCTGCTGCCGCGGTCGCTGGAATTGCTGGTCGCGCAACTGGCGATTGCCAAGTGTGCGGCAGCTTACGTGCCGCTGGATATCCATGCACCGAGCGAACGCCAGGCATTCATGGTCGAGGACTGTCAGGCCGTGGCGTTGCTGACCCTCAGCAGCGAAGCGATCGACTTTAGCGTGGCGCGCATCGACCTGGATCGCCTGACGCTCAGCGACCAGCCGACGCACAACCCGAATCGGCTGCAGTCCTCGGAATCGCTGGCGTACGTCATGTACACCTCGGGCTCCACGGGCACCCCGAAAGGTGTGATGGTGCCGCACCGTGGCATCGGCCGCCTGGTGCTGAACAACGGCTATGCCGATTTCAATGCGCAGGACCGCGTGGTGTTCGCCTCGAACCCGGCGTTCGATGCCAGCACCATGGACATCTGGGGGCCGCTGCTCAATGGCGGGCGCGTGGTGGTCATCGACCATCAGACCCTGCTCGACCCGCACGCCTTTGGCCGGGAACTGAGCGCCAGCGGGGCGACGATCCTGTTCGTCACCACGGCGCTGTTCAACCAGTACGTGCAACTGATTCCGCAGGCGCTCAAAGACCTGCGCATTCTGTTGTGCGGGGGCGAGCGCGGCGATCCGGCGGCGTTCCGCACGTTGCTGGCCGAGGCGCCGGCGCTGCGCCTCGTGCATTGCTACGGCCCGACTGAAACCACCACCTACGCGACGACCTTCGAAGTGCAGCAGGTGGCGGAAAACGCCGAGAGCGTGCCGATTGGCGGGCCGATTGCCAACACGCAGGTCTACGTGCTCGATGCCCATCAGCAACTGGTGCCCCAGGGCGTGACCGGCGAGTTGTACATCGGCGGGCAGGGCGTGGCGCTGGGGTATCTCAACCGTGCGGATCTGACCGCCGAGAAATTCCTCCGTGATCCGTTCAGCGACCAGCCCGGCGCGCTGCTGTATCGCACTGGCGACCTCGTGCGGTGGCTGGCGCCGGGGCAACTGGAGTGCATCGGGCGTAACGATGATCAAGTGAAAATTCGCGGCTTCCGCATCGAACTCGGGGAAATCGAAAATCGCTTGCTCAACTGCGCCGGGATCAAGGAAGCGGTGGTGCTGGCGCGCCGCGACGGCCAGGAAAACGCACGTTTGGTGGCGTACTACACCGTCCACGATCAATCCGTAGACAGTGCCGACCTGCACGCGCAATTGCAGGCACGGCTGCCGGAATACATGGTGCCGAGCGCCTGGGTGCAACTTGAGGCCCTGCCGCTGAACAACAACGGCAAGATCGACCGCAAGGCCCTGCCGGCACCGACGCAGGCGGCACTGCTCAGCCGGGTCTATGTGGCCCCGGCGACGCCTTTGGAACAGCGCCTGGCCCAGGTCTGGGCCGAGGTGTTGCAGGTTGCCCAGGTCGGGCGTCACGACAACTTCTTTGAACTGGGCGGGCACTCGCTGCTGGCGATGCGCATGCTGTCGCAGGTGCGCCAGCAACTGGGCGTGGAGCTGACATTGGCCGAGCTGTTTGCCAATTCGGAGCTGGCGGCCGTGGCCGAGGTGCTCAGCCGCGCCGGGTACAGCACGTTGCCGGACATTCTGCCGGCGCCGCGTGATCAAGCGTTGCCGCTATCGTTTGCCCAACAGCGTCTGTGGTTCCTGGCACAAATGGGCGGTGGCCACTCGGCGTACAACATCCCGGTCGGCCTGCGCCTGCGCGGGCGCCTCGATGAAGTGGCCCTGCAACGGGCACTGGCGCGGATCGTCGCACGCCATGAAACCCTGCGCAGCCGCTTCATCCAGCGCGACGACGAGGCGCAGGTGCTGATCCGCGAGGAGCAGAGCGGTTTGCTGCTGCAGGTCGAAGACTTGCGTGAGCACCCGCAGGCCGATGACGCCTTGCGTCGCTTGAGCGAGGCCGAAGCGTCGGCGCCGTTCAATCTGCAACATGATTCGCTGATCCGTGGCCGTCTGGTGCGGCTGGCCGACGATCACCACGTGCTGTTGCTGACGCTGCATCACATCATCTCCGACGGCTGGTCGATGGGCGTGCTGACCCGCGAATTGGCGGCGCTGTATCAGGCGTTCAGCCACGGCGAAGCCGATCCGCTGCCGCCACTGCTGCTGCAATACACCGATTACGCGGTGTGGCAGCGGCGCTGGCTGAGTGGCGAGGTGCTGCAACGCCAGAGCGATTACTGGCAACAGACCCTGGCCGGTGCGCCGGCCTTGCTGACCTTGCCCACCGACCGGCCGCGTCCGGCGCAACAGGACCATAGCGGCGGCAGCGTCGAGGTGGTGTTGGGCGAGCCGGTCAGTGCCGGGCTCACGGCGCTATGCCAGCGTCGCGCAGTGACGCCGTACATGGTGATCATGAGCGCCTGGGCGATGACCCTCAGTCGCCTGTCCGGCCAGGCCGATGTGGTCATCGGTTCGCCGGTGGCCAACCGCACCCGCGCCGAGATCGAAGGCTTGATCGGCATGTTCGTCAACACCCTGGCCTTGCGCATCGACACCTCCGGCGAGCCGAGTGGCGAAGCCTTGCTGGCGCGGGTCAAGGCGCAAACCCTGCAGGCGCAGGCGCATCAGGACCTGCCGTTCGAGCAGGTGGTGGACATTTGCAAACCGCTGCGCAGCCTGTCCCATAGCGCGCTGTTCCAGACCCTGTTGAGCTGGGACAACAACGATGGGCCGAGTGTGAAACTGGGTGACCTGACTCTCGAAGGCGTGGCCGGGGCAGGGCGCTTCGTCAAGTTCGACCTGTCGCTGACCCTGGGCGCGCACGCAGACGGGATTCGCGGTGCGCTGAACTACGCCACGGCGTTGTTCGACGAGTCGACGATCCGCCGCTTTGTCGGTTATTTCCAGCAACTGCTGACGGCGCTGGTCAGCGATGATCAGACGGTGCTGGCGCAGGTACCGTTGCTCGACGCGCAGGAACGTCAGCGCTTGTTGATCGACTACAACGCGACCGAGGCCGATTGCCCGCTGGAGCAACCGCTGCACCGTTTGTTCGAGGAACAGGCACGGCTCAAACCGCAGGCGCTGGCGGTGCAGTCCGACGCTGGCAGTCTGACGTACCGCGAGCTTGATCAGCGCGCCAATCAGCTGGCTCATCACCTGCGTGCGCAAGGCGTGCAGCCGGAGGCGCGAGTGGCGATCTGCGTCGAGCGCGGGCTGGATCTGGTGGTCGGCCTGCTCGGGATTCTGAAAGCGGGCGGGGCGTATGTGCCGCTGGACCCGGGTTATCCGGCGGAACGACTGGCCTACATGCTCAAGGACAGCGCGCCGGTGGCGGTGCTGGTGCAGGCGGCGACGCGTTCGTTGTTCGCCGAGTCGGCGGCCGGGCTGATCGAGCTTGATCGCAGCACCTGGCAGCAGCTGCCGGATCATGCTCCGCAGGTGCCGGGCCTGAGTGCTGCGAACCTTGCGTACATGATCTACACCTCGGGTTCCACGGGGCTGCCGAAGGGCGTGATGATCGAACACCGCAGCGCCTGCAACATGGTGCATTGGGGCTCGCAGATCAGTTCGCCAACCGCGCACGGCGCGTTGTTGCAAAAGGCGCCGTTCAGCTTCGACAGCTCCGTGTGGGAAATCTTCTGGCCGCTGTGTACCGGGTTGCGCCTGGTGCTTGCACGGCCCGACGGCAACCGTGATTCGGCGTATGTGGTGCGGGCCATTCGCGAGCACAACGTGACGGTGGTGAAGTTCGTGCCGGCGCTGCTGCAGGACTTTATCGAGCAGGACGATGTCAGCCAGTGCACCAGCCTCACCGATGTGCTGAATGGTGGCGGCGAGCTCAGTGCTGCGCTGGTTCGGCAAGTGCGCCAGCGCCTGCCGTGGGTGCGTTTGCACAACGTCTATGGCCCGACTGAAACCACCGTCGACAGCACCGGCTGGACGCTGGAACCGGGCATGTCGCTGCCGGACAGCGTGGTGCCGATCGGCAAGGCGCTGAGCAACACTCGCCTGTACGTTCTCGATGACCATGATCAACCGGTGCCGCAAGGCGTCAGCGGTCAGTTGCACATCGGCGGCGTGGGGGTGGCGCGGGGTTATCACGGCTTGCCGCAGATGCAGGCCGAGCGCTTTATCGACAGTCCGTTTGTGCCGGGGGACCGGCTGTATCGCACTGGCGATCTGGCGCGCTATTGCCATGACGGCAACCTCGAATTCCTCGGCCGCAACGACTTCCAGATCAAGCTGCGCGGGTTACGTCTGGAACCCGGCGAGATCGAAGCGCGGCTGATTGAGCATCCGGCGCTCCGCGACGCGGTGGTGATGGTGCGCGACGAACGTCTGGTGGCCTGGTACACCGTGCGTGCCGGGATCGAGACGCCAGGTCTGGAAGCCTTGCGCGCGCATGTGCTGGAACGCTTGCCGGAATACATGGTGCCCGGCGCCTTCGTGCTGCTCGATGCGTTGCCGCTGACACCGAACGACAAGGTCGACCGCAAGGCTCTGCCGGAACCGGGTGTGGACGCGTTGATCAGCCGCCCTTACGTGGCGCCGCAAGGTGAAACCGAAACCACCATGGCGCGGGTCTGGGCCGAGGTGCTGGGTGTCGAACAGGTCGGTCGTCACGACAACTTCTTTGAGCTGGGCGGGCATTCGTTGCTCGCGGTGCGGTTGGTCAATCAGCTGCAACGGGCCGGTCTGCAAGTGTCGCTGGCCGAGCTGTTCCAGCACCCGAGTGTCGAATCCGCCGCTGCGTTGCTGGGGCAGGGCGAGAGCGCCGGGGAACCGGACGGACTGGTCGTGGTGCGCGCCGGGGATCACGGTACGCCGCTGTTCCTGCTGCATGAGTTCAGTGGCCGCGACGTGTACTTCCCGACGCTGGCGCAGCACATTGGCGGGACGTTCCCGATTTACGGCCTGCCCGGCGTGCCGCTTGGACAGCCGCAGTTGCGCACCCTCGAGTGCATGGCTCGGCGCATGGCCGGGATCATCCGTTCGGTGCAGGCGCAGGGGCCGTATCGGCTGGCGGGCTGGTCGTTCGGTGGCGTACTGGCCCATGAGGTCGCCCAGCAGTTGCTCGGTCAGGATCAGGTGGTGGACTTCATCGGCCTGCTCGACAGCTACGCGCCCAACTCGCTGGCGCAGGACAAGGCGCTGTGGAGTGGCGAGGGGCTGGACAAGCGCCAGTTGCTTGGCCATTGCCGTGGCCGTTCGCTGATGCTCGGTGCCGACGGCGCCAGCGCACTGGCGGCGGTGCAGGCGCTGGAAGACGTCGCCGGCGCAATGGATTTCGATCAGTTGTTCCAGCGTTGCCTGGCACAGCACTTGACCGATCCGGAGCTGGCCACGGTCAGCGCCGCGGATGCCCGGCATTACTTTGATCGCGAAGCGGCGCATCGCCTGGCACTGGCGCATTACCGGGTCAGCCCGGCGAGCCAGACGATCCATCTGTTCCGCGCTCAGGAGCTGATGGACGGGCAGTCTCTGCCCAGCCCGACGCGGGGTTGGGAAGCGCGGTTCGCCAGCCATTGGCTGCACTGCATCGACATCCCCGGCGATCACCGCACCATGATGAAGGCGCCGCATATCCAGGCGTTGGGGCAGGCCATCACGCAGGCGCTGGACGCCGTGCAACCCCCTGAGCCTGCACAGTACCAGCCGCTCCTGACGATCCAGACCGGACAGTTGGGACATGCGCCGATTTTCTGTGTGCCGGGGGCCGGTGACAGCGTCACGGGGTTTATTCACCTGACCGAAGCCATTGGCCCGGAATGGCCGATCATCGGCCTGCAACCGCGGGGGCTGGACGGCATCGGCGTGCCGCACAGTCAGGTCGAGGCGGCTGCGGCGTTCTATCTGCAAGCCATCGAGCAGCTATACCCGCAAGGCCCGGTGCACCTGATCGGCCATTCGTTCGGCGGTTGGGTCGCGCATGCCATGGCTGCGCAGTTGCAAGCGCAGGGACGTGAAGTGGCGTCGCTGACGTTGATCGACAGCGAGGCGCCGGGCGGCAACGGCACGGCAGGCAAGCCGTATACCGGCACGGCGGCGCTGCAGCGCTTGATCGACACGCTGCAACTGTCCAGCGGCAAGTCGTTGGGCATTGATCCGCAGGCCTTCGTCAACGCCGATGACGCCACGCAACTGCGCCTGCTGCATGCCGGCATGGTCCGCGCCGGCGTGTTGTCGGAGCGCGCGGCGCCGGATGCGATGCACGGCCCGGTGCGCACCTTCGCCACGGCGCTGCGCACGGTCTATCAACCGCCACTGACCTACACCGGGCCGGTGCGGCTGGTGCTGGTCGATGATCCGACCCTGGACGCGTGGGGCAATCAGCGCGAGCAGGCGGCGATGCTTGAAGGCTGGCAGCGTCATGTCAACGACCTCGCCGTGTGGTACGGGCCGGGCAACCATTTCACGATTCTCAAGGCGCCCAACGTCTTCAGCTTCGCGGCGTGGTGGCATGACGGCTTGGCGGTGCCGGTGGGCAAAGTGTTGTCCTGAATATTGTTTTTTAAAAAGGAGCCCGGCCGCTGGCCGGGCTCACCCCTGAACGGACTTGTGGTCATTTATGGAAAAGTCGAAGTTGCGCAAAGTCGGTATGGGATTGGCACTGGCGGCGGTGGCCGGGTTGGTGTTCTACACGGTGCAGGCACCGGCCGAGGCACCGCAGTACCTGACCGCCACGGTCGAGCGGGATGATATCGAGAACGCGGTGCTGGCCACCGGCGTGCTCGAAGGGATCAAACAGGTGGATGTCGGCGCGCAGGTCTCCGGCCAGTTGAAGTCGCTCAAGGTCAAGGTCGGCGACAAAGTGAAAAAGGGCCAGTGGCTGGCGGAAATCGATCCGCTGGTGCTGCAGAACACCCTGCGTCAGGCCCAGGTCGATGAAGAGAACCTGCAAGCGCAAAAACGCGCGACCCAGGCCCAGCTCAAGCAGACCAAGGCGATTTACGAGCGCTATCAGAACC